>NZ_KV811725.1:21316-37377 GCF_001813195.1 Staphylococcus sp. HMSC065D05
TTAAGTTTTTAAAATTGCCATATTGCACAAAAAATTTGAAGTTCTCAATTTCTTTTTTTAACTTATCGTCTTGTATAGGCTTCGTTGGAATAATTTTATTATGTTTCATTACGACAGGATATTTTTTATCTTTATTATGCGCAAAGCCATTTTTGTCTTCTGTTATCTCACTAATTAAAAAGTATCCTTTTGTTGTTCTAGTATTACGATTTATTCGTAGAATTATTCCTCTGGATTCCATATTCTTTCCTTTTGGTTCAATGACCATTTCAGAATGAACTATCCATGTCCCTTTGTCATCTTTATCAAACTCTTCATCACGATAGCCCTCTTTATCGTAAAAATCCTCTAACTTTTTAGTTGGATACACGTTTAACATTTTATTAAAGTTTTGTTTGATTTCCGTTTCTTTGCTATCTTCTTTATTTATAAAACCACATCCTCCAATAAAAATCGTTAAAATTAAGAAACTTACAAATATTATTATTTTGCTTGAATGTTTCATATTTTCACATTTTTCTATTTATCATAAATTGGTAAACATTATATAAATAAACTTCTTAAACATCTACATATTACCAAACAATGAACATATAATACATTTAAGATGGAATTAAAATTTTATTTTACTTTCATAATTAATAAATAAACAAAATCATTTTCCTTAACTGAAACGAAAGAACGACAAATTCCATACTATTACATTGGAATTTGTCGTTCTTTTATTTATTAGAAGCATATATTTTACAGACTTCTAAATTAATTGTTACAACAATTGTTATTATCCTGCTGTTCTTTTTCATTCTTCTCTTTTTTTTCTTCAATTTCCACAGAACAACATGATTGATCCTGAGGTTTCATTTTATTTAATACATCTTTGATTCCCATCAACTCACCCCCTTTAAATAATGATGTTCACAATCAAACCTGTAGAAATAGCTACAACTAAAATGGCGATAACAAACGATACTACAAACTCTTTTTTGAATAATTTAGATAATAATACTACTTCTGGAATACTTGCACCGGCACCACCTATTATTAATGAGACAACCGTTCCCAAGGACATTCCTTTTGAAGCTAATGCTCCGGCTATAGGTAACATAGTTTCAGGTCTAATATACATAGGAATACCTACTACTGATGCAATGATTACGGATATACTACTATCTCCACTTGCATATTTAGTGATAAACGTTTCAGGTACAAATCCATATATAAAAGCACCAATAAACACACCAATAAATAAATAAGGAAGCATTGGATATAAGAATGCCCAAGCATCATTTAATGCATGTTTAACACGAGATCCAGTTTTATTAGCAAAAAAACCATCTCCTTTAACGTTTACACCTTTGTAAGTTTTAGCTAAATTCATTTTTGAAAATACTAGACCCGTTAAAATACTAAAAATCGCTAGTACAACAAAGTAAATAACAGCAACTTTCCAACTTAGTAAACTCCATAACATAAATATCATTAATGGATTCATTAATGGCGATGCAATCAAGAAACTCACTGCAGGACCAAATGGAACTTTAGAATTTAATAAACCTGCAAGTATAGGAATTGTTGAACAAGAGCAAAAAGGTGTAATCGAACCAAATATCATTCCCAAAATATAATTAATAACTTGATTAGGTTTACTTAAAAAGTGTTTTATTTTCTCTTCTGAAACTATTTGCTGGATTATACTTACAATAAAACTCACTACTATGAATAGTACTAATAATTCAAAAAATAGCATTAAAAATGTATTTATGAATTCTATACTTGAATCTAACATTAATATAATTCCTCCAAATTTAATTAATCAACTTTTTTTGATTAATATATCAAAAAATATTGATTAATATTATATTAAAAAAGATACTTAAAGTATCTTACAACAAGTATCTTCATTTAAAACAACCTGTATTTGTTGCTCATTAATTTTATAATAATTCCATGTGCCATGCTTTTCAGCAATAAGAACATTTGCATCTACTAATTTTTTTAAATGATAAGAAAGTTTAGATTGTTTTATATCTAATAACCCTTCTAAATCACACACACATAATGATTTATTAGAGCTTTGGCTAATTTGATTTAGTATTTTTAATCTGATTTTATCGGCAAGTGCATTAAACATCTTTTCATAAAAATCAAACTGTTGATCTTCACTCATATCAGTCTTTGTTTTAATAACTTCCATAAAAGACCATCCTTTTTATAATATTTCATTGAGTTTATATTATCTTTATTTCAATTCTTGAATTGCTTGTTTATAGTCATTTTTTGTTGATTCGCCATACTGAGTAATATTACCTTTAAAGAATTCCTTCTACATATAATATTGTAGCTTCTTTTAAATTGATTTCTCTTGATAGGATAACAAGATTTAAATAACTAACAAAGTAACCAAAAGTTAAAGTACTTGCATGATTTACTCGTAATCAATCACACTTTCTTATTGTCAATGTAGTTTTATATCATTTAATACATCAATTTTTCTTGATATATCAAATATAAATCAATATATATATTATCGCAAGAAGAAAACCTATAATTTTACATAAACTTAGATATTGCTCACAAAAATACTAAAATAATTTCTTCATAAATTGTATTATTAAGAATTAAATTTAGTAAAATTTTTAAAACTCAAATAAAAACATAGACACCAATCTATATAGATGTTAGTCTATAATCGTAAATTAATTAATGAGGTGAGTATAATGTTAAATATTGAAATATACGAAGAAGCTATGTGCTGTTCTACTGGGGTATGTGGTCCTGAACCGGATGAAACACTAATAAAAGCGAACCAAATCAATGAATATTTAAAACAAAATCAAATAGAAGTTCAACGTTATAATATGAACAATAATCCGAATGAATTTATTCAAAATAAAGAAGTTATTCGTTTAATTCAAGAAAAAGGTGATGAAGTTTTACCAATCACTTTTATAGAAGGCAATATAGCTAAAACGGGCGCTTATATTACCCAAGAAGAAGCCGATGAAATTATTACAGTTAATCAAATGAGAAATGGAGGATGCTGTGGTGGAGATGGATGCTGTTAAGTACTTAAATAAATTGAATTTAGATAACGTTGAGTTAACAAAATATTTGTTTTTTACTGGTAAAGGTGGCGTAGGCAAAACAACGATATCAAGTTTTATTGCTTTAAACTTAGCAGAGAATGGAAAGAAAGTAGCTTTAGTAAGTACTGATCCAGCTAGTAATTTACAAGATGTATTTCAAATGGAATTATCTAATAAATTAACTAAATATCAACCTATACCTAATCTCTCTATAGCCAATTTTGACCCGATTGCTGCTGCAGACGATTATAAAGCACAATCTATAGAACCTTATGAGGGTATTCTACCAGAAGATGTGCTTGCTGAGATGAAAGAACAGTTAAGTGGTTCATGTACAGTTGAAGTAGCAGCATTTAATGAATTTACAAATTTTTTATCCGATAAAACTTTAGAACAAGAATTTGATTTCATTATATTTGATACAGCTCCAACAGGTCACACCTTGAGAATGCTTGAATTACCTTCTGCATGGACAGATTATTTAAATACAACGAGTAATGACGCTTCTTGCTTAGGTCAATTATCAGGTTTAAATGAAAATAGAGTTAAATATAATTCAGCACTTGAAAAACTACGTAACCAAGATGATACGACCATGATGTTAGTTGCGAGACCTAGTCACTCTTCTATATATGAAATTCAAAGAGCACAACAAGAATTACAACAACTGTCAATTTCTAAATTCAAAGTAATCATTAACAACTATATAGAAGAAAGTCACGGTTTAATTTCGAGTCAGATGAAATCAGAACAAGATAAAAACATTAATCATTTTACTGAATGGTTAAATAACAATCATGCTTATTACGTTCCATATAAAAAGCAGAAAGAAGAAGGTATAGAAAGTTTAACTAATCTATTAAATGATGATAACTTAATTGAAAATGATGACTTTATTGTTGAAGATCATCCGCAATTCAATAAATTAATAGATGAAATTGAAAATAGTAAAGTTCAATATTTATTTACAATGGGAAAAGGTGGCGTTGGTAAAACGACAGTAGCAACGCAATTAGCTACAGCATTATCTAATAAAGGATATCGTGTTCTTTTAGCAACTACTGACCCTACTAAAGAAATTAATGTTGAAACCACAAGTAATTTAAATACTGCTTATATTGATGAAGAACAAGCATTAGAAAAATATAAAAAAGAAGTACTAGCAACAGTGAATGATGATACACCACAAGACGATATTGATTATATTATGGAAGATTTAAAATCACCTTGTACAGAAGAAATAGCATTTTTCAAAGCCTTTAGTGACATTATGGAGAATCAAGACGACATGGATTACGTAATTGTAGATACAGCTCCTACAGGCCATACCTTGCTGTTACTTGATTCTAGTGAAAATCATCATAGAGAATTAAAGAAAAAATCAACTCAAACTACCAGTAATGTTGAAACATTATTACCCAAAATTCAAAATAAAAATTTAACACAGATGATAATTGTAACATTAGCAGAAAAAACACCTTATTTAGAATCTAAACGTTTAGTAGAAGATTTAAATAGAGCTAATATAGGCCATAATTGGTGGGTTGTTAATCAATCGTTAGTTACGCTAAATCAACGTGATGACCTTTTTAGTAACAAAAAAGAAGATGAATCATTTTGGATAAACAAGATTAAAAATGAAAGTCTTGATAATTACTTTGTCATACCTTATCGAGTATTAGAATATTGATATTATTGATTATAATGAGAACTATATGATAAATAGAGTCTACTTTAAACCAGTTAATAATTTAGGAGTTAAGCAAGTATGTAATTTATCAAATGACAATAAAAATTATTAACGATATAAAAGATTCCAAGTAGAAAGGGAGAAAAAAATTGAATTATAGTGAAATATCGCAATACTTGAAAGTGATGGCTGATAGTAGCCGTCTTGAGATATTAGATTTGTTATCTTGTGGTGAATTATGCGCTTGTGATTTATTACAGCATTTTTCTTTTTCTCAACCCACATTAAGTCATCATATGAAAGTATTAAAAGACAATAATTTAATTACATCTAGAAAGGATGGTAATAAAAATTTATATAAATTGAATCATGCTGTATTAGATGACATTACATCACGACTCACTCTATTGAGTTCCAGTACTGTCCCATGTATATGTGAAACTGTAGAGAAAGGTGAATGTTAACAATGACAATATTAGCAATCACAATTTTTATATTAACGTTAATTTTTGTTATATGGCAACCTAAAGGTCTAGATATTGGTATTACTGCATTAATTGGTGCTGTAGTTGCTATAATCACTGGCGTTGTAAGCTTTTCAGATGTACTAGAAGTTACTGGAATTGTTTGGAATGCGACCTTAACTTTTGTTGCAGTTATTCTCATTTCACTCATATTAGATGAAATTGGGTTCTTTGAATGGTCTGCTATACATATGGTGAGAGCATCAAAGGGTAATGGCTTGAAAATGTTTGTTTACATTAAGTTGTTAGGCGCTATTGTAGCAGCTTTCTTTGCGAACGATGGTGCAGCTTTAATACTGACGCCTATTGTTTTAGCAATGGTACGTAGTTTAGGATTTGATAAAAAAGCGGTATTCCCATTTATTATTGCTAGTGGTTTTATTGCAGATACTACATCTCTTCCATTAATTGTTAGTAATTTAGTTAATATTGTTTCTGCTGATTACTTTGATATTGGATTTGTTGAGTACTTCAGTAAAATGATTATACCTAATATATTCTCTTTAGTCGCAAGTATTCTTGTCTTATGGCTTTATTTTAGAAAGTCTATCCCAAGAAAATTTGATGCAGTAAATATTAGAGATCCAAAAGAAGCGATTAAGGACAAAAAGCTTTTTAATATCTCGTGGATTGTACTCACTGTATTGCTAGTTGGTTATTTAATAAGTGAGTTTATAAATATTCCAGTATCAATTATTGCTGGTATCATTGCTTTAATATTTGTATTATTAGCACGTAAATCTAAGGCTGTTCATACGAAACAAGTAATTAAAGGTGCACCATGGAATATTGTTTTATTCTCTATTGGTATGTATCTTGTGGTATTTGGTCTAAAAAATGTGGGGATTACAACGCTTCTTAGTGATGTACTAACAAATATTTCAAGTTACGGCTTATTTAGTAGTATCATGGGCATGGGCTTTATATCCGCATTCCTTTCATCCATTATGAACAACATGCCAACTGTTTTAATAGATGCAATAGCGATTGGTCAATCTCAAACAACAAGCATACTCAAGGAAGGCATGATTTATGCGAATGTTATCGGATCTGATTTAGGACCTAAAATCACACCAATTGGTTCGTTAGCAACACTTCTCTGGTTACATGTGCTTACTCAAAAAGGTGTTAAAATTTCTTGGGGACAATACTTTAAAATCGGTATTATTATAACGATTCCGGTATTATTTATCACACTGTTAGGGTTATATCTAACACTTATTATATTTTAAAAAAGAGGTGTCAATGATGACAAAGAAAATAATTTATTTTATATGTACAGGTAATTCATGCCGTAGCCAAATGGCTGAAGGATGGGGTAAGAACATCTTAGATGATGAATGGCAAGTATATTCTGGCGGTATAGAGGCACACGGTGTCAATCCAAAGGCAATTGAAGCGATGAAAGAAGTTGGAATTGATATATCAAACCATACTTCTAATTTAATTGACAAAAATATACTAAACCAATCCGATTTAGTAGTAACTCTATGTAGTGATGCTGATCAAAACTGTCCTGTATTGCCGTCTAATGTAAAGAAGGAACATTGGGGATTTGACGATCCTGCAGGCAAACCTTGGTCAGAATTCCAGCGTGTTAGAGATGAAATCAAAGCAGCCATTGAATCATTTAAAGCTAGATAAATTTTAAGCGTCTCAATATCATTGAGACGCTTTTAATAGATTTTCTATCATATAATATTCTTAAAAAATCAACTTAATGATTGCAATGACGATTAAAATACTTACAATCATTTTTTGAATATAATCAGGTATTTTTTGTCCTATTTTCATACCTAGAGGCGTAAATAGTATACTACCTAAAATTAACGGTATTGCACTATTAACAGGAATATAACCCTGTAATAATTTAATAATAAATGCTCCAACAGAAGAAATGAACGCAATTACAATACTATTTGTAACCACCGTGTTCATTGGTAATTTAAATATAACAAGTAGTACTGGAATAATAATAAATGCTCCACCAGCTCCTACAATACCAGATACCAAACCGATGATACCACCTATTGTAATTAAAAGTAGACGATTAAACTTAATATGACTAGTAGATGGTGCGACTTTAATAAACATTAAAATAAGAGCTAATAATGCAATAATAATATAAACCATATTAACGAACTGTACATTTATTAAATTCGCTAATATTGCACCTAGTATACTACCTATAATCATTCCACTTCCCATATTAAGTACAAGCGTTCTAGAAAAATCTTTGTTTTTATATGCTTTAAAAGATCCACTCAATGTACTGAAAAACACCTGACTTGAGGTTAATCCTGAAGCAATATAAGCACTATAAGTGGGTAGACCAACCAAAGGTGGTAATAATAAAAGCATAGGATAAATGATAATTGCTCCCCCTATACCAACCAATCCTGAAATAAATCCTCCAAATATTCCAATGAGTAATATGATTATCATGGAAGTCACCATTATCATTTACTTTTTATTAATAATTCAACTGCTTCATTAATTAATGCCTGAGAATCTTCACTATTTTCTTCAGACATTTTGACGCATTCTACTAAGTTCTCGCTAATGATAATACCCATTAAACGTTGAATAGAACTTTTAGATGCACTTAATTGACTAATGACGTCTTTACAATTTTTTTCTTCCTCCATCATTTTAATGACACCATTAAGTTGTCCTTGTATGCGATGAATACGATTAATCATCTTTTTATTATATTCCAATATATTTCACTCCACATTAATTTTTAATAATTACATCATATTGATTAAATTTTAGTTTGTCAAATACCCCCTTAGGTATTTGACAAACTGTCTAATCCGTTATAATATACCCCCATAGGTATTTAAAAGGAGGCAATTATGTCACAATATAAAACAAAACACATTAATGATTTTACTAAAAAAGAATTACAAGAATTGGGTTCTAATGGTCAATTAATTGACGTTCGACAGCCTGAAGAATATCAATTAGGACACATTAAAAATGCATTATTACATTCAGTTGAAAACATAGAAAATTTTAAACAAGATCGCAATAAAACTTACTATATTTATTGCAAAAGCGGTAATAGAAGTAGAAAAGCAAGTCAATTTCTTACACAACGCGGATACAATGTGGTGAATTTAGATGGAGGCTATACGGCTTACGAACAGCAACATAATAATGAATCATTTAAATTAAAAGAAGATAAAGAAATTCAAATCAAAGACAATCGTAAGACGTTTAATTATAGTAATCTACAGTGCCCAGGACCTATTGTTAATATTAGTAAAGAAATGAAAAACATTGCTATTGGTGATCAAATAGAAGTTGTTGTGACAGATCACGGTTTTTTAAATGATATTAAAAGTTGGGTCAAACAAACTGGGCACACACTTGTTAGACTCAATGATTCTGGTAATGAAATTCGCGCTATTATTCAAAAAGAAGAAAATAAAAATATAGAAGTGACGCACACAAAAAATGGAACAACGATTGTTTTATTTAGCGGCGAGCTAGATAAAGCAGTTGCAGCAATGATTATTGCTAATGGTGCTAAAGCCGCAGGTAGAGATGTAACCATTTTTTGCACATTTTGGGGCTTGAATGCACTTAAAAAAAATCAAAGTCAACGCATTAAGAAAAAAGGTATCGCAAAACTTTTTGACTTTATGCTTCCAAATTCACCAATTAAAATGCCTATTTCAAAAATGAATATGTTTGGTGTAGGAAATTTAATGATGCGTTATGTCATGAAAAAGAAAAATGTCGATGATTTACCTTCTCTTATCAATCAAGCAGTTGAACAAGGTGTTAAACTTATTGCTTGTACAATGAGCATGGATGTTATGGGCATTACAAAAGAAGAACTACGCGATGATGTAGAATACGGTGGCGTAGGTGCATATATTGGATATACAGAACAAGCTAATCACAATTTATTTATATAATTAAAAAGGAATGATATTATGTTTTTTAAACAATTTTATGATAAACACTTATCTCAAGCATCTTATTTAATCGGTTGTCAAAAAACTGGAGAAGCCATGATTATTGATCCTATTCGTGACTTATCTTCATATATTCGAGTTGCTGATGAAGAAGGTTTAACCATTACTCATGCAGCTGAAACACATATACATGCAGATTTTGCTTCAGGAATTAGAGATGTTGCTATAAAGTTAAATGCTAGTATTTATGTATCGGGTGAAAGTGATGACACGTTAGGTTATAAAAATATGCCTAACCACACTCATTTTGTTCAACATAATGATGATATTTATGTAGGAAATATAAAATTAAAAGTGCTTCATACACCTGGTCACACGCCAGAAAGTATAAGTTTTTTACTTACTGACGAAGGTGCTGGAGCACAAGTTCCAATGGGACTATTCAGTGGTGATTTTATTTTTGTAGGAGATATCGGTAGACCTGATTTACTAGAAAAAGCTGTTAAAGTAGAAGGATCATCTGAAATAGGCGCTAAACAAATGTTTAAATCTATTGAAAGTATTAAAGACTTACCAGACTACATTCAAATTTGGCCTGGCCATGGTGCTGGTAGTCCTTGTGGTAAATCTTTAGGTGCTATTCCAACATCTACTCTTGGCTATGAAAAACAAACGAACTGGGCTTTTTCTGAAAATAATGAAGCTACCTTTATCGATAAGCTCATTTCTGACCAACCTGCACCACCACATCATTTTGCACAAATGAAAAAAATTAATCAATTCGGTATGAATTTATATCAACCTTATACAGTTTATCCAGCTACAAGTACAAACAGATTAACTTTTGATCTCCGCAGTAAGGAGGCTTATCATGGAGGACATATTGAAGGTACAATCAATATTCCATATGATAAAAATTTCATCAATCAAATTGGCTGGTACCTAAACTATGATCAAGAAATTAACTTGATTGGAGACTATCACCTTGTTTCAAAAGCAACGCACACCTTACAACTCATTGGTTACGATGATGTCGCTGGATATCAATTACCTCAATCTAAGATTCAAACACGTTCCATTCATAGTGAAGACATTACAGGTAACGAATCACATATATTAGATGTACGAAATGATAATGAATGGAATAATGGCCACTTATCTCAAGCGGTTCATGTACCACATGGCAAACTTTTAGAAACAGATTTACCTTTCAATAAAAACGATGTTATTTATGTACACTGTCAGTCTGGCATTAGAAGTTCTATAGCTATTGGTATTTTAGAACACAAAGGTTATCACAACATTATTAATGTAAAAGAAGGTTACAAAGATATCCACCTTTCTTAATAATTATATTTATACTAATGAAGAAGGACTATAAGTAGTTAGATATAGCTTATAGTCCCTTTTTATATTATTGGATAAATATCTATTTAAAAATTATTTATGTATCCTCGCTTTATATCATTTAATAAATATTTTACATAGTGCATACCTTTTTTGTTTATTGATGTGATCAAAAAACATAACAGCCATACTCATAAATCTCATATGTTATGATACGTCCGCCCCTTTGAAAGCGGCTAAAAAACCGCCTTACTTACGATACGCTTCTACGTATCGGTTAATGATGCGGTTTTTAATTATATAATTTCAATTAATAAGGTAATGAACAGTTTTTCGATAAATGTTATTCTTCTAAAATTCTTTTTAATTTACACACTAAAAATATCCTCCTTAACAATCATAAGTTTTTTAAATTATTGATTAAGGAGAATATTTTTTATATCTATTTATTTCTCAATTTAGAACTAGATTTTTAGCGTGCTTCCAGTTCATTTCCTGTCATCCATTTATGATTTTTAATGATTTTACCATTATCTTTGGATTTGTAATCAACCACGTAAACAGTAGTCTTTTTCACGTTATCTATATTGGCTGTAGCACCTTTCATACCAGACATATGACTTGCTTCTAATTTAACAGTATCGTCCTTACTAAATCCATCTTTAGGTGCATCTTTGATCTCTTCGTTTACGACCCATTTATGATTGTTTACTTTTTCATTTCCATTTGTGGGTTTATAACTTACAACATAGGCATATGTTTTATACGCACCTTTTACAGTAGCTTCTGCACCTTTCATACCTGGCATATGTCCTGCTGTAATCGTTACTTTATCTCCTACTTTAAATTCACCCTCATTAGTCGATGTCATATCTTCAGGAACTTTACTTTCATCATTATGCTTCATATGGCTCTCACTTTTTTGGTCATTAGTGTCTTTAACCTTTTCATCATTATTGGAGCAAGCTGATAATATTAGTAATGACCCTAATATCATAAAAAATAATTTTTTAATCATAATAAAACGCCTACCTTTTATTTTAATTTTAATGTAAAAGCATTAATTGCAACGATAATCGTACTTAATGACATTAAAATAGCCCCTATTGCAGGTGATAAAATCAAGCCAATAAATGCTAAAACACCGGCTGCTAGAGGTACAGCAACAATATTATAACCTGCACCCCACCATAAGTTTTGCACCATTTTTCTCATAGTATTATTTGAAAGAGTCAAGAAATGAATGATATCTGATGGATTACTTTTAACAAGTATAATATCAGCTGACTCAACTGCTACATCCGTTCCTGCACCAATTGCAATACCAATATCTGCTCTTATAAGACTTGGTGCGTCATTGATACCGTCTCCGACCATCATTACTTTTTTACCACTACGTTGATAATCTTTTATGATACTTTCTTTATCTTCTGGCTTGAGTTGTGCGTGCACATCACTAATACCTAATTCTTTTGCGACAGCTTTTGCTACTTCTTTATTATCACCTGTAAGCATGACAGGTGTAATATGTCTTGATAGTAAATCAGCTACCATTTGTTTTGAGCTTTCTTTAATTTGATCTCCTTGAGCAATCATGCCAATGACTTGTTGATCCTCAATTAAATAACTGATTGAATTACCTTGTTGAGCTAATTTAGTAAACAAGTCATCGTCATAATTAAGTTTATGTTTATCAAGATAAGAGACATTTGTTATTTTATATGTTTTATTATCAATTAGACCTTCTAATCCGACACCTGGAATATTATTAACGTCTTGTGGATTAGTAAATGAAACATTTTTACTTTTCGCAAAATCAACAATACTTATAGCTAATGGGTGATTAGATTGACTTTCTAATGAGGCGAAAAGGCTTAATATTGTATCATTACTCAAATCATTTTTAAAGCTCTCATAATGATTCACAGAAAAGTTACCCTCAGTTAAAGTACCAGTTTTATCCATCATTACATAATCGATATGTTGAGCTATTTCTACAGACTCTCTATTTTTAATAATTAAACCATTATGTGCACCAATTGAAGTAGAACGTGCAGTGACTAAAGGTATTGCCAAGCCTAAAGCATGTGGACAAGCAATGACTAACACAGTTACAAGACGTTCTAATGCAAAATCAACATCATTTTGAATGAGCATCCAGACAATAAAAGAAATCACGCCAACACTTACAGCAAAGTAGAATAAATAACCCGCTACTTTATCAGATAACAATTCAGCACTAGATTTATCATTTTGTGCTTGATTAACAAGTCCCATAACTTGAGAAAGATATCCATCTTCTCCAACAGCTGTAACCTTGACTTGTATTGTTCCAGACCCATTAATAGAACCCCCGATGACGTTGTCATTTTGATTTTTTTGTACTTTTTTAGATTCTCCAGTGACTAGGGATTCATCTATAGATGTTTGTCCTTGAACGATAATACCATCTGTTGGAATGCTTTCTCCGGCTTTTACTTCGACGATATCATCAGTCATGATGTCTGATATTTTAACTTCTTCGCGTTGGCCATTATCCATAACTTTAATAGCACTATTAGGTAATAGTTCTGCCATTTTCTTTAAAGCATCTCCAGCATTTCCGACAGCATTCATTTCTATCCAATGTCCTAATAGCATAATTAAAATTAAGGTTGCTAATTCCCAAAAAAAGTCCATTGTATGACCAGTTGCACTACTAAAGTTATTCATATAAAAAGCATACAAGCTATAAATATAAGCTACTGAAATACCTAGAGCAACTAAGGTCATCATGCCTGGTTTTTTTGTAGCAATTTCATCTTTACCACCAGACAAGAACGGTTTACCACCATAAAAGAATAAAATTGTACTTAATATTAACACTACCCATTCAGAACCTGGAAATGTGAATTGAAAAGGTAAGTTAACACCCATCAGTGGCGATAAGAGAATGATAGGTATTGCAAAAATTAATGAAACAAAAAACTTAACTTTAAAATTTCCATGATGATGTGCATGGCCACTATGATGATGTGAGGCATGGTTATCATGATGCATGTGATTGGAATGATTCATGTGATTTTGATGATTATGCTCTTCACCATTATTATTCAAATTAACCCCTCCCAATGAAAATGTTATAGTAAAGCTACTTACACTATAACATATACCCCCCTAGGGTATAAAGATTTTCGATTTATCTCAATTTATGGATTTGTTTATATCATTCCGAAAATGATGTCTCCACGTCCTACATTAGACCTTGTCATCGATGTTTAAAACAAGGTTTTAATTAAACAATCTCATCTGAACTATCGCATGACAATACACTCTGACCAAGGTTAGCATTAGCAACACAAGTCATATATTAATTAATATTCTTAAAGAAAATAACACATTTCAAAGTAGGTCTAGAAAAGCAAATTGTCTAAATCATTATTTAAAGAAGCCAGTAAATGAATTCATAATAAACTCATTTACTGGCTATTTTTCTAGTACTTATGCTCAGTTTCTTCAAACTATATTAATCATTTTTTGATTCTCAAATTCTACGCCACAATATCTGCATTTTATTAAAGATACTATATATTCGATCAATTTCAAAGTAAGTTATATACAATTTATTTTTTAGTTTTATTTATGATATGCTTCACCCTATCAGTGATATAGCTAAAAAGATATGCAATAATGTCATTTTATTACTTAGTAAAACCTTTTCTTGTATACCTATCATAAATAAGCATACATTTGATTTTTCTTTTCATAATAAATTCTTTAATAACTTTAAAATTACTAGTGATTTACACTCACCTTTATGATTTTCATTATCATATTTCAATGTAATAATTAGTATTTTTCTTAGTTATAGTTCATACCATATTTTCTAGTGCAAAATACATTCTTCCAATAATTTTCTCTATTGATTATAGTGTCTGCTTTAGTCTTTGTATCAAAAATCTCTAAAATTGAATATTGAAAATTATTTACGATGTAATCTTTTCCTTTATCTAATTTAATTTCATTTAATAATTTATTACCACCTGTTAGATTTTCTATATTGGCATAGTCCGACCATCGTTGCCATATTCCATCTGTATTACCTGATGCTGATCCTATGTATAATTTGCCATTACTTAAGTCGGTTATAACATAAACACCTTTTACATTCATTAAAGCTTGTTTCCAACTAGGTTCATTTCTTAATATAATTTGTTGCATTTGTGGGTGGGATAACGTTACATTCTGATAACCAGGAAAATGTCCTAATTTAGTATTAGGAGCAATTTCATAAACTTCAGGTTCTAAAGTATCTTGAATATTTTTATATAATCTATTATATAAATCTCTACCTATAGTTTTTTTTAATTTAACAATAAGTCTTTTTCTGTATTCTTTATAATCATCCATTAAAGTTAATTCATAACCTACCTCATCAAAAACTTCAGGTTCAATCTTTTTAATTTTATATAATCCTCCAAAAATAAAATATTCTGGACCATATGGATAATATTGAGCAAAAGCTAGTAGGTAATCTGCATGATTCAAATTGTTATTTGGATGTTTCGTTTTCCATGCATTAATTTGTTCCCATTCAGTTTCATCTTCTTTAAAAAGTAAATCCCAAGCTCTTATTTCAACATTTCCTGCATTCATATTAAATTTTATTTTAGTTTTATTTAAATTCGGTACTTTTATAAATTGGTTAAGTTCAATCATAATTTTCTTATCCTCTCATTTTTAAATATTATCAATTAGCCAATTTTTGATAATATATTTAATCCCCGTTCTTTACACCTTATCTAAAATTGAGGATATCTTTCACGTAAAATAGACTAACAGCCAACACAGCCCCCATGTGAAATTTTTATAATCTTTATATATTACCTTATGTTTCGAAAAGTAATTTAATCATCCTCGCTTGGCATAAAGTTCATACTATCAGAAAAATAAATATTCTCTTGCTTGCCTTCAATAAAGGTAAATTCTACATCTTTTGTACCAATTGAAGAACCTTTTAAGTCACCTGTACCTTTCAATAATAACTTTGGTGCTTGTTTCGTTGGAATATCGTATCTTTCCCTTAATTGTTTTACATTATAATCGCTATTTTCTAAATCATATTCTGCTGAGTAACTAGGTACATTGGGATTGTATGATACATTTCCATTCTTATAATCATTTAATTCTTTAAAATTTGCATATTGAGCGAAGAATTTAAATTCATCTATTTCTCTCTTTATCTTACTATCTTCAATCTTTTTAATAGGAATTATTTTATTGTTTTCCATTTTGATTGGATATTTTTTCTTATTATTTTGTGGTCTTCCTTTATTATCGTATGTAATTTTATTGGTTATATAATCACCTTTAGATGTTTGTGTATTTCTATTTATTTTCAACACCATACCTCTAGTTTCTAAATCTTCTCCTTTTCGTTGTACAGCCATTTCCCAGTGTAGTAACCATGTTCCTTTATCATCCTTATCAAATTCTTCATCTCGAT
>NZ_KV811725.1:37477-41311 GCF_001813195.1 Staphylococcus sp. HMSC065D05
CTTTATCATCCTTATCAAATTCTTCATCTCGATATCCTTCTTTATCGTATAAATCTTCTAAGTTTTTAATAGGATACATACTTAACGTCTTATTAAAACTTTTTTTAATTTCTTTTTCTTTGCTGTCGTCTTTATTCATAAATCCACATCCACCAATAAAAATCGTTATTAATAAAAAACTGATGCATAAAAGTAACTTTTTCGAATATTTCATATATTCACATCTCTCTGTTTTTGAATTCTTTTTTTAAATCATGGTATCTACATATAAATATTGAGTGATAATGTAAATCTCTCTTTCATATTATCAAACAATGAACACCCATTCATTTTATATATTTTTCTATATATTATATTCAAATTAATATATAACTATACATTTAAAAATGATAATTTAAAATTGTGTTATTCTATATGTATGTATTATTTAAGGAGGAATGTTGGTGAGTAAAGAAAACAAAACCGCAATTAAAATTACTCTTGCTTACTTAAGTTTCATTGTAGGCGCTGGTTTTACTACTGGCCAAGAGTTATTACAATTTTTTGTAAACCATGGAAATTATGCGTATATAGCCGCAATTATTACAGGTATCATTGTAACCTTTGGTACACGTCAAACTTCAAAAGTAGGTTACCGTTTAGATGCTAATCAATACGATATTTCATTACATAGCTTATTTGGTAAAGTATTAGGAACCATTATTGATTATTTAATTGTTTTCTTTTTATTTGGATTAACTGTCGTTATGATTGCTGGTGGTGGATCCGCATTACAACAAGGATTTAATGTTCCTACATGGATAGGTTCATTCATAATTGTTTTATTATTGTTTTTCATTCTACTCTTAAATTTCAATAAAATCATTGGCGTGTTAGGTATCGTGACACCCTTTTTAGTTATCGCTGTGTTTATTATTGCCGGATTTAATATTATTCAACCTACTGTCCCTTTTAATGAGGTAGCTCAGCATATTCAACCTTCAAAAACAAATACTCCTCATGCCTGGTGGTGGGACGCTATTTTATATGGTGGTATTATTATAGGAAATAGCTTCAGCTTTTTAACTATTATAGGTGGAGATGCAGAAAGTCATAAGATTGCCAGACGAGGTGCAGCTTATGGAGGTATCGTATTTAGTATACTATTACTGATTATGATTGCAGGTTTACTTGCGAATGTTGAAAAAGCTAACAGTGTCGATATACCTACATTATTATTGGCTAAAGATATTCATCCTTGGCTTGGTGTTCTTATGTCAGCTGTCATGGTAGGTGTTATTTTTAATAGTTGTGTAGGAATGATTTATCCTTTCTTAATTCGCTTTTCTGATTTTCGTACACCACGTTACTTTATATTATTAATTTCTTCGTTAGTTTTAGCATTTATACTAAGCTTTGTGGGATTCGCCGATTTAATTAATATTGTCTTTCCAATTGTAGGCTACATCGGCTTATTCATTACAATCGCTTTATTAATACGTTGGGTATATAATAAAACAACTCAAAAAAAATTGATGTGACTATATTAGAAAGCACAACGAATTAATCTTCTGTCGAAGAATTTAGTAAATTTATAAATTTAAAGCCTCCTTCACTTTACGATGAAGGAGGCTCTAATTTTTATTTTTTCTAATTTCAATTGACAAAATAGGACTTTATCAGTATCAAACGAACATCTTTTGTAGTAACCCTTTTTTACGTTGTTGTAGCAATTGTATTTTTGTATTTTGATTATTAATTCTATTTTCAATATCTTTTAATAAGTAACTAATCTTATCTTGTTCATTACGAATAGGCATTTCAATACTTATACTACTTAAATTTGCATGAGTTAATTTAGCTGGAGCATTTCCCGTTACAAATGTTCTTAGTTCTTTGAAATTTAAATAATAATTCATAAAATATAAATTATGATTATTACTTTTTACTACGTGAGCATGATTATTCACCCAATATTTACCGTTTGCAATAAAACTACTAGTTTCAAACTGTCCCCACTTAGCACCATCCTCTCCTATCAATAATCTTTCTTCATTATCAAATAAATAATCTTTCACATAATCAATTATTCCAATAGCACCATAATATGGGTAATTTCCCTTTTCTCTCAACGAAGAAGTTATAGGCTTTCTTCTATTATTTTCAAATACAAAAATATCTTTTATAAGAGTCTTGCTCACGTATTGCATCACGGTTTAAATGATAATCGTTTGCATTTTCTATGTCATAGATAATTACGGAAATTGCACTTGTTTCTTCAGAGTGAGCTTGAATATTTTGACTGCTAATTTTATAATCTTTTTGATTCATTTATATCAATCCTCACTAGGCATAAATTTTATACTATCTGAAAAATGTATATTCTCTTTTTGATTTTCAACAAAAGTGTATTTTACGTCCTTATAACCAAGAGATGTCCCTTTCAAATCACCAGTACCTTTTAATATTAATTTTGGTGCTTTATTTGTAGGAATATCATATTTTTTTCTTAATTGTTTTACATTATAATCATTATTTTCTAAATTATACTCAGCTGAATAACTAGGAACATTGGGATTATATGATATATCTCCATTTTTATAGTTTTTTAACCCTTTAAAATCCGCATACTGTGCAAAAAATTTAAATTTTTCAATTTCTTCTCTTATTTTACTGTCCTCAATTTTTTCAGTTGGAATAATCTTGTTATTTTTCATTTTCACTGGATATTTCTTTTCAGTATCTTGATTTTCACCTTTCTCATCAGAAGAAAATGTATTAATTACATATTCCCCCTTCGCACTCTTCGTATTTCTATTTATCTTTATTACCATTCCCCTAGATTCTAAGGTCTTTCCTTTCGGTTGTATACTCATCCTAGAATAAAGTAACCAAGTTCCTTTATCATCTTTATCAAATTCTTCATCTCGATAACCTTCTTTATCGTATAGGTCCTCAAGGTTTTTGATAGGATACATACCTAATGTTTTTTCAAAACTCTTTTTAATTTTTTCTTCTTTATTACCTTCTTTTGTCATACTTCCACATCCACTAATAAAAAACGTTAAAATTAAGAAACTTGCAAATACTATTAATCTTCTTGAATGTTTCATATTTTCACATCTCTCTATTTATCGTATATTTGTAAAAGCGATATAAATCAAAATATTAAATACTTTACTTATCACTCTTTAATATTACCAAACAATAAACAGCCATTCATTTTAATTTGGTTTTGTATACTATTATTATGTTTATATAGTATAAGAACCACATAGTCATCTTTATGTGTAACTACGTGGTTCCTAATTATTTTTACTTCTAAGTTGTTTTATGATTTTTTTAGTAATTATTTCTAATAGCAATTTTACAAATCAGTTCATTCGTAATTAATTTCGTAATTTATAATGCCTTTTTCGGTTTTTCACTCTTTAAATAAATGGACTTTATGATAATTAAATACTTCTAGCGTTTCAAAAGGTTTAAGAAATAGTTTCCAATAACTTTTATATTTATTATAAAGCGGTCTATTAGAGATTCTATAACTATTCATTACATGAACTCTAAACATATTTAACGCTCGATTTAAAGATTGAACAATATGAAAACGATCAATAATAATCTTCGCGTTAGGAAATAATTGTTTGATTAGCGACATATATGGTTCATACATATCAATCGTTACTGTTTTGACTTTTTGTCTTAGTTTCAAAGAATAGCGATAAAAATGATCTTTTAGCGATTTTAACTTACGATCCGCTACCACATCTACGATGCGGTGCGATACAGCATCTGCATAAATAAAGCTCATTTTTCCTATAACATTTTTAACACTTTTAAATTCGTCCATCATTA
>NZ_KV811726.1:0-2043 GCF_001813195.1 Staphylococcus sp. HMSC065D05
TTCAAATCAAAATTTTGGTGTTTTAAAAGAAAAATACCTCTGCAAGAACTAAAAATCATAACTACTTTTTGAATGATTTTATGCAAAATTTTAGATTACATGTAACTGGCGATACCTAAAAAGTAATCGCTAGTTTTAATCCATATTCTGATTTTTAAAATCAAAATATATTTGTTTAACTCATATTTTCTTTTTAAAAGTTGATATATATTTATGAGTAAAACAACTGTATCAATATACTTTATTTCCTCTAAATAATCTCTCAAAATCAAAAATAAAGTTATTTAAAATTTAAATAACTTCTGTGATAAGATTTATAAAAAAGGAGATTAAAATATCTTAGAAATTCTTTATATTTGTAAAAAACATCGATGTTTTATTTGATTTAGTAAAAATTTTTGAAGAAGAAATGGCGGAATTATTCGAGTTGAAATCAAAACAACTTACTATACTAAAAATTCAAATAGTAAATAGCAATTATAATTAAAAAGAGGTTTAAACTGTGAATTTAAATACTGATGATTTAATTACTTTACATACAAATATAAACAGACAAGTAGGAAAAGAAATATTTCCAAGTGGACTTAGGGCTTATGGCGAAAAATCTATATTAAAATCTATTCAAAAATTAATAGAAGACGATAAATTAGTTATAAAAAAAGATGTAGAAAATAGTTTGAATTATTTTACAGTTTCACAACTAAGAGAGTTACTTAAAAATAATAATCTTCCTATATCTGGAACTAAACCAAAACTTATTCAACGTGTTAAGGAAAATTTTGGTTCTATACAAAATATAGAACTTCCCTCTTATTATGACGCGACTGATGAAGGAATATTTTTAATAAGAGATACAAAATACTTAATGCACTTTATAACTAGTTGGGATCATATAAGTTACAAACAAGCTTTTTATATAGCTGAGCATTATATAGATAATACATGTGAAGATAAAATTTTAGCAATATATGATTATAAACTAAGTAAAAAAGATAATAATAATGACTTAATGGCGATATATAGAGCTTTATGTGACTATTATCTAAATGAAAAGAAAGATTTAGATAATAGTAGAAAATATTTAAATTTAATATATTATGATCACTTAAAAACATTAATTAACACTTTAGATTCAGATAGTATATACAATTCATATTATGATGAAGAAGATAAGTCATTAAAATATGAGTCAATAAAGACAGTAGTAAAAAATTATATAAAATATGATACTTTTGTAAATACTTATGAAATATTAATCATTGATTTGAACTATTCTATTGATGAATTAGTAAGTATGTTTAAAGAAGATATTAGTGAATATGAAAATGAGTTGAGTAACGAGCTAATTTATCATTTTATAAGCTGCATAGTGGCATATACTTTAGAAGAAAATGAAACAGAATCTGTATCAAAATTATATAAATGGTTAAAAAATGAATATCCTTATAAACACACAGATGAAGATTACGAAGATAACTATGACGATGGCTTCATTTCAATAGATATTCAAGAATTAATGAAAATAAAAGAAGATATCAATGTACATATTAATAAATATGACGGACGCATTATTCTATATTTAAAAGAAGAAAGACTAAGCACATTTTTGAGTGAAAATGACCATGAATATTAAAGTGAAAAATGGTTAATAGCTATTTTACAGGTGATATCAAAATCAAGACATGAAGAAATTCGTTTCCACTCGTTTCAAAAATAAAAAAGAGGTTCCTTATGTTTAAAATCCAAGATCAAAATTATTTTAAAAGAGCATTAAAAACCTTTATATTATCAACGGCTTTATTACTAGTAACAATTCCTATTGCTTTAATTTTTCATCCTTCAGAAGAATTTATAAAACAATTAGGCTCCAGTTCACCCGAAAGCGTTAGTAAAACACAAGGACTAAAAAAAGTTTGGGGTTTTATACAAAATAATGGCTTTCATGTACCAATACAAATGCTTTTGTTAGCATTAATACCAATACCATTTTTATATACTATAAACTTAATAGGGTTCTGTTGCAAAGTTGAATTTATAGTATAA
>NZ_KV811727.1:0-5962 GCF_001813195.1 Staphylococcus sp. HMSC065D05
GAAATTCAACAAGCAAAGCAAGTTGGGGTTCGGGCTTCTGGACGTGTGGCAACGAATTCAATTTGAATTTTGACATGTGCACGCAGTTAATTAAATGAAGCCTAAGTCTTAATTAATTAACTTACCTTTTTAAATAACACATGGTTTTCAAGATGTACATGTTGGTGTGTTTGATGTTCGATATTTTGTAATCTTTGGTAAACAAGCTTCCATGTTCCACATGCTTCTTCTGGTGCTTGATAATCAGAGGTTAGTTGATTCATAACCTTTAATAATTGTCCAGTATCTTCGTGGTCATTAATTAAATCTTCTAATATGATTTTAATATTTTGTACATCTTGTCCTTGACTATATTGAATGAGTTTAGGAAAGTCCTCCTCATCTTCTTTACGTATATGATCCAACATACTATCACGAAACTCGCGATATAAGTCTTGTAATTTTAATAAGTATGGGTGACTAGGACTATGTACTTTTGCCAATTTAGTCACGTAAGGTGTAAGGTTCTTAAATTCTTCTTTAAGCGTTTCGTGATAAGCTGATTGTATATATTGTATAAGAGATTCAACATTTAAAAATTTAGGATTAATAGTACTGTTACCTTCTGTATTATCAATATGATTCAACTTATTTAACAAGGAATTTAAGTCAATATTTGGTTTATGATTGACAGCTGAAGCGATACTCTCTTGCCCGCCACAACAAAAATCTATTCCGGCATTTCTAAATATATCTGCACTTTTAGGAAAATCTGTTACAACATCTGCAACAATATCTTCTTTTTTAATCATAAAAACTCCTCCTTAATATTTAGTATAAATGAAAAGTAAAAAATTGAATCAATCATAAAGATAAACTTCATAAAATATTCAAATAATAATAAAAAGTTTACAATTCATAAATTTATACTTTGAAAAATAGCATAATAACTATCATAATTAGAAATGAGGGAGGAATGAATCATGCTAACTGAAAAAGAGCAAGATATTATTAAACAAACTGTACCATTATTACAAGATAAAGGAACTGAGATTACTTCAATTTTTTATCCAAAGATGTTTGAGGCTAACCCAGAATTATTAAATATGTTTAACCAAACAAACCAAAAGAAAGGTATGCAATCTGCTGCATTAGCACAAGCAGTACTAGCTGCAGCAATGAACATTAATAATTTAGGTGCAATTAAGCCAGCAATTATGCCTGTGGCACATAAGCACTGTGCTTTACAAGTTTATCCCGAACATTATCCAATTGTAGGTGAAAATTTACTTGCTGCAATTCAAGATGTGACAGGGTTAGAAAGTGACGACCCAATAATTCAAACGTGGGCAAAAGCATATGGAGAAATTGCAGATGTATTTATCAAATTAGAGCAAGAAATATACAACCATATGTTATGGAAAGGTTTTAAACCATTTAAAATCACAAACATTACACAAGAAACAAGTGACATCAAATCTTTCACAGTTGAATCTGACGAATATGATTTAAGTCAATTCGAACCGGGTCAATACATTACCGTAGATGTTTCTAGTGAAAAGTTACCATATAGAGCTAAACGTCATTATTCAATCATAGATGGAGATGAAAATCACTTAATATTTGGTGTGAAACGTGATGTGACTACTGAACATGAAGGTGAAGTTTCAACAATTTTACATGATGAAATATCAGAAGGTGACATGATTAATCTATCTGCTCCTGTTGGTGGTTTTTCAATAGAAAATACTGAAAGACCGCAATTGTTTATTGGTTCTGGCGTAGGTATGACACCATTAGTTTCAATGTTTAAAAAAGTTGCTTCATTAAACGTTCCAACTCAAATGATTCAAGCGGTTGTAACAGAAGATGAACGACCATTTGCTCAAAAACTTGATAGTATTACAGCTAATCATGAGCAAGCACAGTTACATTTACACGTGAAAGATAAAGAAGGTTATTTAGAAGCTAAAGAATTAGAACAATATTTAAGTGAACAACCTGAAATTTATATTTGCGGTGGTACGAATTTCTTACATTCAATTATAAATTCCCTTAAAGAATTAAATTATGATATGAATCATGTTCATTTTGAAACATTTATTCCTCGTTTAAGTGTTCAAGTATAGTTTTAAAGAAGGTCATATAATGAAAATGAATCCAAGATATGTCAAAGTGTTTTTTCTTTATTTAGTAAGTACATTTATTTCTGATCGCTTAACGACGAAGAAATCTTTGTGCAAAACATTAATGCAAGGCATTTTAGGTTATGGTTTATTTGCATTAGGGTTAAAGTACTTAACTATTAAGAAAAAACAACATCAAGCGCAATAGAATTTTAATGATTGTTTTACCATTATATAAAATAGGTATTTTATCAAGCAACGAGTAACAGTGTTTATGACTCTGTCACTCGTTGCTTATTTTTATGTTCACATTTGTTTTTTTAATTTCAATATTCATGTGATAAAACCTAGTATTTCTATCTATTTTAAGTAAAATACATCTATTTATAGTAGAATAGTCTTAATGATTTAATAAGAACATTTATGTAAACAGCATTTATCTGAGACTTAAGATGACATTGACACCCTAGTTTAATATAATAAAAGCAAGGAGTTGGTGACTGTGAAAGTAAAATATATAGACAAACGTCACTGGCGTCGCCTGGTAGAGAGAGAATATACAGAGGTTAAAGTTAATAATAATAGATTTAAAGGTATTATAGGCTTGGTCACGATGAAAAAGGTTCGTGAGCCTTTAGAGGTGACGGTAGTTGGACAAAACATAATAGTTGCAGATGACAATTATAAATGGTTACAGATACTACCGGATAAGAAGCGGTATAGTATAACTGTCATGTTTGATAATAAAGGTAATCCATTAGAATATTATTTTGACATTAATATAAAGAACATTACTCAAAAAGGAAATGCACGTACCATCGATTTATGTTTAGACGTTCTCGTTCTACCTAATGGTGAGTATGAACTTGTAGATGAAGATGATTTAATGTACGCACTACAAAATAAACAAATTTCAAAGAAACAATATCATGAGGCTTATATTATCGCCCATCAATTAATGATTGAAATAGAAGATAATTTTTCAGAAATACAAGATAAGGTTATGCGTTGTTATCATAAAATCAATCATAAAGCACAGAAAATGAAACATAAACGTCCCTATAAAGCTAAAAAGAAATCACACCGACGACATTAACTATTTTAATCAATTTATCGATGATGGTAAGTTAAGTCGTTTCACTAAGATTAAAGTATAAACATATGTAGGGGGACGCTATGAAAATAGATGATTATCGTTTGCTCATTACTTTAGATGAGACAAAAACTTTGCGCAAAGCAGCAGAAATTCTATATATATCTCAACCTGCAGTTACTCAACGTTTAAAAGCAATTGAGGCAGCATTTGGAGTTGAGATTTTTATTCGTACAAAAAAACAGCTCATTACTACGACTGAAGGTTCAATGATTATTGAACATGCGCGTGATATGCTCAAACGTGAGCGTTTATTTTTTGATAAAATACAAGCACATATCGGTGAAGTGAACGGTACAATTTCAATCGGTTGCTCTTCGCTTATTGGACAAACATTACTTCCTGAAGTATTGAGTCTTTATAATTCGCAATTTCCTAATGTGGAGATTCAGGTTCAAGTAGGATCTACTGAACAAATAAAAGCGCATCATCGAGACTACCATGTGATGATTACACGTGGAAATAAAGTAATGAATTTATCGAATACACATTTATTTAACGATGAGCATTATTTTATATATCCTAAGGATCGTAAGGAAGATGTAACTAAACTGCCTTTTATTGAATTTCAAGCAGATCCAATTTATATTAATCAAATTAAACAATGGTATAACAATCATTTGGGACATGATTATCACGCGACGATCACAGTTGATCAAGTTGCCACATGTAAAGAAATGTTGCTTAGTGGTGTAGGGGTAACAATACTACCAAAAATTATGATAAAAAATATCGACAAGAACATGTTTGAATTTGAAAAAGTCACTATTGATAAAAAGCCGCTTATTCGGTCAACATACATGAGTTATGACGCAAGTATGCTACAACTTCCTCAAGTAGACGCATTCGTAAATTTAATGTTGAACTTTATTAGGTAATTGAGGCTAAATTTTGTTGTGTAACTGCAATCTAAAAATAGGATAGAGGTCGAGAAGATGTTTACAGCATTATTGCAAATAAAGAATTATAAATTGTTTGTGGTCAATATGTTGTTACTAGGTATGGGAATAGCAGTGACTGTACCTTATTTAATTTTATTTGCTACAAAAGATTTGGGGATGACGACGACACAATATGGACTGCTACTTGCACTTGCTGCGATAAGTCAGTTTATAGTCAATTCCATTATTGCAAGGTTTTCTGATACACATCACCTTAATAGAAAGATTCTAATCATCACTGCTTTGTTTATGGGGGCAGTGAGCTTTTCAATTTATTTCTACGTTCATCAAATATGGTTGTTCATCGTGCTATATGCGCTGTTTCAAGGTTTATTTGCACCAGCAATGCCACAATTGTATGCCTCTGCCAGGGAATCAATCAATGCTTCAAGTTCACGTGATCGTGCTAAGTTTGCTAATACTGTTTTACGTTCAATATTTTCACTTGGTTTTTTATTTGGGCCATTTATAGGTGCGCAACTTATTGAGTTAAAAGGTTATTCTGGATTATTTGGTGGCACAATAGCTATTATTTTATTTACTTTAATTTTACAAGTGTTTTTTTATAAAAATTTACCGGTGAAAAATCAAATTTCTGAACAACAGCATATTGAGAAAATTGCACCAAATATGTTTAAAGATAAATCATTATTTATTCCATTTATAGCGTTTATATTACTTCATATTGGGCAATGGATGTATACGATGAATATGCCACTTTTTGTGACAGATTATTTAAATGAAAAAGAAAGGTATGTAGGCTATTTAGCAAGTTTATGTGCGGGTTTAGAAGTGCCGTTTATGGTTATTTTAGGTATATTATCAGCTAAATTGCCAACTCGAACTTTATTGATCATTGGCTCTGTATTTGGTGGCGCATTTTACTTTAGTATTGGTGTATTTAAAAATTTTCATATGATGCTTGTTGGGCAAATATGTTTAGCCATCTTTCTAGCAATATTACTAGGTCTTGGGATTAGTTATTTTCAAGATATTCTTCCTGATTTTCCTGGTTATGCATCAACACTTTTTGCCAATGCCATGGTAATAGGACAACTTGGTGGTAATTTGCTAGGTGGTGTGATGAGTCATTGGGTTGGTTTGGAAAATGTATTCTTTGTCTCAGCAAGTTCTATCTTCGTAGGGATGATACTCATCTTGTTTACGAAAGATCAAAAAATTACAATAGAAGATGTGGAGTAGATAGAGATGACAGCGATATTATGGATTTTAATTATTATAGCCTTTGCATTAGCATTTATTGGTTTAATTAAACCGGTGATACCATCACTTTTAATGCTATGGATTGGGTTTTTAATTTATCAATTTGGTTTTCATGATGGAAGATTATCGTGGATTTTTTATGTTGCAATGATCATCTTTACCATTATGATATTAGTAGCCGATTTTGTGATGAATAAATATTTCGTCAATCGTTTTGGAGGAAGTAAAATAGGTGAATACACAGCGCTCATAGGTGTGATTGTAGGGTGTTTCGTTTTTCCTCCCTTTGGTATTATCATTATTCCTTTTGTTGCTGTGTTCATTGTTGAATTGGTTCAAGGATTTAACTTTCAACAAGCTATAAAGGTGAGTTTTGGCTCAGTGATTGCATTTTTAGCGAGTACAGTTGCTCAAGGTCTAATAATGATTGTGATGGTTATTTGGTTCTTTTTAGATGTCTTTCTAATAAATTAAATTGAGATCAAATAAAGACTTACACTCAAAACGGTACTGACCCCCTTAAACGGGAACTTAATAAA
>NZ_KV811728.1:0-304 GCF_001813195.1 Staphylococcus sp. HMSC065D05
AAATTATTAAAAATAATAAGATTTCATAAATTAACAGAATCATGATTTTTCTCCTATAAATTAAAGTTAAAGAAAACATAAATCATAATCAATTTTCTAATGTTCAAAGCGAAAATTTTTAGGAAATCTGTTAAATGAAATGACGCAAATTTAAGAGTATATAGGATCAAGGAAAAGCATATTAGACTTTAAAAGGTGCTAAAAAGTATTATTGGAAAGTAAGTATAAAATCAATAATTCTATTAAAAATGCAATAGTCATTAGTAAACTAGTAAATTTATTTACTTATAGTGATGTGTTTAAT
>NZ_KV811729.1:0-23718 GCF_001813195.1 Staphylococcus sp. HMSC065D05
TTATTAAGTTCCCGTTTAAGGGGGTCAGTACCAAGTGCTTAATACTTTTTGTTATCGAAAAAGCGACGTCAACATAGAAACAAAACTTTTAAACAATTTATTTCTAAGTTATGATGCTTATTAAAATACATTTAACTTTTTATCTTAGATAAATAATAACAATAACGTACATAACCGAAACCTTATAAAACACAAACAATGCCATGTTTAATAATAAAATTCCAATTCTTGCTTTAATTCATCTACATATTCTTTAGTTCCCGTCACAATCAAACGATCTTTATAGCGTAACTGTGTATCACCATGAGGTACGATTGAATCATTATCTCTTATAATACGAACAAAAATAATATCGCCACCAAATGGGAAGTTACGTAATTGAATATTTTCATATTGATAATTTAACATTTGAATTTCATATAGAGATGTTTCTACATTACTTAATAAATTCAGCATATTAGGTGTTTCTATTAAACTTTTTAATAAGATTTTATTACTTAAATAATTACTAAACACCTCTATACCTTGATGTTTCAATGTTGGATCTTCGTTTGTACTTTCAAGTCGACATATAACACGTTTAACACCGTGGTTTTTAGCCATTAACGCAACGCTCTTATTTATATTGTCATCATTCGTAGAACATACAACAATATCTCGCTCGAAAAGTCCCAAGCGTTCTAATAAATCTTCTTCGTAATCTGCTATTTCTATCATAGTAATATCGTCAGAGAGCTTTCTACTATCGCTCAAATCTTTTCGATAGTATAAAGAAACGTCATATAATTGAGAAGTTAAATTTTGTGCTATTGGAATAGTTAATTGATTCTTACCAATCATACTTACTTCTATGCGGCGTCCCACTTCATTAGGAATTGGGAACATCTTCTTGAATATCACGGGTACGAAGACACATGTGATTACAGCACTAAGAATTAAAATGCCGGAAGTTTCCGGAGAAATCGCTTTTAATTTTTCAGCAATTTTAGCCGCAGCTATAACAAGTGATAAAGTTGATGTAAGCAAGAAAGCAGATGCAATGGTAGTTTTAGTGTCAAACCAGCGTCTAATATAAAATACTGGTATCAGTTTTGAAATGATAAATGAAAAAATGAGTACAGGTATAATGAGTAACAATGACGGTTCTTTAATTAAGCTCGGGATATCTAAATCGACGCCTACCATGATAAAGAAAATTGGAATAAAGAAACCATAACCAAAGGAATCTAATTTTTCTACCATCTCTTCATTAGGTTTTAGTAAAGAAACAACAACACCGGCAAGGAATGCACCTAATATGTATTCAGCACCAACACCTTCAGCAAGTGCTACTAATAAAATAATAAGTGCAAATACCGCTCTAATACCTATTTGCGTTGTACCATCCATTAACTTTTGTAAGAAGGACATACGTTTAAATAACACACCGATTACATAAAAGACAACTGTAAATACAACTAAAATACCTGTAAGCCATATCGTACTACCACCTTCACCATAAATGGCACCATAAACAGTTAGTAAAATCATGGTAAATAAATCTGCTAATACAGCTACTAGTAAAATAAATTGTCCTATCGTTGTACGCATAATGTTCATTTCTTTAAGGGTTGGTACTACAACTCCTAACGAAATTGTAGAAATGATAATCACCATTAAAAGGACATCATTAACTAATCCTAACCATTTAAATGCAAAAGCTAAAACAACGGAAATCATCATAATAAATGCAAATACTGTCAGTGCCAGTTTAAGATGACCAGGTACATCCTTTTCATGTTTATCTTCTCCTTGTCTTGGACGTGAATCCTTTTTAAATGCATTAAAGTCAATTTCTAGACCACTTAAAAACATTAAAAAGATAAACCCAAGCGTAGATAAAATATTAAGAAATGCATCTCTTTCCACTAAATTGAGAAAAGAGTGTCCTATCACAATCCCCATCAATATTTCAGCTACAACAACAGGAAGAAAGTTTATATTAAAACGATGCACAATGATCGGAGTCATAAATGCAGCTACGACGACTATAACTAAAGATAAGAATTCCATATGACCTCCTTATGTTAGGTATGACATGAATGATGTAGCTAATCCAAAATAAATAAGCATACTCACAATGTCATTAATTGTTGTAATAAAAGGACCACTTGCAACAGCAGGATCAATTTTACATTTGTTCATTACTAAAGGAATCATTGAACCAACCAATGTACCTACTGTCATTGCGCATGTCAAACTTCCGCCTACTATTAAAGCTAATAACGGTTGTCTGAATATGACGACAATAATTAAGAAAAGGATAACTGCACAAACAATACCAGATAATAAACCACTTCCCGCTTCTCGCAATGCAATCTTAAATTTACTCTGTTCATTTATTTCCCCAGTAGATATATTACGGACAGAAACGGCTAATGATTGTGTACCAGAATTTCCTGACATACCACTTATAATTGGAATAAATGCTGCAAGTAATGCCACTTGAGATAATGTATCTTCAAAACTACCTAATATAGTAGCAGTAATCATACCCAAAAATGTTAACACAATGAGCCATGGTAACCTTTTACTCGCCGTTTTAAACACTGAGTCACTTGTAGAATCAATGTCAGATACCCCAGCTAATCGTGAGTAGTCTTCACTTGCTTCTTCATCCATAACATCCAGGATATCATCAATAGTAATAATACCTAGTAAATGATTTTGATAATCTACAACTGGAACAGCTATAAAATCGTAGTCTCTCATTAATTGAGCGATATCTTCTTGGTCATCACCGACATTAGCACTGATGACACGTTCACTCATAACATCTTCAATGTATGCATCATTCTCAGCTACAATAAGATCTCTAAGTGATAGAACACCAACAAGTTGTTCATCTTCATTTACTGCGAATATAACATATATTGTTTCAGCATCAGGCGCTTGTTCTTTTACGTGAATTAACGCTTCTTTAACAGGTGTAGTTGATTTTAAAGAGATAAACTCCGTAGTCATTATACCGCCGGCAGTATCTTCTTCATAATGTAATAAAGCTTTGATTTCATTAGCATTATCTTTGTTCATTAATGTTAGCAAACTCGCCACTTTAGGTTTAGATAACTCATTTAAAATATCTACCGCATTATCATAAGACATTTCCTCTAAGACATGACTAGCATAGGTAGCGTCCATATTATCAAAAAGACTCTCATAATCATCGTCATCAAAGTCTAATTGATCAAAGAAATTTGCTACTTCTTTGGGTGATAAAAACTCAAATATTTTTTGTCTATTTCCATCATCCGTATCTTCAAAGTATTCACTTTGCTCATAGTTATGTAATTCTAAAAATTCTTTTCTGAATTCATCTATATCATTTTGATCTAATAATCGATCAAATAATTCTTTATCATATACGTCTTCACGAACGTTGTCTTTCATTTCAGTTTCGTTAGACATGTTAACACCTCCAAAACATATTTATTATACCATGTTGAATAATTTAATTAATTGTTTGTAATCAACATTTATCAGATAATGAGACCTGTATATGGGGTGGATAAATTCTACTGAACAGCAATGTAACGCTTGTCCATGAACGCAAGGATGATTTCCACCGTACAAATCATCACCAATTAATGGATGACCAATATACCCAAAGTGAACTCGAATTTGATGCGTTCTTCCAGTAAGCAATTTAATCTTACATAAACTAGCAGTCTCATTTTGCATAAGCTTTTGATAGACTGTTTTTGCATACTTCCCCTTTTCATTAACTTCTCGCTTAATGATACTATCACTCAGCCTTGCAATAGGCGCTTCAATAACACCTGAAGATTGTGTTTGGCCATAGGCTAAGGCGACATATTCTTTTTTAAATTTTACCTTTGAAAACAAATGGTGTACATGTCCAAATTTAGCAAATACAACTAAACCTGAAGTGTTTCGATCAAGTCGAGTCACGATATGAGGATTTATTTTTTCGCCTTTTTTTGTATAATAAGCAAGCACTTGTTCTACTAAACTGCCATGGGGGTGTTCTCTAGAAGGTGCACAATTTTGCATTTGTGGCTTGTTTACAATTATCAAATACGCATCCTCATAAATGACTTCTAATTCCTTATCGTAGGGAATCAAATTCTCACTTGGTGTTTCACTTGGAAAATGAACTTCTAATCTATCACCTTTGTCCATAACATGTCTGACAGTTACAGGTGAACCGTTTAATAGTAAAGCGCCATTTAATTTAATGGCGCTCAACGTGCGTTTAGAATAATCTTGATTTTTCAAAAAAGTTTTCACTGGTTCTGACTGTACAATTTGATATGTTAAAATCATCGTTCATCATCACTAGAAATAAATGAGTCATGTACCCTTTTCCAAAACGGAAATGGACGGAATCTAGCAAAACGCACTTTCTCATTAGCAACTCTATACTGTATTGCATTGACGTTTTTGTGCTTAATGCTAACATGATCGATTGTGGTTCTAATCGTATCGTGATTTACCGGCGTAATTAAACACGTATGATGTTTAGGAAGTACTAATGGCGAGCCTACCGTTCTAAACACTCTATTATTAATAGATGCAATTTCAGCAATTTGCATCGCTTCAAGTGATGGATGTATGAGCGCACCACCTAAAGCTTTATTATAAGCTGTCGAACCCGAAGGTGTAGATATACACAACCCATCTCCTCTAAATCGTTCGAAATGTTTACCTCTTATATTGACGTCTACAACCAATGTTGAGCCATTTTCAGTTTTCATTGTTGCTTCATTTAAAGCAAGGTATCTCGTTTCATAACCATTATCGTTATACCTGACTATTAATTCTAAGAGTGGATATTCAATAACTTGAAACTCCGAATTATTAATTTCAATAATAAGCTTTTCAACTTCATGAGGTAACCAATCTGCATAAAATCCTAAATGACCGGTGTGTATCCCGACAAAAGCAACTTTGGATAACATATGACTATATTGATGGAAAGCTTGTAATAACGTTCCATCTCCCCCAACTGAAATGACAATTTCAGGATTTTCGCTATCTTCTACCATTTGAAAATCTTTCATATGATTGATCATTTTATGCTTTAATGCATTTGATTTTGAATCACCTTTAGTAAGGATTGTATAACGCATGATTTACACCTCATTAGTCATTTTCATGTTTCTTAGCACGCTTTTGCGTGTAATACTTTTGCGCTTCTTGAATTTCATCTTTAATTTCGGACATTTCTTCATCTAATAAATATGCCGCTTCTGCTGCTCTCTCTAAACGATGTTGAATCTCATCTGGATATGCCCCATCATATTTATACCTTAATGTATGTTCGATTGTAGCCCAGAAGTTCATTGCTAAGGTTCTGATTTGAATTTCAGCCAATATGTGCTTTTGTCCACTGAGTGTTTCAATAGGATATTTGATTATCACATGATAAGAACGATAGCCACTTTCTTTTGTATTTCGAATGTAATCTCTTTCTTCTATAACCTTGAAATCTTGACGTTGTCTTAATATATCAACAACTATGTCAATGTCATCCACGAATTGACACATAATTCTAAGACCAGCAATATCGTACATTTCTTCATGTAAACAATCAAAAGGGATACCCCTTTTGTTCGCTTTGTCTATAACGCTTGAAATAGGTTTTACCCTTCCAGTCACGAATTCAATTGGAGAATTATGTTCTCCCACTTCGTATTGTTTTCTTAATCCTTTAAGTTTTACTTTTAACTCATCGACAGCTTGCTTATATGGCGTTAAAAATTGATCCCACTGGTTCATTTTGTTTCACTCCGCTTCACTCTAGTTCGAAAGTTTTTTCAACAGCTGAAACAAACTCCTTACCATAGTTATTGTTTCCTTCTATGTTATTCAAAACATAATCTAATTCTTCTTGGAAATGCTTAAGTTCTAAATGATTATTAATAATGATTTTTTTATCTCTATTCTCATGCAACATCGACCATGTTTCCTGAACAAAAATCAAATATGAATATGATTGTCCATCATCTAAAAGATAAGCAAAACCATAATTATCACTATCAACAAGCATTTGACCTACCTCTTCTAATCCTTCTGTAGATTCCTCTGAGAAGCAATAAACGCCATCATCTTTTAATTTAATTTCATTTATGTAAATACGCATGCTTGTTTCCTCCTTATTCCATACTAGTTTAACATATTACAACCTATCAAAACACGCTACAACTCACAGAAAAAATCTTCTAGTCTCTCATGTTTTTACTGTTATCATTACTCATTCTTTTATGATGATTTAGTGATTACCACAATCTTTTTATCTTCTAACTCACCTAGCCAATTTAAGTTTCAACTTTTACTTATAGTGTTTGACTTTAATTATAAATCAAAATTCGTCATAATAAGACATGCTAAATTTACAATAGCTAAAACATGATAGAGGTGACTTTTATGTCTATGAATAATGAGATTGAATTTAAACAAATACTAGATCAAGATACTTACTCAAAAATCTATGAACTCTATTTCAAAAATCAATCACCTTTTAAGCAAACTAATTTCTATATCGACACAGAGAATTTTAAATTAAAGCAACATCAGGCTGCTTTGCGTATAAGAGTCAAAGATTATATGTATGAAATGACTTTAAAAGTCCCTGCTGAAGTTGGATTAACAGAATATAATCACTCAGTAAATATAGAACCTAAACTTGATATGTCACTTCAACTCTCTCAATTACCCAAAGATATTAAATATATTTTAGAACACGACTTTAATATTTTAGAAAATGAGCTTAAAGTGTTAGGAAACTTAACTACCTATCGTTTAGAAACTGATTATCAAAATGAATTACTAGTATTAGATAAGAGTGAATATCTCGGCAAAACTGATTATGAATTAGAGTTTGAAGTTCATTCTTATGATGAGGGATATTCAAAATTTAAAAGTTTACTTCAACATTTTAATCTTCAACATCAAAAACCTTTGAATAAGGTGCAACGTTTTTTTCAAGAAAAACAAAATGTAAGCAATAAAGAGTAACAGTTGTCGATAAGGCAAATTACTTTTAAATGTAAAAATTCATGTTATATTAGATATATATTAATGGAACACGGTGATATTATGTCTAAAACACCATATGAGTTGATTGGTCAAAAAGCCTTGTATCAAATGATTGATCATTTCTATCAACTTGTCGAGAAAGATTCTCGTCTCAATCATTTATTCCCAGGCGATTTCAAAGAAACCAGTCGAAAGCAGAAACAATTTTTGACACAGTTTCTTGGAGGTCCTGACTTATATACACAAGAACATGGTCATCCCATGTTAAAACGAAGACATATGGAATTTACAATTAGTGAGTATGAACGTGATGCATGGCTTGAGAACATGCATACTGCTATTCAACACGCAGAACTTCCTGCGGGTGTAGGCGATTACTTGTTTGAGCGATTAAGACTTACTGCACATCACATGGTAAATTCCTAAATTTAATTGTAGGTGAAAATACATGGCTGAAGAATTAAGAATCATGGAGAATAAGAGTCGTGAAGATACTAATCTATCACCTGTTAGCAAAATAGAAATCTATTCTTTTTTTGATCCTTTTAGTAAAGATTGTTTTAAATTATCTGCAATCTTATCAAAATTAAGAATTGAATATAATAAATATATAAAGGTAAGACATATTTTAAACCCTTCTTTAAAGGTATTAACTAAGTGTCAAGCTCAAAGTACTTCGGATTTTGACAATATTGCACTTGCCTATAAAGCCGCTGAACTTCAAGGTCGCATCAGAGCAGAAAGATTTATACATTTAATGCAAAATGAAATCATTCCAAAACGTGATATTATTACCGAAGATATGATTTCTGATTGTATTAATAATGCCGGTATTGACTATCAAGTTTTTAAAGAAGACTTGCAAAAGGACAAGTTGACTGACAGCTTGAAAGTTGATCTTCACATTGCAAGAGAAATGGAAATAGAACAAGCTCCCTCACTTGTTTTTTTCAGCGAAAATGTTCATGAAGAAGGTTTAAAAGTCGAAGGATTATATCCTTATCATATCTATACTTACATTATTAATGAGTTAATGGGACAACCTATAGAGAAAAATCTTCCTCCAAAATTAGAATACTACATTCAAAAGAAACAACTAGTAACAATGGAAGAACTTTTAACGATTTATGAATGGCCTGAAAAATTATTAAATAAAGAATTAAAGAAACTCACACTTCAACAAAAAGTTGAAAAGTTGCAATATCCAGAGGGAGAATTTTGGAAGTCTAAAATGCCTCAGTGTTAATGATAGATATGATGAGAGCTATACAAATTTCATTTTGAAAAATAAATCTTAATTACGATAGCGTGGACTCTCGAGTATAAAAAGAATATTTCACATTTGTTTTTAACTCAGTTATCTATAAATTAAAAAATCGCCTATGACACGAATAGTTGTCATAGGCGTTTTTTAATATTTACTGATGTATTTTTTCATTAAAAATATACACAATAATGTATATATGATGTATAGCAACAATTTTTATATTCAATTTAAAAATTTTCAAATAAAAAAACGCCGTGTCTGATTACACGACGCTAAACAAAGGGGATGGGAGAAATTTTTCACTTCAAACAAAGGGGTATGTTTGTTATGTGATTAATTTCATGTTCATAATATAACACGGTAAAATATCCTTTTCAACCCTTGTTTATTCATAAAATCAAATTGTCACAATCTGTTCATATTGTAAGCGAATTCAATTCTGCTAAGCTTTCATTAACTTTTCAAAAGCATCTAATTTCTGCTCAAATACTTCACAAGCTTCCTCTATTGGTTGAGGTGTTGTCATGTCAACACCTGCATTTTTTAATATTTCGATTGGATAGTTTGAGCTACCCTTTTTTAAGAATTCATTGATATAACGTTCAACAGCAGGTTGACCCTCAGTTAAAATTTGATGACTTAAACTTTGCGCCGCACTATAACCAGTAGCGTATTGATATACATAATAATTCATATAGAAATGAGGAATACGTGACCATTCCTTACTGATATCTTCGTCAGTTTCTACCGCTTCGCCGAAATACAATTTATTAAGTTTAGCATATTCTTCATTCATACGATTTGGCGTTAATGGCTCCCCAGCTTCTTCTATTTGATGTATTTTATGTTCAAATTCAGCAAACATGGTTTGACGGAATAGCGTTGCTCTAAATCGTTCTAATTCTTGATTAAGTAACAATAGACGTCGTTCATCATCTAAATGTTTGTCCATGTAGTCACTAAGTAAAGCCTCATTACAAGTTGATGCAACCTCAGCGACAAAGATTGTATAATCGCTTAAATTTGATGGTTGATTTTGTCTACTAAAGTAACTATGTGCAGAGTGGCCAAATTCATGTACTAAAGTATATAAATCAGAAACAGTGTCAGACCAGTTAAGTAATATGAAAGGATTAGTTAAATGCCCACCAGATGAATATCCGCCTGAACGTTTACCTTTATTTTCATATACATCGACCCAACGATTATCTAAACCTTCTTTAACCACGTTTAAGTATTCTTCTCCCATTGGCTCAAGTGCTTTTAACATCCAAGATTTTGCCTCTTCATATGGCATTTCAAATTTAACATCTTTAACAAGTGGTGTATAAAGATCATACATTTTTAAATCGTCTAAACCTAATAACTCTTGTCTAAGCTTCGTGTATCTGTGTAATAATGGTAAGTATTTATGGACCGTTTTGATTAAGTTATCGTAAACAGCTTCTGGAATATGATTATTACTTAAAGCTCTTTCACGTGCTGAACGATAATGATGAGTTCTAGCATTAAATACATTTTTCTTAACCTCACCAGCTAAAGTAGCACCTAGTGTGTTATTATGCGCACCGTATGCTTTATAAACATTTCTAAATGCAGAAGCTCTTAACTCACGATCATCAGACTCTAAATACTTGATAAATGTACCTTGTGTTAAAGGATAAGCTTGACCATCTTTATCTATAGCATCTTCAAATTCTAAATCTGCATTGCTAAACATTCCATATACATTAGAAGGCGTAGAAAGTGCGTCTTGTGCTTCTGTTAATAACTTTTCTGTATTCGCATCTAATATATGCGGACGTTTCTCATTAATCAATTTCAAATCAAATTCATATCGTTTTAAATCATCATTAGAATCGATAAAAGATTGAATAGTAGCTTCATCTAGTTGTAAAATTTCAGGTACTAAAAAACTCCATGCAGAGCTATATTTAATAACAAGTTGATGTGCACGTGCTTCTAAACCGGTATACTTATCATTTGCAGTATCTTGATCTTGTTTTAAATGTGCGTATACATATACCTTTTCTAATTTTGTACCTAGCTCGTCTTCAAGACTTAGCGCTTCATATAGTGTTTCGGCACTTTCACCAAGATGACCTTTAAATTTTTCTTCTTCACCTATTTTAGCTTCAATACTTTTAAAAGCTTCTTCAAATGCTTCATCGCTTTTAAATATAGTTGTTAAATCCCATGTATATTCAGGATATTTACGTTCCTGTTCTTCTCTTGTTAATTGTTGACTCATAATGTAAACCTCCTTAATAATCTAATAGCTTAATTTTCTCATTTTAGCACTACTTTTGCACGTTTAAGCCTTCGTGTTCATATAAATAATCAAATTCACGTAAAATAGTGTTTAATATTTGACGTTTGTCGTATTGAAACGTTGCAAACACCCTAAACTTAACTTTACTAAGAAGTTGTTTACATAATTCATTATCATTTAATGTTCTTCTTAGCAACAGATATTTTAATTGCCATTCTATTGGATGCGTTATTATATATATTTGATGTGGTACAACATATCCTAATTTAGAAATTACATCAGAATCACACATATTTAATTGATACATGGCACTGAGTGTAGGTTCTAAAACACTGTGGCGCTTTCTACAATAGTTTATATAACGTTGTATATTAGAAGCAGACAACCTAAAATTGGGAACATTATTTGATTGAAAAGTCATATTTATTATATCCTCAAATTTTAAAACTTTTCTTTGTGCAACAAAATTTTTACCGCCTACATGTTGAAGATGACTATATAATATTAATACAAACTTTTTTGAATCCCATGTTACTAATGTTCTATTAATTGGATGAATAAAAGCACTTTGAAATGGTGATAATTTAACGTATTTATCTTTCAAAGGAACATCTTTAATAATCCAAATCACATTCAAACCTATTCGCTTTAAACCAGTTGTTCGACGAATAATTTTACTGATACTTATTTTAGAAAATTGAACTTCAATTGCATTTTTTTGATTGATCACAATATCTGGATATTGCAAAACTTCTTTGCAATAAGGTTCAATTTCCACGTTGAAATTCAAAGCTTCATAAATTCTTGCTAAATATAACTTTGCTTCATAATGTTCAACTGATTCTGATTTTGAACAGTGGTGATTAAAACGTGTTTTATGCGCAAAGTGGGCTATTAAAGTCATCCCTTGCTTGAGTATCACCTTAGACTTACAGTGAGGACATTGATATTTATCAAATTTATTTGCATGTTGCGCTAAAATTTTCTGACCTTGCTGATTGATTGCCATTAACATTTCTTCACCCCATTATTAATAACGGAGTACATCATAGTTTTACTTTTTAAAATAAAAAAAGGTGCCCAATGGCACCTTTTAAATCATTATTATTCATTTGTATCAGTAAAGTATTTACGTACTTGAGAAGTAACATTGTGACTCATAATAATCTTAGCGTAGTCGTTTAAATATATATTTGTTTTATCAGTTGGATAAGCAAACTCCAATAACTGACTATAACTATCGTTAATCATCTCTTGTGAAACCGAATCATCAAAATGAATTGAGTAATAATATTTATTATCAATCATATATAATAAATCTTCAAATTCATCAGTGTTTTGATTATTATGATAAGCATAGTCGATAACTTGCTCTAAATCGTCAAATTTCACTATAATATTTCTCACATTTGATGGCTTATGCGCACGTTTTTGTTGTTTATCTTGATGGTTTTTCTTTTGTTGTTTACGTTGTTCAAATAAATCTTCTAAACTTTCTTCACCTTCAAGTGTTTGAGCCAATAATTCATTTACCTGATCATCAAATTGATGATTTGTATCATCGTCTGACATATTCATAGCATCTTCATTTTTTGATTTAGAAATTGTCACTTCCACACCCTTTTCAAAAGCGTGTACTTGAATCCAAAGTGGACCTTCAACTACAAAATCCTCTTCTTCATTAATTTCATCCATCATTGACCAGAAGAATTCTTCACCACGTTTACGGTTACTCCATAGGTCTTCACGACTAAAACCACGTGCTTCAATGTCACTATATGTTATAAACAATTTTACTGTTGTATCATCAACACGTTCTATTCTCATATCATCTCACTCCTTACAGTCGATGAATAGTAACCATATTGTATTAGAACGGAGGTTAAATTACAATTTATTTGTTTGATTAAATTTAACTATTATTCATTTGGACATCTATTTTAACATATTCCCTGTTTTAATAACAAAAAACTTACTTTTAATAAGATAATATATAAAAGAGCCTAGGACCAAAAAGTCCTAGGCATACTTTAACGAATGGCAATCGATGACTATATTGTTAGTACGCATATGTTGAGCTTTGTTCAACACGATTCTTTGTTACCAAAGCTAAAGAACAAAATCAACAATAGTTCTATTCCACTCTCAAATATCTTTCAAAGAAGTTGTTAATATTATTGTTAATCAACTAGACGTTGCGCTTCTTGTAATTGGAATGTACGTACTTTTCGTGGTAAGAAACGACGAATTTCATCTTCGTTATATCCAACTTGTAAACGTTTGTCATCTAAAATAATTGGACGACGTAACAAGCCAGGATTATCTTGAATGATTGAGTATAAATCTTGTAATGGTAATGAATCTATATCCACATTCAATTTTTGATATGTCTTAGAACGTGTTGAAATAATTTCGTCAGTTCCGTCTTCAGTCATTTTTAGAATTTGTTTAATTTCATCAATTGTTAAATGTTCAGAAAAAATGTTACGCTCCGTATACGGAATATCATGTTCTTGTAACCATGCTTTCGCTTTACGGCAAGATGTGCAACTTGGTGAAGTAAATAATGTTACCATACATCTCACTCTCCTATAGAATGAATTTAATTCATTATTTTAAAATTATTTGTTAATTAAAGAAATTAAGTTTTTAGCTTTCTTAATCTTACACTTATTATTATAAATGACTAAGATTAAAATTAAATGAGAAAAACCTAATTTTTCTGAGAAATCTTAAAAATAAATAAAAATGTATACCTTTCTTTAATGATATACCCAGATATAGATATTTTAACACAACTTACAAATTAACGAAATACTGTTATAATGATACATAAACAATATTAATTAGAAAGTAGGCATCTAATATGGAAACTTTATTCTCAGGAATTCAGCCAAGTGGTATTCCAACAATTGGTAACTACATCGGTGCATTAAAACAATTTGTAGATGTTCAAGATGACTATGAATGTTTTTTCTGTATCGTAGACCAACATGCTATAACGGTACCACAAGACCGCTTAAAATTACGCAAGCAAATACGTCAACTCGCAGCAATTTATTTGGCATCAGGTATTGATCCAGATAAATCGACTTTATTTATTCAATCTGAAGTCCCTGCACACGTGCAAGCTGGTTGGATGCTTACAACAATAGCTTCTATTGGTGAATTGGAACGTATGACGCAGTTTAAAGACAAAGCTCAGAAACGAGCAGATGGCGTACCTGCTGGTCTACTCACTTACCCACCATTGATGGCGGCCGATATCGTGATTTACAACACTAACATTGTTCCTGTTGGTGATGATCAAAAGCAACATATGGAACTGACACGAAATTTAGTAGATCGTTTCAATAGTAGATACAATGATGTATTAGTAAAACCAGAGGTAAGAATGCCTAAAGTTGGTGGGCGTGTGATGAGTTTACAAGATCCTACTAAAAAAATGAGTAAAAGTGATGATAATCAGAAGAATTTCATTTCTTTATTGGATGAACCTCATGTCGCTGCCAAAAAAATTAAAAGCGCTGTAACAGACTCTGACGGTATAATAAAATTTGATCGTGAGAATAAACCAGGCATTTCAAATTTACTTTCAATTTATTCTGGTCTAACTAATGACTCTATTAAAAATATTGAATCTAAATATGAAGGTGAAGGTTACGGTAAATTTAAAGGTGATTTATCGGAAATCGTTAAAGATTTTCTTATTAATTTCCAAGAAAAATATGCAAGCTTTTATAATTCTGATGACCTAGATGATATTCTAGATAAAGGTAAAGAAAAAGCTCAAAAAGCTTCATTTAAAACATTGAAAAAAATGGAAAAAGCAATGGGCTTAGGTCGAAAAAGATAATACTATATAATATAAAAATGCCTCGGAAATAATTTTCGAGGCATTTTTATATTCCTATTTACCTGTCTCCCTATTGATTGATTTATCAATATAGACATGTTTAAGCGTCGTTTCAGGCCCTACTTTGTGATATTGTAATCCTTTTACTTGCGGATTCGTTAAGTGTGCCTCTCCTTTTTGATAAACAGGGGCGACTGGCGCTTCATGTAATAAGATATATTCCGCTTTTTGTAATGAGGTATTACGTTCACCTGGCTTTCGTAAAAGCTTGCTGTTGGCTTCTTTGAGTAATCGATCGTATTCTTTATTACTCCAATCTGTATTATTCTGTGCATTATCTTTGGTCATTGTTTGAAGAAATGCTGTTGGATCAGGATAATCAGGACTCCAACCTGAATAACTTGCTTCATAGTTATTTGCTAATTCTAAAGTAGTTTTTTGTTTAAATGGCATTTGTTTAATTTTGAGTGTCACACCTGGTAAATTCTTCTCAACTTGAGATTTTATATATTCGGCAGCAATTTTTGAAGCAGGTGTATCCTGTGTGTTCATCGTAAAAGTAAATTTATTTTTTCCTAATTCTTTTTGTGCTTCTCTCCAATTCTTTTTCGCTAAATCAGGGTTGAATTTTAATGGTGATTTGATGGTTCTTGCAAAATCTTTACCCTCCGGTGTATCGGCAGTTCCTATACCAGTAAAATTATTTGATGGTAGCGAACCATCATTTAAAACAGAACTGACATATCCTTTTTTATTTATTGCTTGAGCTATAGCCAATCTTAAATGCTTATTTTTAAATTCAGGAACTGTTTTTTGATTCATTTTAATAAAGAATGTTGCTGCTGTTAAACGATAATTCAAAGCAGATTCTCCTCTATATTTATCAACTTGTTCAGAAGTTATAATAGTATCATCGACCGAGCCAGTATCATATAACGATGCACCTGCTTGTTGATCTTTTAATACTTTATAGTTCACTTTATCTAATTTTACATTCTTCTTATCCCAATATTGTTCATTTTTAACTAATTGAATTTTATCTTCCACTTTCCAATTTGTTACCTCAAATGGTCCATTGTACACTGCTTTTTCAGCAGTTGTACCATATTGTTCTCCAAACCTTTTAGCAACTTTCTCATTTTGAGGATTAAATGTATTAAGTGCTAATAGTTCATTAATATAAGGTACAGGTCTTTCTAAATCAACTTGTAATTGATATTTACCTATAGCCTTGATACCCAAATCTTTGACTGATTTTTTACCTGCATTAACTTCATCTGCATTTTTTATATCGCTCATTATGTATGCAAACTCAGAAGCCGTCTTAGGATTAACTACCTTTCTCCACGCATATACGAAGTCATATGCAGTTACCGAATCTCCATTGGACCATTTTGCATTTTTTCTTAAATTAATCGTAAGTGTTTTGCCACCATTACTCTTCTTTGGAAAAGATGTTGCAATGGCTGGCTCAGCTTTATCCTCTTTATTTAAAGTATATAATCCTTCAAATGCTTGAGCTGCTATATCACCAGAAACAGCATCTGTGATTAATGCAGTATCAAGTGTCGTCATATCTTGTGAAATGACCTTCCTAAAAACTTGCCCCTGATCTGAATATAAACTCTGCTTATTACTACAAGCAGATAAAACTATGCATACACTTAATAAAATAATTAAGCCTTTCAAACTTTTCATCTTTTAATTCCCCCTTTCTTAACTTATTTAACAGACAAACCATACTTTTGTTTCAATTTAATTGCTTCGTTTTGAGTAGAAAATACATAATGTTGTGGTCTAATTTCATTTAATTGTTTTTGTTCATTAAGCTTTGCATCTTCATGATATAAAACACGTTGACGATTTCTCTCAACATCAGGATCAGGCTGTGGAATGGCACTTAATAATGACTTAGTATAATCATGTAATGGATATTTATAAATATCATCAGCCGGTCCAATTTCTACAATTTTACCGAAGTGCATTACTGCAATTCTATCGGAAATATATTTCACCATTGATAAATCATGAGCAATAAACATTAAAGTAATATCACGTTCACGTTGTAGCTTTAATAAAAGATTAACGACTTGAGCTTGAATCGATACATCTAATGCTGATATCGGTTCATCTGCAATAATAAATTCTGGCTCTACAGCTAATGCACGTGCGATACCAATACGTTGTCTTTGTCCGCCTGAAAACTCATGGGGATAACGATTCGCGTGTTCTTTACCTAAACCAACTGTTTCTAAAAGGTCGTATACACGTTTCTTTCGATCCCGCTGACTACTAGCAAGTTTGTGAATATCTATTCCTTCAGCTACGATATCCATAACCTTTAACCGAGGATTTAGAGATGCATATGGATCTTGAAATATCATTTGAATTTTTTTATTAAACTTCAATCGCTCTTTACGTTTTCTAATTTGATGAATATCTTTACCATCATACTCAATTGCACCATCAGTAATATCATTTAATTTGATAATGGCTTTTCCAGTCGTTGATTTACCACATCCAGACTCTCCTACAAGCCCTAACGTTTCCCCTTTATAAACATCAAAACTTATATTATCAATCGCTTTAACTTCATTATGTTTACCTTGATTAAAATATTGTTTTAAGTTTTTAACTTGTAATAATACATTTTCATTACTCATTAAAAGCCACCCTCTCTACTCTTTGTGGTTGTTTATAATTATTTGGCATTGTTCTTAATCGTTTTTGAACCATTGATGGTGGCGTAACTTTCGGAGCTCTTGCATCTAACAACCAAGATTTTACAAAATGAGTGGGTGACACTTTATACCAAGGCGGTTCTTCCTTGAAATCAATATCTAAGGCATATCGACTTCTACGTGCAAAAGCATCACCAATAGGTGGATGAAGTAAATCTGGTGGTGTACCTGGAATTGCAATTAAATCAGTGTCATTACTGGTTGTTAAATCAGGCATTGAAGAAAGTAATCCCCATGTATAGGGATGTTTAGGATCATAAAATATTTCATTCACATCCCCTGTTTCAACCATCTGTCCCCCATACATTACGGCTACTTTGTCCGCAATATTTGCTACAACGCCTAAATCATGCGTAATAAAGATAATTGAAGTTTCAATCTTATTTTGTAGTTCTTTCATAAGATCTAAAATTTGAGCCTGCATTGTCACATCTAAAGCAGTTGTAGGCTCATCAGCAATTAATATTTTAGGCTCACATGCCAATGCTATTGCAATAACTATTCTCTGACGTTGTCCTCCTGAAAATTGATGTGGATAGGCTTTAAATCGTTTTTCAGCACGAGGTAACCCAACTAAATTCAAAATTTCCAATGCTCTTTGCTTGGCCTTTGCTTTACTTAATTTCTTATGTTTAATCAGAGGTTCCATGACTTGCTTTCCGATTTGCATTGTTGGATTTAAAGAAGTCATAGGATCCTGAAATATCATTGAAATATCTCGACCTCTTAGCTGTATCAGTTCTTTTTCACTTTTCTGAGCTAAGTCCTCACCTAAAAATAAGATTTCTCCCTTTTTTATTCTTCCTGTATCTTTTTGAAAAAGTTTTGTAATTGCCTTAGTTGTTACAGATTTTCCAGATCCAGATTCTCCAACAATGGCTAACGTTTCCCCTTTATTCAAATGAAAATCCACGCCTCTGATAGCTTGCACTTCTCCTGCAGCAATATCAAAGGAAACGTGCAAATCATTTACTTCTAATACCGTTTCTGTCATTATTTTTACCTCCTTTATTTTCGCATTTTTGGGTCGAATGCATCACGTAGTCCATCACTAAATAGATAGAAGAATAAAATCAATAAACTTAAAATGATTGCTGGAATAAATAATTCATGAGGATGTATCAACAACATTGCACGTCCATCATTGACAAGAGATCCTAATGACGTCTTAGGTGCAGGCACCCCTATTCCAATAAAGCTTAAAAATGCTTCGAAAAATATTGCACTTGGAACGGTAAACATTGATGTAACGACAATAGCTCCTAAAGTGTTAGGTAGTATATGTTTAAAGATTAACTTGAATTTAGAAGCACCCAATGTTTGAGATGCCAAAACAAATTCTTGATTTTTCAATTTTAAAAATTCTCCACGTACCACTCTACTCATCCCCAGCCAGCCAGTAATTGACATAGCTAATATAATAGTCCAAATTGAAGGTTCAAAAATAAGTACGAATAAAATAACGACAATTAAATTGGGTATAGAAGCAATAATTTCTAAAATCCTTTGCATCACATCATCTACCCTGCCTCCAAAGAACCCAGAAATGGCTCCATATACAACGCCAATACAAATATCTAATAATGCAGCAACTACACCAATATAAAGTGAAATTTGCGCACCTTTCCAAGTACGTGTCCATAAATCACGTCCAAGTTGATCAGTACCAAACCAATAGTTTTCTTTCGCACCTGCTTCTTTGTAAGCATTTTTACCGTCCGTACCTTTACCGTCAAAAGGTAAAAATGAAACATGATCTAATAATGGTATTTTTGCTGGGAGATTACGATGATCAACATTCTGCTCAGCAAAATCGTGTTTATTCATTAATGGTCCTATAAATGCCATAATAACTATAAGCAACAAACCTATCATTCCGATTACTGCTAATTTATTACGTTTCAATTGTGACCAAGCATCTTGCCAAAAATTCTTACTTTCACGCGGCATTTCCGGCTCTTGATTCAAGTCTAAATCTCTAATTATAAAATCTGTATTCGAAATATCATTACTTGTATGTGACATCGTGCCATTAGAAATATCGCCATTAATGTTTGTAACATCTTCTTTATTACTCATTATTTCTTGCCCCCTTGCACACGAATTCTTGGATCGATAACACCATATAAAATGTCTACAATAAAGATCGAAACAATAAATAAAGTACTGAATAATATCGTAGTAGCCATGATGACTGAAAAATCATTTGTAGTTATAGAACGAACAAATTGATCACCTAAGCCTGGAACACCAAAGATATTTTCAATTGTTAATGTTCCTGTTAATATACCTGCTAACATAGGTACAATGATTGTAATAATAGGAATTAATGCATTTCGTAATGCATGTCCAAAGAGCACTTTTAAAGTAGAATTTCCTTTAGCTCGAGCTAAAAGTATGTAATCTGAACTGAGTACTTCAATCATTTCAGCTCTAATATATCTTGCAACAGTTGCTAAAACTGTAGCTGATAGTGCTAGAGAAGGTAAAATAGCTGTAGAAAAACCTTCCCATCCTGCAACTGGAAACCATTCTAACTTAACTGCAAATACATACTGCAATAAAACTGCTAAGACAAATGACGGCACTGATACTGCGATAACAGAGATAATTGTTGTTGTATAGTCTACCCATGTATTTTGTTTAGTAGCAGCAGCAACACCTAATACTAAACCTAAAACAACACCAATAACCATAGCCGTTATTCCCATCTCCATTGAAGGTATCAATCGTGGTTTAACTAAATCCCAAACTGGCATATTATGATATTGAAATGAGTTGCCAAAATCACCTGTTACTACATTTTTCAAATAATTAACATATTGTAATGCTACTGGATCATTCAAACCGTACTTTTCATTTAATATTTCTTTTTGTTGCGCATTAAGTTTTGTGTCATTAAACGGAGATCCTGGCATTAATTTCATTAAGAAAAATGTAATTGTTATAACAATAAATAACGACACAAACATATAACACAATCGTTTCAACACATATTTAGTCATATACACCCTCCTAAATTAAAGAATATTCAAAATTGACATTCCCTTCATAATTTTCAGAAATATTAATCTTTATTATATCTATAATATTTATACAATTGCAATATCATTTTGCATTACAGTACTATAGTAAATATAGATAAATGACTTTTTGTTTTATTCTCTTACTTTTGCAATATAAAAATCCACCCTTTTCTAATATTAAGTTAAAATACATCTAGCATAGATAGGAGGTTTCATTAATGTCTATAAATTCTTATTTGATTTCGTCATTATTTACGCCAGTTTTATCAATAATTATATGGTTATTTTATTCAAATCACTTTATAAATTTAATCAATATCTTATTTTATACATCATTCATTATTTTTATAGTTGCTTTCCTTATTTTACTCATTCAAGAAGGAATATTTGATGTTACAAGCTTTGGATTTCGTCGTTTAAAGTATCAACTTTCCTCAACTAAGAAAAAACGTATGATGAAAAATGACCACTTTTTCAATCCGCAAAAAGTTAAAAAAGAAAGTTATATAATTTCCCCATGGGTAGTTCCAACATTGATTGTTAACCTCACTTATATAATTGTGAGTATCGGAGTATCCTTATTATTATAAAAAAATCTTCAAGTGAGTAGCTAAATTAATAACTCATCACTTGAAGATTTCTGTTTACATTTATTTAATTTTAGTCTTCAAATTTCTTAAATACTAACACTGCATTATGTCCACCAAATCCTAAACTATTACTCATTGCATAGGTAATGTCTAAGTCTTGGGCTACATTCGGAACAATGTCCAAATCACATTCTTCGTCTGGTGTGATTGCATGTATTGTAGGGGCTACCTTTGAATCACGAATTGATAGAGCAGAAAAAATAGCTTCAATTCCACCTGTAGCACCTAATAAATGTCCAGTCATTGATTTAGTTGAACTTACTTTTAATGACTTCGCAGCATCACCGAATGTATTTTTAATCGCTTGAACTTCATATAAATCTCCAACTGGTGTACTTGTGCCGTGTGCATTTAAATACTGTACATCTTGAGCTTTGATTCCAGCATCATCTAAAGCAGCTTGCATAGCTCTTGAGCCACCTTCACCTTCAGGCGCAGGTGCTGTAATATGATGTGCATCGCCAGAGGAACCATAACCTACAACTTCAGCGTAAATTTCAGCGCCTCTCTCTTTAGCTGAATCTAATGATTCAAGTACAACAATACCTGCCCCTTCACCCATAACAAAGCCATCACGGCCTTCTTGGAATGGTCGACAAGCCGTTTCAGGGTCATTGTTTGTAGATAATGCACGACTAGCACTAAACCCTGCGATTGCCATATGTGTAATAGGTGCCTCTGTTCCACCAGTCACCATTGCATCTGCATCACCACGTTGAATAATTTTAAATGCTTCACCTATTGAATTAGTCCCCGTAGCACAAGCTGTTACTGTAGAACCATTAGGCCCTTTAGCACCTAAATCAATAGAAACTTGACCGGTAGCCATATCAGGAATTAACATTGGAACGAAAAATGGACTTACTCGACGTGGTCCTCTTTCTACAAGTGTTGTATGTGCAACTTCGAAAGTTTCCATACCACCGATACCAGAACCAATCCATACACCAATACGGTCGGCATTTTTTTCATTAATATTTAATTGTGCATCTTTAACCGCTTCTCTTGCAGCAACCACCGCGTATTGTGTAAAACGATCCATACGGCGAGCTTCTTTTCTATCAATGTGGTCTTCTATATTAAAATCTTTCAATTCACCAGCAAGATGTACATTATAATCATCAGTATCTATTCTTGTGATTTTATCTATACCGTTAACACCTTTTAGTGCATTGTCCCATGTTGTTTTAGCATCGTTACCAATTGGAGATAAGGCTCCGATACCCGTTATAACAACTCTATTATTTTTATTCATACGTTATCCTCCTATTTTCCCCATTTAATAACAATTGCGCCCCAAGTTAGACCTCCACCGAAGCCAACTAAGACTAATGTATCGTCATCTTTGATTTTTCCATTTTGCAATTCTTGATTAATACTTAATGGTATTGAGGCAGCCGAAGTATTACCATATTTATTTACTGAGACACTCATTTTTTCTCTTTCTATTCCTAATCTCTCTCTCGCAGATTCCATAATTCTAATATTAGCTTGATGTGGAACAAATAAGTCTATGTCTTCAGAAGATAAACCAGCTTTCTCAACTACACGCGTAGATGCATCACCCATAATTCTCACAGCAAATTTAAATACTTCTCTACCATTCATTTTGAGTTTGCCAGTTTCTCTATCTAAGTACAAGTATTTACCGCCACTACCGTCTGAACCCATTTCATAGCTAATGATACCACGGCCTTCAGCAACTTCTCCCATGACAACAGCTCCAGCACCGTCGCCAAATAATACAGCAGTAGAACGGTCAGTCATATCGGTAATCTTAGATAATTTATCAGCACCCACAACTAAAATATGTTTGTAATCACCAGATTGTATATATTGTTTAGCAGTAATCATTGAATACATAAAGCCAGAACATGCAGCAAGTTGATCCATAGTAGCAACCTTACCTGTTCCTAGTCTTTCTTGTAAGATGTTAGCTACGCTTGGGAAAGGCATATCCCCAGTAGCTGTAGCAACGATAATCATGTCTATATCTTCTGGTTGAATGCCAGCATCCTCTATCGCTTTAATACTTGCATTGTATGCTAAATCAGATGTGTCTTGATTTTCGTCTGCCCAATGTCTTTCTTTAATACCAGTCATTTTAGAAATCCATTCATCTGAAGTTTCTAAAAACTGCTCAAAATAGGCATTGTCTATAATATTTTTAGGTGCATATGCACCAAAACCTTTAATACCCACATTCATGGTTGTACACCTTCTTAAAAATTTTTTAATACCAGGTATTAATTTAACATATTCATGTTTTTAAACTCAAGTAGAGAACCTCCCAATTAATACAAAACATTTCCATTAAGTATTTTAACAAACTTCACTAAATACATCTTTATAATTACAACATACTCTAATTTCTTATTTTGCTTTTAATTAAAAGTATGAGATAACAACGTCTTAGATTTATACTATACAAATAAGATATTATCACTTAAAATAGAGTTAACGAATAAACAAGTGGAGGTTATATAATATGAGATACCTCATGACATTCATTTGGGCAGTATTGTTACTTCAAATGGTTAATTTCGTATTGAATAGCTTAAATAGTGGACCGGCACTAAATGTAATTAATCCAATTATTATTGCTGTCATCTTCACTATTGTTGTAGCTATTTTAGATCCAATTCTTAAGCCGTCAAAAGGTTCAAGTCAATACGAATCTTAATTCTTTAAATAATAGTGTAGGAGGACATGAATGCTTGTCCTCCTATAACGTGTGTCGAAAAGATTGATATTAATGCATTTTTGATTCAATCATCAACTGCCTTTATATTATAAAAGAGCCCGGGACATAGTTTTATGACCCGGACTCTTTCCTACGATTAGTCAAGTACTTATAATTAAAAT
>NZ_KV811730.1:0-87939 GCF_001813195.1 Staphylococcus sp. HMSC065D05
ATTAAGTTCCCGTTTAAGGGGGTCAGTACCATGTGTCCTAGGCTTTTTAATTTATTGCCTCGATAACTAAAATTAAAACTTACTTATATATAAGAGAGTCAATTTTAGTCCTCGTTGCTGAGAGGACAACGAATGTTGTCCCACTTTTCTAATTATATTATTAGATTTGGATTACATACCCCAAGCAGATAAACCTTGTGCTTTATATGCTTTATAAGCTGCATTGATTTGATCATTTACTGAACCAGTTGAACCCCAACCTGGCATAGTTTGGAATAATCCAGCTGCACCTGAAGCATTACGTGCATGTAATTGACCATTTGATTCTCTAGCAATGATGTGTTCCCATGTTGAAGCAGATACACCAGTACGTGCAGCCATTTGAGCAGCAGCATATGAACCTACTGAACCAGCAGTATTACCATTTGATAATCTTACTGAACTACTGTGAGAGCTGTAGTTATGGCTTGGTGCTGAGTATGAAGTAGTTGATGTGCTGTAGCTACGACTTTCTGAAGAAGTTGGAGCTGAAACAGCTTGTACATTTGTGTTACTAGATTGTGCATTTTCACTTACTTCTTGGTTTGATGATGATTCTGTATAATCAGCATCTGAACCTGCTACAGTGTAGCTCCATGACCATTCAGAACCATTTGAAGTAAAGTTGTATTGGTATCCATTGTCTACGAAATGAATATCGTAAGCACCAGCTTGAACTGGTTTAGCATTTAATTCTTCAGGATTATGTTGTGCTAAATCTACTAAGTGTGCTTTATCAACGTTAGTAGTTTCTGAAGCGTGTGCTTCATGTCCTGATAAACCATAACCTGCAATTCCTAAAGATACTGCTAATGTAGAAGCGATAACTGTTTTTTTCATGATATATAAATCCTCCAGATATAAATTTAAAATTTGTTTGTTTTGTTATTTAAATGTTTTAAATTCGTTGTGCTATATTGAAAATGTTTTTTGTTAACTTTTGACGTTACCCACTATATCATAAAAATCGCCTTTGTATATTACACGTTCCTTACAAAAGGTTACAATATCAACACTCTTTTGTAATCTTAAAACAGATATATTTCAGTTTGTAACATATAATTTCTTAATATTAGTTTCATATTCCATCTTAATTTAAGTAATTACATCGTGTTTCAAGCTGAAATACCATTATATTAAGTTATCTGTAAAATTACAGATTGCAATGTTGTTACATAAATGAAATAATTCTAACTATTTGATTCTAAGTATTATCATTTTTTATGAAGATTTGTTCATTTTAATGAGATTACTTTTTAACTTTTATTCTTTAATAAACAAAATATAACGCTATGTATCAATTTGGAACTCAAAATATCTTTTGTATTAAACGACGTTACCTTTTTCTATATAGGTGAGTTATCCTTTTAGAATATATAATAGAAGAAACACAGTATTTTCATTCATAAACATTTCATTATATTAAAAAAGAGAGTGAGACCAATGAATAATGCTTTATCCACGGTCTCACTCCCGAGATTTTTATTTAAAATTAATACGTTTTAACTCCCCATAGTACTTCTTCACATTTCCTAATAATTGTTTTAAGTACTTCAATCCGACCCGTTTTTTTATGATCTGCCGGGACAATATACCAAGGGGCATATGAAGTGTTTGTAGATTCAATCATATCTTGACTTGCTTCTAAATATTCATCCCATTTTTCTCTATTACGCCAATCTTCTTCAGTAATCTTCCATTGTTTATCAGGATTATTTTCACGGTCTTTAAAACGTTTTAGCTGCTCATCCTTATCTAAGCTCAAGAAGAATTTTAAAATGATTGTACCTTCATCTGTCCACATCTTTTCAAATTGATTAATTTCATCAGATGCACGTTGCCATTCATTCTGGCTCGCAAAACCTTCTACACGTTCAACTAGTACACGACCATACCAACTACGATCAAATATTTCTATATGACCTGATTTTGGCATCTTTTTAGCAAATCTCCACAAATAATGATGATTAAGTTCGACATCCGTAGGTGCACTAATACCATTCACTTCATACCCTGTTGGATCTAGTTTTTCTCTAATACGTTTAATATTGCCACCTTTACCGGCAGCATCCATACCTTCGAAAACCAAAACAAGAGGAATCTTTCTTTCATATAAAGCAAATTGGATTTCTCTCATTCTCTGTTGCAATTCAACAATGAGATTTTTATACGTTTTTTTGTCTACTTTCTCAAGATTATTATCAAATAAAGAAGTCGTGAAGCTTGATGTGAACTTACCGTTAACTTTAGTCGTTTGTTGTTCGACTTTTTTTATAACTTGCTCAAGTCTATCTATTAAATGTAAGTACATTTTTTCAAAAGCATGCTCACGCTCTGTGTAATCGATGACTTTCCAATCTTTATCCTTGTTGATGAATTGATGCATTTGATTTAGATAACTTTCTTGAGGTATAACATTTTCATATTCTTGAACTTTCCATCTAGTTAATGGATTATCTTTTGTCTGTTGAATATGTTCATTGCGTTTTTCTTCATTTATTTCTATGAAAAATTTTATAATTTCATAGTTATCATCCTTTAACATCGATTCAAAATGATAAATTTGATTGACTAAAACATCATAATTTTTATATTGATCATGCTTAATTTTATTTTCTTTATAATCTAAAAAGTGTGAATACCAACTTCTAAAATAAATATTTATATTACCCTTTTGCGGTAACGTATTCCAATATTTTTGTAAAAATTGATAACGTAAATCGTTTGATTCTGGCGATTTAGTAGCTATAAATTGCGAATATTTGGCATCTAGGTGCAATAGTAATTCATTTGATAAACGTGTCTTCCCTGAAGCAGGAATCCCCTCAAATAATACCATAATTGGAATACCTAATTCATGAGTACGTCGACTTAATCGAGATACTTTCAATTGTAATTCTTCTAGTTTCCCTGACATCATTTCACCCTCTATATATGTTAAAGTTAGATGCTATATTATTATATTTTAACATAGAAAAATCTCTTCAACGTTCAAACGTCGAAGAGAGATGACGGTTTATCCCATAAATTTAAAAATATCATTCTCATACAAATGAATAAATCTTCTAAGTATTAAATCTAAAATCCATGCAACTAGAAACGGCACAACAAAAAAGGCGATGACAATAAGTAATAAACTTAACCATGCAGAATCAACATGCATAAATTTGAAGGCATTAATAGGTCCAACCATTCCGATAAAACCAAATCCGGCTGATTCTTTTGTTCCTGAAATACCAATAATTCCAGAAGCAATACCAGATATTGCCGCTGTCAAGAAAATCGGAATCATAATGACAGGGTATTTAACCATATTTGGCATCATCATTTTCACCCCACCGAAAAATATTGATAAAGGAATACCTACATGATTAACTTTGCTGGTACCAATCAATAATACAGCTTCTGTTGCTGCTATACCTATTGAAGCAGATCCTGCAGCAATACCTGATAATCCAATAGCAATAGCTATGGCAACAGTTGACAATGGCGATATGATTATAAAACTAAACACCATAGAGATTAACATACTCATAAACACTGGTTGTAATTCAGTAAAGCTATTAACCATGTTACCAATTCCCGTAGTAATTAACCTTACATATGGTAAAGTAAATACGCCGATTGTAGCTGCTAAACCACCAACAACTGTCGGAAAAACAATTAAAGCCATACTACCAACACGTTCTTCTATTAATAAAATAAGTAACACGGCGATGGACGCAGTTAACATCGTATTAATTAAATCACCAATTCCCGTAATTACCCATGTACCTTGTTTAAATTGAGCTGCACCACTCCCAACATATGAAGCACTTGCTACTACAGCTATTGCTAATGGTGTCATATTGAACTTCATAGCTATCAATGCTCCAATAAGCGCTGGCACTGTAAATTGGATGGCTTGAACGACCCCTAATAAAGTTTTGAAAATAGGATGATATTGCATAAAGTATTTAAAAATTTCTCCCAAAATCGCATTTGGAACGAGTCCGGCTACTATTCCAATTGCTACCCCTGATAACACTCTAAAAATAAAATCCTTTGGTCCATCGATATTTTTTATCGTCGACATAAGTTAAACCTCCCAATGTGCTAAGTAAAATTATGTATAAAAAGAGTCTCGAAGCCTATATATGATTCAATTAAATCTTTCATAGATGCTGTAACTTAGAGGGATAATTAGTGAAATGCATATATGACATTCAAGACTATGCTCAATAGTATACCATATTTTTCTGAAAATTAAGATAACTTATTTGCCATTTAATTCAAAACATTAATTTTTTAATTAAAATACACTTCATAACCTTTAGTTTAAATACTAACGTTATGAAGTGTTACCTAACTCACCCTATTTGAAATAATAAGTGCTTTACTCTTCCTCAGTTTCAATTTTAGCTTTGCGAGATTCTTTTTTATATTTTTGATACATCAATAGCATGATAACAAACCATACGGGTGCAGAAAGTACGGCATAACGCGTTGCACTATTAATCAATAATATAATAAAAATAAATGCAAAGAACCCTAAAATACTGTAAGCCATGTATTTTCCGCCCCACATTTTATAGTTACTCTCTTTATGCTGTTTCGGATCATGTCTTAAATAACCTAGATACGCAATCATAATAATTGTCCAAATCATAATATTTAAAACAGTTGAAAATGTTGTAATTTGTACAAACACTTTAGTCGCATCTTTAAAAATTGCATTTAACACGACTGAAATACTTAATAAGCCACATGTCACTAAAATAGCATAATGTGGTACACCGTGCTTATTGGTTCTATGTAAGAATGCTGGACCCTGCTTTCTTCCAGCTAATCCAAACATCGTACGGCTATTAGCGAATATACCACTATTACAAGAAGACGCTGCGGCTGTGAGCACAACAAAGTTAATAATACCTGCTGCAAAAGGGATTCCAACTAATCCAAACATTTTAACGTATGGACTGTCAGCAGGATTTAATTGTTGCCATGGTACAACAGACATGATAACTGCTAACGATCCTACATAAAATAATAATATTCTAAACGGTACATTATTAATTGCTTGAGGAATTGTTTTGTGAGGGTTTTTAGTCTCTCCTGCAGTTATTCCAATCAACTCAATACCAATAAATGAGAAAATTGCCATTTGGAATGACATGAAGAAACCTTGTGTACCATTAGGGAAAATGCCTCCGTCTTTCCATATATTCGTCACCGTTGCAGGGCCATAGCTTGTCTTCATTCCAAATACAATCATAACAACACCAACAGCTATCAAAGCTAAAATAGTCAAAACTTTAATAATAGAAAGCCAAAATTCTAATTCTCCAAATAATTTAGCACTAAATAGATTTAAAGCAACTAAAACTAAAATCGTCGCTGCAGCTGTTAACCAGTTTGGAATTGTTGGATACCAGAAGGCAACATACTTGGCAACAGCAGTCACTTCTGCCATTCCTGAAATAATCCATGTTAGCCAATATGTCCAGCCCACCATAAAACCTGCCATAGAACCAATATGATGATGGGCAATATCACCAAACGATTTAAATCCTAAATTGGATAACAGTAATTCTCCCATAGCTCTCATGAACATAAAGAGAACAAAACCTACTATTATATATGTTAATAAGATAGATGGTCCTGCTAAATGAATAGATTGGCCAGCACCAAGAAATAAACCTGTTCCAATAGCCCCGCCAATCGCAATTAATTGTATATGTCTATTGCTTAATTCTCTTTGCAGTTTATCTGCCATAATCTTTTCTTCTCCATTTCATAGAGTAAATCACTGACTGAAAATGATGTCGTACGTCATACCCCTTGTTTTATAATAAATTTCTTTTAATTATAGAAAAATAGTATTACAAATTTAAATATACCCTATTTTTAAAATTTTCAATCAATCTTATTTTTTAAAACCTCACTAAAGCCCGTTGATATCTTTAGTGAGGTCGATGTTCTTTATTCTAAAATGATTTTCATAGAGCGTTGTACACTATCGGCATACATACCTCCAAATTTAAGTAAATGTATCATAAGTAAATATAATCTATAAAATTCTATACGCTTTTGTGATCCCTTGGCTAATGGTAGCTGTTGATTATATTCGTCATAGAACTCTTGTGTAAATCCACCAAACACTGTAGTGATTCCTATATCAAACTCTCTATCGCCGTAAAGTGGTGCAGGATCAAACAAAGCAGGTTGGCCATTTGTTAAGAACATATAGTTACCTCCCCATAAATCACCATGTAACAGAGAAGGTTTACTAGTATGATTTGATAGCTCGTCAACAATAACTTTTCTTACACGTTCATACATCTTTTTATCTTCTTGTTTCCACATTCCTACACGTAATAACTCATCTTGTATGTGATCCATTCTACGATTTATAAAAATCTCTTTCCATGTCTCAGTCCATGAATTATCAAATGAAATATCTGCACCTTCATGCGGTAAACGGAATCCAAATTTATTATCTTGTTGGTATTGGCTATGCATTCTAGCAACTAATCGAGCAAGTTCTCTTTGACTCCCTTGACTACCTTCTTCAAGAAAACTTAATAATAAATATGCATCTCCATTTATCTCTCCACTTGCAATTACTCTTGGAGCTGTTATACCTGCATTTTCAAATTCATTTAGTCCTGCAATTTCTGCGGCATAAAAGGCTTCTGATCGTTGACGTTGAACGAGTAGAAAAAAAGTATCTTCTTCAACTGTAGTGACTTTAAATGCTTCATTTACATCGCCTCCACTTACTGGAGAAATGTCTTTCACATTGTCAAGCGGCAATGCGCTCATCCATTGTTCATTCATTTTCTCACCCTCTTAACTTTATATTATATCTACATTATTATATTACCTATAATGAAAACATTAATCTTAACTTCTTTATATTATTAAATTAAGTCAATTTTTTAACTTTCTAATATTTAACTATGAAATTTTACATGAAAATGCTAGTCTATTAAAAGAATGAATTTCAAACATATTAACTGGGGATAGTAAGCCTCAAATATAATGAAATAGGAGCATTTATATGTACAAATTAGTTAAACCTTTATTATTCAAATTAGATCCTGAACGAGCACATGGTTTGACCATCAATGCGTTGAAGTGTGTTCAAAAATGTTCACCCATTTTACCTATCGTTAATAAGTTATTTACTTATAACAATCCAATATTAACGCAACATATTCACGGTATTTCTTTTGATAATCCTATCGGGTTAGCTGCAGGTTTTGATAAATCTTGTGAAGTTCCAAAAGCACTTGAAAACATTGGCTTCGGTGCAATTGAACTCGGCGGTATAACACCTAAGCCTCAACCAGGTAATCCAAAACCACGCATGTATCGTTTACTAGAAGATGATGCACTCATCAATCGTATGGGATTCAATAATAAGGGTATGGATAAAGCATTAAGTAATTTACGTAATCATTCATGCTCAATACCAGTAGGATTAAATGTTGGTGTGAATAAAACAACTTCTTATGAAAATCGCTATCAAGATTACATTAAAGTGATCGATACATTTAAAAATGATGTCTCATTCTTTACAGTGAATATTAGCTCCCCAAATACAGAAAATCTCCAAAACTTTCACGACGAAGATGAATTTTCGATGCTATGTGATGCTTTAAAAACATTTAAAGCTAAGAACAATATTAATGTACCTATCTTTTTAAAGTTAACATCTGATATGGAATTAGATGGTTTTAAAAAAATCTTGCCTTCAATTACAGATACATTCGATGGGGTTATGTTGGCAAATACCACACGACAACGCGATGGATTAAATTCAAAAAATAAAATTCAAGAAGGTGGTTTGAGTGGCAGACCATTATTCGAAAGAAACTTACAGCTGGTTAAATATGCCTATCAACAAACACGAGGTAACTTCTTAATTATTGGAACTGGTGGTATATTCAGTTCTGAAGATGCTATCAAAATGTTAAGAAACGGTGCGTCATTACTACAAATATACTCTTCATTAGTCATTGAAGGACCAGGTTTGACTAAGAAAATGAATAAAGAAATCGCGCATTATTTAACTCGACATGGTTATGCTAATGTAAGTGATATTATTGGTTTAGATGCATAAATTACAATTATGAAACTGCCTTTTAAATAATGAATAATTTAATAAATAATGTATAAAAGTTTAAGAACGCTATTATTCATTGGAGGTCCTATCATGGGTAAAAATAACAAAGCAGATACCGATACTAAAAAAGATAGTAATAACAACCATAAACATCAAAATGACCATATAGATAGACAAGGTTTAAATGGTTATCAAAAAACTGATTTGGATCTTGAGATAGAACGAGAACTACAGGAAATGATGGAAAATGGAGAATCTGATAAAGAAACAAAAAGTAAGCATTTCAAAATCTTATCTTTCGTTTCAATGATTGTCATTGCAGTGATAGCCATCATACGATTCATACAAAAAACGATATAAATATACAAATGCCTACTCATATGAGTAGGCACATTTTATATTTTAAAATTGTTGTAAAAATGCTTGAGCATCTTTATTTATTTGTTTAAAATCTATACCTTGCTTCATCGCTGCAAATACACAGCCACAATAACATTGTCTAAAAATATTATAATCATTACACATTTCGATAGAACGTTCATACCCTTTATTCTTTTTAAAATCACTTGGTAAATATTTTACATTATATATATTTTGTACATCCATACCTAGTTCATTGATTAATTGGGCATTTTTCTTTGGAGAGAGTGTGATTGCACTACCAAAATAATCGTAACCATGTTCTAAAGCAGCTTTTGCAACAATTTCTAATCGCATCTCGAAACAAGCCGTACACCTTAGTCCACCTTCCGGCTCTTCAGTTAGACCTTTATCTTTTGCCATTTTCATAAATTTATGCGGTTCATATTCGGCTTCAATATACTTTACATTTGCACCTGTTTTATTATTAAAATCATTTACAAATTGTTCTTGAACTTTAGCACGTCTTAAATATTCACTTTTGGGATGTATATTAGGATTCGCAAAATAAATCGCTATATCCGCATATTGTGTTAAAAATTCTAACGTATATGTACTACAAGGTGCACAACAACTATGAAGTAAGATTTTTGGACGTTCTCCATCACGTTCCCATTGAGAAATTATCTTTCTTAATACTTTATCATAGTTGATTTTTTGATTTTTCATTTTAGCTAAAATTTGATTCGCTTCAATCACAATATGACCTCTCTTTCATCTACATAACACATTATTTAATAATATTATATATTACCGAATATATAAAGGAAATATTGAACGTACAAGACAATTCGACTTTAACTCTTAAAAAATTTAAAAAAGTGACCGAATTCGAATTGCGTGTATTGCCACATTTTAACAACAAGTCCTAAAAATAAAAATTTGTAACATAGCTACTTTAAAATTAGTCATCAATTCCCACTATAATAAAACACCTGAGACAATTATTTTTGCCTCAGGTTCTTGCATTAAATATTAATAACCAGATCCAACTTCTTCACCATCTTCGTCATATTCTGTAACATAACCGTCGTCAATGTCTACCGTGTACGATCCAGCTAAATCTCCATCTTTATCTAAGAATGAAAAGCCCCATTTACCATCACCGGTTTTTTCAGGTTCTTTATACGTATACGTATCAGTATCTAGTGTATGTCCTTCATATGACTCTACTTTATCAATTACATTTTCACGCGTTACTTCACCACTACTTGAATCGTTATCTGACTCGTCATCTGAATCATCATCGTATTTTTCATCTGATTTTTTATCGACATACTGATCAATAGCTTCTTCATCGAATTTGACTGTGACATCTGTCACACCACCATCTTTTTCGCTTGCACTTGCTACATTAACCGAATTCGATTTAAAAGTTTTTCCTTCGTATGAACCTTCAGCGTGAACGATAACTTCTTCATCTGGATCATAAGGACCATATGTTTCTGATGAAAAACCATCTCCTATTTCTTTACCATTAGCATATATTTTTACATTATCTAATATATATCCGCCTTCAGTATCAACATTAAAACGTTTTTGTTTAAACGATTCATATGCAATACTATCACTTTCACTCATATCAATTGTAATAGCGCCTTTAAAATTTTTACCTTCCATGTCTTTTGATGCTTTTAAATTATAATCACCGATAGGAAATGTTCCTAATTCTTTATCGTCATCTTCTTCTACAGAAATATGATGTTTATCCCCGTTAAATTCATAAGTAATTTCACCACTATCACTTGAAACGAGCGTAATTGTTTTTTGAGGAACATTAAATTGATAGTTATCAAAAAAAACATATTTTTTTCCGTCTTTAGATATATTTAAAATATTATTACCATTTGCATCTACAGATAAATTGTTATAGTGATTATTTTTAATATCTTTGGTGTTTTCTTCAACTTTGTCAGCAACATGCTTTAAATCATTTTCTGCTTTAATATACTTTAAGTACGCACGTGCTTCTTCTTCACTTAAACGATGATTGTTTGATGTTAATTGCTTAGATAACGATTTAGCATCGTCTTTTTTGATAGCATGTGCAATGTGAGTCGCTTGTTTTTCTGGTGACATTTGATTTTTAGCTATAGTAAAGATTACTACCAAAGCAATGATAATAGCTAACACTATAATAATAATCAACCAAGTTTTTTTATTACTCTTATTGGAACGTGGTTGATGATGAGAATAGCGTTGTTCTGAATATTTATAATTAGTTCCATCATTTCTCACAGATGTACCACAATTTGTACATACCTTTACACCTTCTCGAAGAGGTTGACCACAATGACTGCAATATTTCATATTTTAATAAGTTCCTCCTTCAAATAAATCTCCTAGTTCTTCTATAAAATCACCAAATATTTGATGGAAAAATGCCTCACCAAAAATACGAATAAATAAGAACAAAATAATGATATAAATAATCACACCATAAAAGCTGGATATTCTTGTTTGATTACCTGTGCTATACTTCGCAATTAGATAAATACCAGAAGCAATAAATAATAATAATGACAATAATGCTATACTTCCGCCAAAGCTGTATGATTCTGCTAATGTTAAAATTACAGAAATAATTAAAATTGCTAACGAAACACTATTAATTAACACATAGTCTGATAATACTTTTTTAAAGGTAATAGGTTGTCTAACTACTAAACGTGTAAGTCCAAATATTGCACCTACTATGACAACCAAAAATAGAATAATACCGAAAATGATACTCGTTACCAAACTACCTCTTGTAGTACCGAAAATACCAATCTCAACTGGTATTACGGAAGCGAGTAAAATTGCTAATACAATAAAACCGATTATTAATAATGATAATAATAATTTAAAACTGAAAACATGATTAGTTTGAATGATTTTATCAGGTGCAGTAAATGCACTTTTAAAGAACCCTTTACTTTCATTTGTTACTTGTTTAGCTTGTTGACCTATTTGACTTTGTTGTTGATTGTGATTGTGTTGATTTTGAGGAATTTCTCGATGTTGAGGTCTTTGGTGGTATGTAGAGAGATTTGATTGTTGGATATCATTATGTGACTGCTTAGATTGTAATGTTGAATCTGCTACGTCATTTTCATTTGATCTAGTCTCATCATGAGATGTTGAATCAACATTTTGATGAGTCGCTACGTTGTTTTCTTTATTATTTGATGTTATGTTTTGTTCTTCATCATTCTTTTCAGCTTTTGTTATTTCACTTTCTGCATTTCTGACTGACTGTGGATGTCGACTTATTTTATGCCCACATTCACCACAGAATAAATCATCATCTTCTATTGGATTACCGCAATTCGGACAATGCATATAAAACCCTCCTACAATAAATATTTTGTAATCTTTTAAATTATATCATTTTATTTATATTGTTTTCTATAAAAATCCTAAAAATCTTATTTATTTAATCGGGTATAGTGAATTGTGGTACATAGATTTCATATAAAGGAGTATATATTTTCCGCCACTTTTTCAACTCATATATTCTCAAATTGACTTATAGTAATAGCATGACATTTTACTTCATTATTACTATTTAGACATTTATTTCAAAACAATATCATTGAAATATAAAAAAGAGTCTGGACATCCATATACCTTGTGTCCAGACTCTTAATCATCCTCTTAGTAATTTATTGGTTCAATCATCATCTTATTTATAACTTTTCAGTTTTTTGATTTTAAAATCGATAATGAACCTATCAATTGAGAATGAATTCCATCTCATCTCTTATACATTTGATATCGTATTTTCTTTCTCATTTATCATTTCTATAATTTCATTATTTTCATTTAACACAGCTACTTTTGGTGAGTGATTTACCATTTCATCTTCATTTAATTGTGCATATGTCATAATAATAATGACGTCTCCAACTTCAACTAGCCTTGAAGCCGCGCCATTTAAACACATCTTTCCACTACCACGTTCTCCAGCAATGACATATGTTTCAAATCGAGCACCGTTATTATTATTAACAATAGCAACCTTTTCATTGGGTAAAATATCAACCGCATCTAATATATTGGCATCTATTGTTATACTTCCAACGTAATTTAAATTAGATTCTGTAACTCTAGCCCTATGGATTTTTGAGTTCATAAATGTTCTAATCAATATAGTCATCTCCAATAATTATATTATCTATCAATCTTGCTTTAGAAAATTTAACTGCCAATGATATGAATATTCGTCCATGAATCTCTGATTGTTGTATAAGATTTGGATAACTATAAATACCCAAATCATCAATATGTCCACTAATATTTTTGTTTAAATACGCAGCGATTTGACTTATAATCTCATTGCTATCTCGTTCACCCGCTTCATACAAATTCTTTGCTAAGCGTAGACTTTGATATAAATGTTTTGCCTCTCTTCGTTCTTCAGAGGTCAAGTAAATATTTCTAGAGCTTTTGGCTAAACCATCTTTTTCTCTTACGATATCAATGCCAATAACGTGTACAGGAAGATTAAAGTCTTTAACCATCTTTTCAACAATAGCTAATTGTTGCGCATCCTTTTTCCCGAAATAGGCATAATCTGGTTGCACAATATTAAATAATTTGTTGACCACGGTCACAACACCTTCGAAGTGTCCAGGTCTTTGTGCTCCCTCTAATACTTGTGCTAAATGTCCAACTTTGAGATGAACACCTAATTCTTCTGGATACATTTCATCTACACTTGGATGGAAAACATAGTCCACTTTTAACTTTTTTACTGCATCCACATCATCATCGAGTTGACGTGGATAAGCGTCAAAATCCTCATTTGGACCAAACTGTAAGGGATTCACAAATATACTAATAACCGTGAGATCATTTTCGTTTACAGATTGCTTCATCATGGTTAAATGACCATCATGTAAAGCTCCCATAGTCGGAACGAATCCTATTGTTTTACCTTCACGTTGATATTGTTTAACAATAGATTGCATTTCATTAATTTTTGTAATAACTTTAGTCATGTTGCTCTACCTCATCCATAATACGTTTTTTATAAGTATGCTTTTCAGAAGGAAACGCCCCGTCTTTAACCTCTTCATTATATTGCCTTAATCCATCAATACCGGTTGAAAAGTCTGCAAATTGTTTAACAAACTTAGCGTGTCGATCAACACCGTAATTTAACATATCATGATAAACTAATACTTGCCCGTCAGTATCTTTACCTGCCCCTATACCTATAACTGGAATAGTGAGTTGCTGACTAATTTCTCGAGCTAAATCACTAGGTATGGCTTCTAAAACCAGTACTACTGCACCAGCAGTTTCCATTGCTTTAGCATCTTTGATAAGTTGCATAGCGGCTGCCTTTGTATCCCCTTGAAGTTTATACCCCATTACACCTACACTTTGAGGTGTAAGACCTAAGTGAGAAACAACAGGTATACCCATTTTAGTTGCTTTTTGAATAAATGATGTAAGATGAGCCCCTTCTACTTTGACAGCGTTAGCATTCGTGTTTTGATAAAGCTTAAGTGCATTTTTTAAATCTTCTTCATCACTTAAACCAACAGTCCCTATAGGCATATCAACAACTATAAATGTATCCGGAGCACCTCTTTTAACAGCCTTACCATGATGAATCATATCGTTCAATGTTACTTGAACAGTACTATCATATCCTAACACTGTCATTCCTAAAGAATCTCCTACTAAAATCATGTCAATTTCAGCTTGTTGTGCTTGCTTAGCACTAGGATAATCATAAGCTGTAACCATAGAAATCTTTTGCTGTGATGCCTTCATTTTGTTTAAATGATTTAAAGTTTTCAATTCATTTCACCCTCAATTTCCTTTATTATTAGCAATAGTATAATGAATCGTAAAAAGAAAGGAAAGAATAAAGTTATGACAATTGCCATTATAGGTTCAGGTGCAGTGGGTACAACATTAGCTGTTGAATTAAAAAAAGTTCTACCAGATACGGAACTCATCGGCCGGCAAGATAAATTAATGACCTATTTCCCAGAAAATACTACAAATGGATGTCATATTAAAGTGACTTCATTTAATCATATTAATCATACTTTTGATGTCATTATCATAGCTGTTAAAACACATCAATTGGATGACGTCATTAAACAATTACCTAAAATCACTCATGATAATTCGCTCATTATCTTAGCACAAAATGGCTATGGACAGCTTAATAAACTTCCATATCAACATGTCTTTCAAGCAGTCGTCTATATTAGCGGACAAAAAGTCAACAACAAGGTTCAACATTTCAGAGATTACCAACTATGTATTCAAGATAGCACACTAACTCGTCAATTCAAGCAAATGGTTCGTCCTTCCAAAATAGAGGTGGTTTTAGAAGAAAATATTGAAAAAAGCATTTGGTATAAATTATTAGTGAATTTAGGTATAAATACCATCACTGCTATTGGACGTCAACCAGCTAAAATTTTAAAATCTCCTCATATTGAGTCGATATGTCGTCGTATATTAGTTGATGGTCTTAAAGTTGCTAGAGCTGAACAAATTGACTTTGAAGATCATATCGTTGATGATATTTTAAATATTTATAAAGGTTATCCAGACGAAATGGGAACAAGTATGTATTACGATGTCATTAACAAGCACCCTCTTGAAGTCGAGGCCATACAGGGTTATATATATAAATGTGCAAAAAAACATCATTTAGAAACACCCTATCTAGATATGGCTTATACATTTTTATACGCTTATCACCTCGAATACACCCAACCAGATTGATATCTTAGGTGAATCATTCATTAAAAAATATGACTTTTTCTCAAATAAATGTCTTTATTCTACAAATAAACAACCTCATATTTGAAATGCGTTTACTTTATAAATTCTAACCATCATAAACATACAACAAAGCCTAGAACACAAATTCATGTCCTAGGCTTTGTTAACGTACAGACAATCTATACTTGAATTGAAGAAGTTATTTATATCAAACTTTTTCAATAGTAGTACAAGAAATCCCAACATTGTGAGTTTCATTCAGAAATTTTCTATGTTGGGATTCGTTACCAGGATAAGACAATATATTCAATACATATTTTATCCTATCCCTCATCTATTTAGTATACAAATCATCGTAGTCTATAATGTTTGGAGTTAAGGTACATCTAGCTAACAATTATTCAGCTTCTCTGATTTCATCAGCTATATCTTTATAGTCAATGTCAGCATCAGTAAATGATTTAGCATCTACTGGGAAGTGTTGTTCAAATGTTTCAAAGTTTTGTATTTCAACAGTCACATCATCCACTTCAAAGTCTAAAATATGACCACCGAAATCACGATCATCATTTGCAAAGTGAATATGGAAACCTGCAGAACCAATACCATGGAATAATTCTGGAGTGAAGAAACCTACGATTGAACCTTTGATATTTTCACGTGTTTCTTCAGGTTGTCTACGAGCTGAATCAATTAAACGTGTGTATGGAGGTTCTTGACCAGGCATCATACGTACATGCATTTTTTTAAACGTTCCTGAAATTTTAACTGCTGAGAACATATTTTCACTTGTCATTTGTTTTTTAACTTCATCGAATACTTCTTCTTGATTTTTATTAGAAGTTTTAAAACTTGAGTCTGACTTGAATTTTGTAACTGTTGCATATGGTGTCATTTCGTCGCCTGTCAATTCTATAAACTCTTTATGTTCATTTGCATGATAAGCTTTACCATCAACAAAAATTACTTCTCCATCAGAACCTGTAAGCGTAGCAATACCTAAATCACCATGCTCTAATAAGTCATTAATTGAAGCAGTTCCTTCTAATAAACCTGCCATTAAAGTTCCTAATGTTCCGTGTTGATACAATACATTAGTCATTCATAATCACTCCTATTAATATTCATTACTTGAAGAAACGCATCCTAAGGTAGCCTTTCAACCTTAGAGTGCGTTCTATTAAAATTCAACTTAGTATCATTGATTAATATATTAATTTAAAGCATTGGGTAACATATTTGTAGATAATTTAACATTATCTGCATAGTTAACTGGGATATCAATTAATACTGGTCCATCAGTTTCGTAACCCTCTTTAAGTGCTGCCTCTAATTCTTCTTGATTAGTCACACGTAATCCTTTAGCGCCAAATGATTCTGCATATTTTACATAATCAACTGGTCCAAATTCTACACCTGCAGAGCGTTTGTATTTCATTTCTTCTTGGAATTCAACCATGTTATAACGACCATCATTCCAAATTAATTGAATGATATTTAAGTTTTTACGTACTGCAGTTTCTAATTCTTGTCCTGAGAATAGGAAACCACCGTCTCCAGCTACAGAAACAACTTGTGTATTTGGACGTACAAGTGCAGCTGAAATAGCCCATGGAAGTGCAACACCTAAAGTTTGCATACCGTTACTGAATAGTAAATGTCTAGGATTGTAACTTCTGTATTTACGAGCCATCCAAATGTAATGGCTTCCCACATCTACAGTTACAGTAGTATCATCAGTTAAAACTTTTTGCATTGTTTCAATGATTTCAACTGGGTGCATCACACCTTCTTTGTGAGTTGCTTTAATTCCAGTTGCTTCTATGATTTCGCCTCTTAATTTTTCAAGTTCATCTAAATGATCTTGATTAATAAATGGTTCATTTACATGTTCAGAAATCATATCGATTGTACTTGCAATGTTTCCAATTAACTCTTTAACTGGTTGCATGTAATTTGTGATTTCAGCATGTTCTTCGTCGACATTGATGATTTTAGTATCTAATTCTTTATTCCAGTTACTTGCTTCATATTCAATAGGGTCATAACCGATTGTGATAACTAAATCACTTTTTCTAAGTAATTCGTCACCCACTTGGTTTCTAAATAAACCAACACGACCGAAGAAGTGATTTTCTAATTCGCGACTAATTACGCCGGCACCTTGGAATGTTTCAACAACAGGTAAATTTGTTTTTTGAACTAAACGGCGAATAGCTTCTGTTTCAGCTTGGCTTGAACTTCTCATTCCAGCTAATAATACTGGGAATTTAGAATTTTTAATAGCCTCAATCACTTCATTAATTTCTTGTTCTGAAGGTACACCAAGATGTGGTTTTTGACATAATGAAATTGCATCAGCTTTGACAGGTGATGAAATAACATCTTGTGGAATACTGATAAAGCTCGCTCCATTTTTACCTGAAGTAGCTGTACGCATTGCATTCGTAATAACCTCTGATAGTGATTCTGGATCTTGTACTTCTGCACTATATTTAGTTGAGGATCTAAGTAATGATGCATTATCAATACTTTGATGTGTTAAACGTAATAAGTCATTTCTTTTAACTTGACCACCGATAGCTAATACAGGGTCACCTTCAGAAGTTGCAGTTAATAAACCAGTAGTTAAGTTACTTACCCCTGGGCCACTTGTAGTAATAGCCACACCTGGTTTTCCTGTTAAACGACCAATACCTTGTGCAATCATCGCTGCATTTTGTTCATGACGCGTAACGACTAATTCAAGATCGTCATCCTCTAGTGCATTAAATAAGTAGTCGATTTTTGCACCTGGAATACCAAATACATACTCAACTCCATTATTTTTTAAAGTATCAATTACCATTTGTGCTGCAGAATATTGTTTTTCCGCCATTTATATTCATTTCCTTTCAAAAATTAAGTTCATTCAAAACATCTTCGTCATTCTTATAAGTTTTAAACTAAATGTTTTATAGAATCATAAGTGTCTTCTAAAGTTTTCACTGATTTTTCTAGTAATTGTAGTTCGTTATCATTTAATGGTGTTTCATAAATTTTAACTGCACCATTTTGATTGATAAGTGTTGGTAAGCCAAGATAAACATCTTTAAATCCATATTGACCATTAAGTTGACTAGAAACTGTCAAAATACTATTTTCATTATTTAATAAAGCTTTAGAAATACGTAATAATGCTAGAGCTATACCATAATACGTAGATCCTTTAGCTTGAATGATGTCGTAAGCAGCATCTCTTGTATTAATATAAATTTCATTCGCTTTAGCATCGCTACCAGTTTCTTCTTTCAATGTATCATACACTGAAATACCTCCAACGTTTGCTTGAGACCAAACTGCAAGTTCAGAGTCACCATGTTCACCTATAATGCTAGCGTGAACACTACTTGCAGTAACACCTAATTCTTTACTTATTAAATATCTGAATCTTGCACTATCAAGCACTGTACCAGAACCAATAACACGTTCAGCTGGTAAACCTGTAACTTCTTTAACATAACGTGTTAAAATATCAACTGGGTTTGCAGCAATTAAGAAGAAACCATCAAAGCCACTATCCATGACACTAGTTACGATACTTTTCATGATTTTAGTATTTTTCTCAACAAGTTGTAAACGAGTTTCACCCGGTTTTTGAGGTGCACCTGCTGTAATAACAACTAAATCTGCATCTTTACAATCTTCATATTCTCCAGCTTTTACAGTCACTGGTGAAGCACTGTAAAGTGCACCATGGTTTAAATCTTTAACGTCTGCTTCCACTTTATCTTTTGCAATATCAATAATTACAAATTCATCTGCAATTCCTTGAGTCACCATAGCAAATGCATAACTTGAACCTACGGAACCGTCTCCTACTAGAACAACTTTTTTCCCAAATTTTTTCATTTTAACGAACTCCTTCATAATAAAGTTACACAAATAACTGTGTTAGCTTATTTGTATAATATTTCTATTAAAATAACTAGAATTTTACTTCAGTTCAGATATAAAAAATTCATTTTAATGACAATTTTTCAACACTTTTCTGAAGTAATCAACTCAGCGACTAACTTTATTACGTTTATTATTATAGTACGTGACAAAGTATTAATAAAATACATAATAACGATGTTAACCATTCATAAAAGGAATAGGTTTCCTATAGAAAAATGTAATACTTTGTTTGTTCATATATGAAATAAACGAATGTGAGTTAATCGCGGTCTTTTTTCGACAATAAAGACATCAATTCAATACCTTTATTAAAAGACTACCTACTAGGCCATACCCACCTCTATGTATAAACTAACAATTAAATACAATGAATTCCAAATATTTATCAATAAGTATAACGTCAAAGCATCGAAAAATCGTAATTGATTAAAATATCTACCGTCGCATACCTTTTTCAAGAATTTATAATATAAAAGTTTAACATCGGCACATTTTAAAACTAAGCCATCAACTTCCAATACACAAAACACCTGAGACAAATATCAATGTCTCAGGCTCAGTTATTTAAGTATAAACACCTACTTGAAAAGCACACTTCAATTTATGTACTAGTCATTTTAATATTTAAATAGTGGAGCAAGAACTATTAGTGTACCTTAATGAATTTTAAGTGCATATGTACAATACATTAAAAATGTGTTCGTGCCTCTAACATATCTTTGGCGTTATTAAAAATAGACAAGTTGTTATATCGACTTTGATATAAAATCCTTTACTAAGTATTAAGCTATGTTGGTTTCATCTCAGAAATAAATTCGATCCATTTGCGAGTTACATGATTGAGATAAGCATCTTTTCGCCATATCACGCCAAGATGCCATGATAATTCAACATTCTCTAATTGAATGGACGTTACGTTATTCCCCATTAAATTAACTAAACTTTCTGGAACGATACTTATTCCAATTCCTTGTTGAATCATGTTAGCGATAAAGCTAATTTGAGAAATATTAGCAACAGTTTTAGGGTAATAGCCTAGCCTTTTACAATTCTCTATAATTTGATCTTTTAAATAATAATCATCATGAAATAAAACAAACTCTTCATCTTTCAAATCTGCCATGTCTACTTTATTTAAATGTGCTAAGTGGTGGTCATTACTTACTACTAATAGTAATTCCTCGTTATACAAAGAAGTTGAATGAAATTCACTGTGATCTACAGGTAGTGTAGTAATACCAATATCCACATCATCATTAGATGTTAAGTTCTCAACAATTTTACCACCACCCTCAATCACTTCATATGTCACATTAGGATAGAGTCTGTGAAACTGATTCAATGCATTTGTAAACATTTGAACATTCATCATTGGTGATAATCCTATTTTAATATGACCTTTTTGAACGTTCACAATGTCATTCATTTCTAAAGATAATTTCTCGAATAAAGCTAAAAATTCTAAACTATTATCATAAAATGTTTGACCTATATCTGTTAGTTTTATTTGTTTTTGTGACCGGTCAAACAATGTAATATCATATTCATTTTCAATATTTTTAATCGCTTTGCTAATCGTTGACTGCGCAATGTATAAGTGTTCAGATGCTTGCGTCATACCACCTTGTCGTACAACTTCTACGAAATATTTAATTTGTTTAATTTCCATTTATATTCATCCTTAATTATTAACATTTGATTGATAGATATTTCTTCACATAGAACCATCGTTTGATATCTAGCATTTTTTCATCGACATAACTTCTTCAATTATTCATTTACACTAACACTGATTAAACAATAAATCCTTGTATATATTTGTTTCAATTGACTAATACCGATTATTTTTCATCAGTATCACGATGCTCTCTTTTACGATAACATGTTTTACAAATATAGTTACTTTACTAATTTATAAATCATGTGAAGAAATACATGACAAATACCATAATTTAAAACTCCTGTGATATTAACATTCAATTTATATTTGTCCCTATTGAAATTTAACTATATTAACTTAATCACTGTGAAAATAATTTTTATTAATTTTTCAGAATTTTTAGACAAAACATTTATCTTCTGTGCTATTATATTAATTATCAGAATCAGCCAACTCATTTATCTACATGTAGATGATTTTTAATACGTATTGTTAAGGAATGTTTGCTGACTCATGTTAATAGTAAGTTGATGTTATGGAGGTTTGTTATGGGAAGTTTTTTTAATCGGATGACTCGGAAAGAGAATCCTACTATTTATCAAAATAAAGATGGGCATCTTAAACGCACGCTACGTGTACGCGACTTTCTTGCACTAGGTGTTGGTACAATTGTTTCTACATCTATCTTCACTTTACCAGGTGTTGTCGCGGCTGAGCATGCCGGACCTGCTGTTTCGTTGTCATTCTTATTAGCTGCTATTGTGGCAGGTCTTGTAGCCTTTACTTATGCAGAAATGGCATCTACAATGCCTTTTGCAGGATCAGCTTATTCATGGATTAATGTACTTTTTGGTGAATTATTCGGATGGGTTGCCGGTTGGGCGCTTTTAGCAGAATACTTTATTGCTGTTGCTTTCGTTGCTTCCGGCTTTTCTGCTAACTTAAGAGGTCTTATTGCACCATTAGGTATTTCTTTACCTAAATCATTATCTAATCCATTTGGAAGTAACGGTGGTGTCATTGATATCATTGCTGCTGTGGTGATTATTTTAACTGCATTACTATTATCACGCGGAATGAACGAAGCTGCTCGTATGGAAAATATATTGGTTATTCTAAAGGTGTTAGCCATCATTTTATTTGTGATTGTAGGGCTCACTGCGATAAATTTCAGTAACTATATACCATTTATTCCAGAACATAAGGTTACTGATACTGGTGATTTTGGAGGTTGGCAAGGTATTTATGCTGGAGTTTCAATGATTTTCTTAGCTTATATTGGTTTTGACTCTATTGCTGCTAATTCAGCTGAAGCGATTAATCCACAGAAGACAATGCCTAGAGGAATCTTAGGATCACTCATAGTAGCTATTGTATTGTTTGTTGCCGTAGCACTTGTTCTTGTTGGCATGTTCCACTACTCTCAATATGCTGATAATGCAGAGCCAGTAGGTTGGGCATTACGAGAAAGTGGTCATGGTATTATTGCTGCAATTGTTCAAGCAATTTCTGTTATCGGTATGTTCACTGCATTAATTGGTATGATGCTTGCAGGTTCACGTCTATTATATTCATTTGGACGAGATGGTTTACTCCCTTCTTGGTTAAGTCAATTAAATCACAAACATTTACCTAATCGAGCACTTGTCTTACTTACAATCATTGGTGTAGTTATCGGATCAATGTTCCCGTTTGCTTTCTTAGCACAATTGATTTCCGCAGGTACCCTTGTTGCATTCATGTTTGTGTCACTAGCCATGTATCGATTAAGAAAACGCGAAGGGAAAGATTTACCTAAGCCAGAATTTAAATTACCTTTATATCCTATTTTGCCTGCAATTACATTTATATTAGTATTGCTAGTATTTTGGGGATTAAGTTTTGAAGCTAAATTGTATACACTGATATGGTTTATTGTAGGTATAATTATTTATTTAATTTATGGAATTAGACATTCCAAAAAGAATGATGAAGAAGCGTATCAAGTACCTAGAGAATAAATGAAAGACCCATAGATTAAATTAAAATATAGGGAGTAGGACAACGAACTCGTTATGAATTCTGTCCCACTCCCTATATTAATATTGTTATTTAGTGTCGAGGCTTTGCTATTCATCTACTTTTTTCTTACCAACCTTGACCACTAATGTCATATTGATTTAATTCTCCTCTTTCCAACTTTTCAAGCGCCTGTTCTATTGTATCTAATGCTTTATCAAGTTGCTTATAGGTAATCACAAGTGGTGGTTGAAATCTTAAAACATTACCCGCAACTGCTATGATAATCACACCATTTTCAAAGCAGTAATTACATATCTTTAATGCTGCTTCAGAATCTCTAGTTTTCTCAATTTTATTTGATACTATGTCTATTCCAATTGATAATCCAATACCTCGAACATCACCTACATATTGGTAACGTTCTATCCATGGGTCTATTCTTTTTCTAACATAATTCCCTTTTTTCCATGAGGCGTTTAGTAAATCTTCATCTTCAATCATCTTTATCGTTGCTAATGCTGCTTCACAACTTACAGGATTTGCACCAGTTGTAAATAAATGTGCAGGTGCTTCAAGACTTTCCATGATTTCTTTACGACCTACAATCGCAGACATTGGTAAACCACCAGCTAATGACTTTCCAAATGTCATTAAATCTGGAGTAAAATGATAATGATCCACGGAACTCCACTTTCCTGTACGACCTAATCCTTGTTGGATATCATCAACTGCAATAAGAATATTGTGAGCGTGGCAAAGCTCTTGTAATGCTTCAAAATAACCTGGTACGGGTTCAAGTAAGCCACCGTCACCTTGAATTGTTTCAACCACAATACATGCCACTTCCTCCGCAGGGACGTATTTTGCAAACATTTCTTTTAAAGGCGCTAAATATTCCTCAACCGTGTTAGGTTTAGCTTGATCAAACATCCCCCTATACTTATCGGGAAAAGGTATATGGTAAAATCCATTAAGTAATGGTCCATAATGCTTACGCATATTCAAACTAATTGAAGACATTGATAATGAACCAAATGTTGAACCATGGTATGCATTGGTAAAACTTATGATGTATGGACGTCCTGTATACGCACGTGCAAACTTTATAATCCCATCATTAGCATCAGAGCCACTTAATCCGAAAGTAACTCTCTTCTCATAATTTCCAGGAGCAATGTCACATAATTTTTTTGATAATCGCACTAACGGTTCATGATACATATATGCCGGTGTATAATGAATGAATTTCTCAGTTTGGTTCTTAATTGCTTCAACTACTGGCTTCGGAGCGTGACCCACATTTTGTGAACTTGCACTTGCTAATAAATCAATATAAGACTTACCCTCTATATCGATTAACGTGGCTCCATAACCATGATCAATAACTAGAGGATAATATTTAATCCGTCCAGAATGTGCAAAATAACGTTCATCTTCATCTATCAAATGACTAACTTTACTCATTGAGTTCCCTCCCAATAATGACTCTTTTTAATATAGCTATCTACATTTGAAGCTATAAAACTATCAACTGCTATCGTTTTAAAATAAATCAATACTAATAGGATAGTAATCAATATACTAACAATTTTCAGATTTGTAAATATTTTCTGATAATTAAAAATATTTTCGTTTCGATTCTTTTGTGATAAAGAAATATATGTCCTTGAGTCTTAGATGATATGTTTAAAGGGAATATAGAATAAAATATTTTACGGAGGATATTAATATGAATGGGTTAAAAATATTTTATCATTTATTATACGCAACCACGATTAGCGTGCTATTACTTATTTTAACTATATTAATGGATGTGTTACTACAAAACACACACTTAACTCAGTTATTACTCAATATTGATTTTTTAATCAACCCTGATGAAGTGCCAACAATTATCGAAGTACTGATTCATTTAAGTATTGGAATATTGATTTATATCACCTTTTTAATTATCTATCATTATTCAAAATTCTTGTATCGTCTAGCATACTTACTTTTAGTATTAATATTTGCTTTGATGTATCCACTTCTCGTTTTTCTTGCGCAACGCTCAATTTTTTCCTTTAGTTGGAACGAATTTGCATGGTGGTTAGTTGCACATCTTTTTTTCGTCATTTTAATGGCGAGTTGTCTACCTATCATTTCGAAAAAAACTTTATGATTTTAAAACTCATTTCTCAATGTCTTTTACATATTATAAAATAAATATTGGCAGTAGAAACATCATAGATAATTAGACTATGATATCTCTACTGCCCTATTAGTTATTCTGGCTCTCCATCTTCATCATACTTCGTTACTTCTCCATCTTTATCGATAATATAAGATCCTTCTAAATGACCTTCTTTATCTGTAAACGAGAACCCCCAACTACCATCACTATCTTTTTCTGGTTCTTTGTAAATATATGTGTCTGTATCTAATTGATGCCCTTCGTAGTCCTCAACTATATCGATAACATTACTTCGTGTCACCGTTACTTCATCAGAACTGCTTGATTGATTTTCCGTTTCAGAAGTATCATCTTCATCTTTTAAATTATCGCCAACTGAAAATTGAGTCCTCATCATCTGACTTATCTTATTGATTTCACTTTCACTTGCGTTGTATAACTTAACTGTACGAGCATCATCTATAATGCGCTGAGATTCTCTTTTAGAGTAATCAGCGTCACGCCAACTCCCTTGAAAATGTGATGGTACATTATATATTGTAATTGTGCCATCTCCATTATTTTTATAATAAACTGAACCTGCTGCAGTAACACTTGCTGTTAACAATTCTGTTCCTTCAGGTAGTTTAGCTGATTCGTCTGGGTGATAGGGATCTAAAACTTTATTAGAAATATTTTGATGTACAATTTCTAAATCGTCAAAAGGAAGGTCACTATCACCTCTATAGCTATCTAAAGCAGTTAACCAAACTTGAGCATAGTATTTATTCGAATGGGTATCTTGTTGTGTGTCTTGCTGATTACCTCCTGTTTGATTTCTACTTGTACTTGATTTTGAATCTCTGTTATTTTTATCCCCTGATTGTTGATCATCATTTATCGTTGAGCTTCCTTTATTATCACTATCTCCAAGACCACAACCGGCTAATATTAATACTGTAAACGCACATATCACTGCTAATTTCTTCAATTCAAATACTCCCCTACATTCTAATCTATTTAACACAACAAAATAAACCACTTTATAAAATAATTATAAACTAACTATTTTTAAAAATGTACAACAATTTAACAGATTATTAAAAATTCGCTATTTACTAAGCAATACTTGACGTCTTTTTTACTGCTGTATCATCAGCAATGATTTATAATTATTAAGATTTTTAACGTATCTTAAAATTTGTGTTTGAATTCTTTTAAACCACTATTATCTCGCAATCAAGGTGCTAAACTATAATCGTAAAGTAATTTAAATACATCATATATCATCAATTCGAAATGGGGTTATCAATGTGAAAAAGATTTCTCTAATTGCAACGACTGTATTAACAGGATTATTATTATTTCCAAGTGTCAATGACACAACGACACATGCAGCCGAAGTAACATCTCATGATGCACAAGCTGTAGCAATTCAAGCTATGAAAAATAGTGGTGGCAATCCGGACTTACAAAATTTCAAAAAAGTTAAGGATAAAGGGGATTATTTCACAATTGATATCAATAATAAATCTGGTGCTGGTGTCGGTACTTATAAAGTATACAAAAATGGTGTGGTGCTATATAAAAGTGGAGATTATGGAGAATATAGTCAACTCAATACACCACAATGCTATGTTGCACAAGATATTGCTACAACATCTTCACAAGTAAAACAACACTCTACTCAACAGACACATGCAGTGGATAGCACACGTGAACTCAATTCATATTACGTAGGTCAAGTTCAATCTTCTGACTTACCACAACAAAGCTCATCTGATATGCTACCGAATACTGGTATGAAAGATAAAAATTTCAATACAAATGGTATAATAAGTCTATTTTTACTCACTGCTGGTTTCATTGCACTTTACCATCAACCTTTACGTAAAATGACATAGTTCTTTGAATATCATTTTGGGATAGTATAATGTTGCACCACGATGATGTCTGAATTCAGTCTTAGGAATTGTTTCTACAAAATCATTTGTGGGGATAAGAACTGAAGTATCCTTTGGTAAAGTAAGTTGAGTCATATTATAATCTTTATATATTAGGCACCTCGTTAATTTAGTTTAGTGGTATTTATTAAATTATACGAAAGGGCCTTATTTTTTTAGTATTTCAATGTAAAATGACATATAAACACAAAGTATTTTGGCGATACTCCTGAGGGAACAGGACAAGCTGAAGACTACAGGATGAAGCTGTTCCCTAAGAAAGCAATCCAACAATACGAACTATTGTAAATAAAGGAGCCAGTAAATGAATTTATAAAAAACTCATTTACTGGTTATTTTGCTAGAAATTATGTGCCAATCTCTCCTTTTAATTTCAATATTTGTAAAATATTTTGAACACACTCTCCTACCAATAACATAAATATTGAAACAAGCTTGATAATAGCGCATTTTAATCCACTATCGACTACCCATATGTAAAAATCCTTGAGTCAATGACTTAAGTTTCATATTAATCGAACATGAACGAACCTCCAATTCTTTTACAAAATTTTGAAATATATATCACTTTTTCAATAACGTTGAATAGAATTTAACTACCTGGGTAAACATCATAATGTAATTGCTAAAACTAACGTAATCTATACGTTTTTATAAATAAAAGGAGGACATCATAATGAAATATATTGTGGTAGGTACATCTCATTCAGGATATGAAGTAATCCAAACATTGCTTAAAGAAGATGAAAATGCTGATATTCAAGTTTTTGAAAGTGCAGATCAACCGTCCTTTTTATCTTGTGGTATTCAAAGTTATCTTGAAGACATCTCATCATCACTAGATGATTTACATTACGCATCCGTTGACTCTTATAAGGCACAAGGTGTAAACATTCATACGAATAGCACAGTCACAGATTTAGATACTGACAATAAGACTGTTACAGTTGAACACCAAGGTCAAACATCAACTTATTCTTATGATAAATTGTTCCTAAGTCCCGGCGGTAAACCTGTTACACCTCCAGTCGATGGAATTGAAAAATATAAACATGTATTATTTATGCGTGGACGCGATTGGGCAAATCAAATTAAAGAACGCATGAAAGATGCCAAAAAGGCTGTTGTAGTCGGAGGTGGCTATATAGGTATTGAAGCTGCTGAAGCTTTTGCTAAAGCAGGCATAGATACTACAATCGTAGATGTCGCTGATCGTATATTAAACACTTACTTAGATAAAGAGTTTACAGACGTATTAGAAACAAATGCACAGCAACACGGTCTTCATTTTAAAGGTGGCGAAACAGTACAATCACTTTCAGGAAATCAAAATGGCGAAGTAACTACTGTAGTTACCGACAAAAATGAATATGACGCAGATACTGTCTTATTTGCTGTAGGTGTCGAACCGGCTACCGAGTGGCTAAAAGATAAAATAGATTTAGGTAAAAAAGGAATTATAAACATTAATCACCAACAACAAACATCTGCTAAAGATGTCTATGCAGGTGGCGATGCGACATTAGTTCCTTTTGCACCAGTATCTGAGGATCGTTATATTGCATTAGCAACAAATTCAAGACGTCAAGGCGTTGTCGCAGCAAAAAACATGTTGGGTAAAGAAATGACAATGCCACGCGTTTCTGGTACTTCAGGTTTACAATTATTTGATTATAAATTTGGACAGACTGGCATTCATGGTACAGAAATCGATAATTATGATGGCAATTTAGGTCAAACATACGTAGAAGAATTGATTCGTCCTCAATTTATGCAAGATGATACGAAAATTCATATGAAAATTATTTATGATAAAGACACTCATCGTATACTTGGTGGTCAAGTCATGTCAAAAGAAGATATTACTGCTTCTATTAATACTATTTCAGTAGTAATATCTGCTGGTTTCACACTTGAACAGCTCGCTGTCCAAGATTTCTTCTTCCAACCTGATTATGATAGACCATGGCATTACCTTAATGTGTTAGCCCAACAAGCATTGGGAGATACATTTGGTAGCGATAAGATGTTATTCTAAATCTCTTAATCTGATATAGGAAAAAGTACTTATAAGCCTAGGATATCTAATGTTGTCCTAGGTTGATTTAACCTTTATCAATTGATAGTTAAATATCCAATACCAGTTAAACTTCTTCAATTCTATTCGTCGGTGTTTCTGACGAAATGATGCATTTAAGGAAAATCATTGTTACGATTTATTTACATTTTACACATCTAAATCATAGTTAATTACAACAATTATGTGATTTTTCATCATTTTTAAGTAGAAAAACTTGAGATAAAAAGTAATTTTTATCATACTGTATATGAAAGTTATATTAAGGAGTGGAAAGTATGAATAAAGAACAATTAGAAAAAATGACTCATGGTAAAGGATTCATTGCTGCATTAGACCAAAGTGGTGGTAGTACACCTAAAGCACTTAAAGAATATGGTGTGAATGAAGACCAATACAGTAATGAAGACGAAATGTTCCAACTTGTTCACGATATGCGTACACGCGTTGTAACTTCACCTTCATTTTCACCTGATAAAATTTTAGGTGCGATTTTATTCGAACAAACTATGGATCGCGAAGTTGAAGGTAAATACACTGGAGACTATTTAGCGGACAAAGGCGTTGTTCCTTTCTTAAAAGTCGACAAAGGTCTTGCTGAAGAGAAAAATGGCGTGCAATTAATGAAACCAATTGATGATTTAGATGAAACTTTAGATCGTGCAAATGAACGTCATATCTTCGGTACTAAAATGCGTTCTAACATCCTTGAACTTAATGAACAAGGAATCAAAGATGTTGTTGAACAACAATTTGAATTCGCTAAAAAAATCATCGCTAAAGGTTTAGTACCTATTATCGAACCAGAAGTTAATATTAACGCTAAAGATAAATCTGAAATTGAGAAAGTTTTAAAAGCTGAAATCAAAAAAGGTTTAGATTCATTAAACGATGATCAATTAGTTATGCTAAAATTAACTATTCCTACTGAAGCTAACTTATATAAAGAATTAGCTGACCACCCTAATGTTGTACGTGTAGTAGTATTATCAGGTGGTTACAGCCGAGATGAAGCTAACAAATTGTTAAAAGATAACGATGAATTAATTGCAAGCTTCTCACGTGCATTAGCAAGTGACTTACGTGCTAGCCAATCACAAGAAGAATTCGATAAAGCATTAGGCGATGCTGTAGATTCAATCTATGATGCGTCAGTAAATAAAAACTAATTATTTATCAGTTCATAACGAACAATGTTTTCTCTAAACAACATCACATTGTCTAGAGAAATATTAAAACCGTGTGGTAGATTAATCTGACCACACGGTTTTTTTATACTTTACACACATTTTGTCCTTTGATTATTCATCGAACGACATACTACTTTCGATAATTTTTTTAAATACACCAAGTTGATAAGATGAAAAATCGTTTTGAGCACTTAAGAATGGCGCTGATGCAACTTCAACGTATTTATGATTATCATCACTATCTAATTCCGTTGGTGAAAATAGATAATAAGCTAATATGGCTGAGGAAATATCATTCTCTTCATCAGAATCACTGCCTAATATTGAAACTTGAGTGTATGGTTTTCCTTTATATTTCGTCTGTAAAATACCATATGATGTCGCTTTAGGATCTTTCAAACGCGTTAAATCTTCCAATGTCTTAACTTCTTCTAAGTCTTTAGCTTTAACCATTTTCTTTTTGTCTAAAGCAAAAAATCCAGGTTGAATATTTGTAGCTACTAATTTACCTTCTTTAAATGTTGCAAGTATTTGAGCGTAGGACATAGGTTGCTTATTTTTACCTGTTTTTTTACCATCTGGATCTACATACATATAATTGATATGCTTAATATTTTTTCCTTACTTTTCATTCGTTTAATCTCTACACCTTTTTTATCTTTAAAGAACTTATTAACTTCTTCAATAGATGACCCTTTAGATTCTTTTGTATATTTATAATCTGCAAGTGTTACCTTATCCACTAATTTTTTATAGTCTTCCCAGCCTTGCAATCCCGTTTTATTTGTAAAACCTTTTTCTGTAATAAGTGCATCGATTTCATTAAGAACTGGCTTTTGTTTAAGATCCTTAGCTTCTTTTTCTAGTTCTTTATATTCGTCCTCTTTTGTATATTCAGTCGCCACGTCCGTTTTTTTCTCCGAGCTTTTTGATGATGACTTTTCATTAGAAGATTGATCTGAATCATTGCTATTTGAACATCCCACAAGAGCAATTGACATCACAATTAATAAAATTCCAAAAATTTTTTCATATTCTATCTCCTTTTAATTTTTATATACAGAGAAATAACAATTAAATATTGATTAGTTTTAAATTGCTATTTATAACTTTATAATACACTATTTAAGGTTTTGAATATATAGTTACCTATACATATTTTTATTTATTAATTTTACAAAATGAATTTTCATTAATTATCTATCAATTAAAGAAAAGATATGAAATATACTTTGTATTGAAATTTTTTCGCTGCCTTATCATAGGATATGATAGTTAACAATCTTGATTTAAATCCCTTTCATCTGCAAATTAGCCATCGACTGTTAATATATAAAAATGCCTGAGACACTCATTGTCTCAGGCATTTAAAAGATTAAATACAGCAACTTTACCTAATAAGGAATAATAGATAACGCTATATCTTTTTATTTTGCTTTATTATAGAACCCTAATTCAAGATCTTTAGATGTTTGTTTACGTATTTTTCTCATTAATTGAACATCATCAATAAGTGATTCACCATATGAAGGAATCATTTTCTTGATTTTAGGTTCCCAGTCTTTCGCGTATTCAGGGAAGTTTTTCTCTAAAACTTCTAGTGCTACTGATACTGAAGTTGATGCTCCTGGTGATTCGCCTAGTAATGCAATAACTGAGTGGTCTTCAGAATTAACCACTTCAGTACCAAATTGGATAAATCCTTTACCATTCTCTTCAGTATCTTTAATAACTTGTACACGTTTACCAGCTGTGTAAACTTGCCAATCTTCATCACGCGCTTCAGGATAGAACGTACGTAAATGGTTCATACAACCTTCTTTTGTCATAATGACTTGGTCAAATGAATACTTAATTAATGGTAAGTTTTTAACTGCAGAAGCAAGTAAAGTCGTAATGTTATATGGTTTAATTGATTTGAATAAATCCAAGTTAGAACCATGTTTTAGGAATTTAGGCCCCACGTTTGCAAATGGCCCAAATAATAATGTTCTTTCACCATCAATGTAACGTGTATCTAAGTGAGGTACCGTCATTGGTGGTGTACCAGGTGGTTCTTTACCATAAACTTTGGCATCGTGTTGTTCAATAACTTGTGGATTTGTACAAGCAATAAATTGTCCACTGATTGGGAATCCACCTAAATGTTTACTTTCTGGAATGCCAGTTTTTTGTAATAGTGGAATTGCGCCACCACCAGCACCGATAAACACATAATCAGTTTGATGTTCGAATACTTGTCCATTATTTAGATTTTTAATTTTAACTGACCATTTACCATTAGACAAACGTTCAAAATCAACAACTTCATGTTTGTATTGCACTTCAACGTTTGGTGAGTTTTTAAGATTTTGAGCCATTTTACGAGTTAATTCACCGTAGTTTACGTCAGTGCCTTCGTCTATTTTACTCGCTGCCATGTAGCCCTTATCTTCACGGCCTTTCATCATTAATGGAATCCATTTTCTCATTTCTTCAATATCTTCAGTATATTCGATATTATCGAACATAGGGAATTGCTTCATCGCTTCATAACGATCTTTTAAGAATTTAACGTTATTTTTACCACGAACAAAACTAATATGAGGTAATGGATTAATAAATTCTTTAGGATTTTGAATTTCTCCTGATTTAACTAAATGACCCCAGAATTGTTTAGAAATTTCAAATTGTTCATTAATTTCTTTAGCTTTTTCAATATCAATTGAACCATCAGGTTGTTGTACAGTATAGTTCAATTCACATAAAGCTGCATGCCCTGTTCCTGCATTGTTACGTTCATTTGAACTTTCAATACCAGGACGATCTAGACGTTCATATAAATGAATGTCCCAATCAGGTGCAATCGTTTTCAACATAGAACCAAATGTAGTACTTAGTACACCGGCACCGATTAACACGACGTCTTTTTTGTCAGACATAGCCATAATGTTCACCTCTTATGTAGTAGTTATCAAATTGCTTTCCAGCTAATTAGACGTCATCATTCTTGTTATATTACTTTATAACCTCAAAACCTTAGAAAAGAATCAAATCTAATAGCTTTTACATATATATGTTAAAGCAAGCACTTTGAAAAGTAAATTGTTAATAGTAAATTTATGACAATTTTATGATATATATTTTTATGAAAATTTAACGTTTAGCTAAAAACTTTTCAATATAAAATGCCGATTCCTCTATCGATTTATATTCTGTATTAATTACCGTTGCATTTAATTTTCTAAAAACTTCTTCAGCATAAGATAATTCTTTTTTGATACGCTCTAAACTATTGTAATTAGATTCTGAAGATAGTCCTAATGTTTCTGCACGATTACGTCGTATATTTGCGATATAATTGGGACTTGCTGTTAATCCAAATACCTTTAAATTCTTTTGTTGAAATACATTATCTGGAATAGCCACTTCAGGGACTAAAGGAATATTTGCAATCTTATATCCTTTATTAGCTAAGTACATACTTAATGGCGTTTTAGAGGTACGTGATACACCTACTATTAAAGCATCCGCTTCTCCAATATCTGTAAAATGCTTACCATCATCATATTTCACTGAATACTCAATTGCTTCTATACGCTTAAAATACTCATCATTAAGCTTACGCAACGCACCACTTTCCATTAATGGTTTAGCGTGTGTATGTTTTTTAATTATACTAATTAACTCAGACATGTAATCTACATAGGGAATTTGATGTTCATTTGCAAACTGATGACCTAATGCATTAAATGACTCACTCACTAATGTTGTTGCAACAATTGCATTCTGTTCTTTAGCTAATTGTAAGACATTTAAAAATTCTTGTTCGTCCTTAATATACGGAAATTTCTTAATTTCTACTTGAGTTAAATCTGGAAACTGTGTCAACGTTGCATGAATCATCCGTTGCGCTGTTTCTCCTATTGAATCTGAAACTATAAATAACTTTAATACTTCATTATTATCCTTCACCTTATCGCTCGCTTTCCTCCGCTTGACTCTGAGCTGTAGCTAAAATTGCACCCGGAACTCTAAATGGTGAACATGAAACATAATCAATTCCCCATTGGTTAAATTGACGAATTGATTTTGCATCGCCACCAAGCTCACCACATACACCAATTTTAATCTCTGGATTGGTATTTTTAGCTTGTTCAACGGCTAATTGAATTAGTCGTCCTACACCTTCTCTATCTAAAGTTTGGAATGGGTCAAGCTGTAAAATGTTATTTTCAGTATACACATTTATGAATTTTCCTGCATCATCTCTAGAGAAACCAAATGTCAATTGTGTTAAATCATTAGTACCAAAACTGAAGAAATCACAATGTTTCGCAAGGTCATTCGCAATCAAGCATGCTCTAGGCGTTTCAATCATAGTACCTATCATATATTGTATATCTTGTTGAGATTCTTTTTCTAAATGTGTAATTGTATTAACTAATCGTTCTTTTAAAGTTGTAAATTCTTCTACTGTTGACACGAGAGGAATCATAATTTCTGGCAGGCACGTTATCCCCTCTTTTTGAAGCTTAATAACACTTTCAATGATAGCTTCAACTTGCATCTCATATAACTCTGGATAAGTCACAGCCAAACGACAACCACGATGACCAAGCATTGGATTGACTTCATTTAAGTCAACAATTCGTTTGCGTAAGAACTCTGAAGATACATTCAGCTGTTGAGAAACATTGTTTATATCTTCTTCAGATGATGGCAAGAACTCATGTAACGGTGGATCAAGTAAACGAACAATCGTAGGTCTATCTTGAGATAATCTGAAAATTGTTTCAAAATCTTCTACTTGATATGTTTTAATTTTTTCTAAAGCTTGTACACGTTCGTCATGATTTGAAGCTAAGATAAAACGGCGCATTTCTATTAAACGTTCAGGTCCAAAGAACATGTGCTCAGTACGAACTAAACCTATTCCTTTAGAGCCAAAATTATATCCAGCTTTTATATCTTGTGGTGTTTCAGCATTCATTCTAACTTGCAGTCTTGCAATCTCTTCAGACCAAGTCATAAATTGATCGAACTCTTCACTATGTTCAGCATTGACTGTTTCAATTGCTCCTAAATATAAATCACCAGCTGAACCATCTACAGAAACGATATCCCCTTCATGTAATTCACCTTCAGGATAATATACTGTTTTGTTCACTGTATCTATCTCTACATTCGAACATCCTGTCACACAACATTTACCCATTCCTCTTGCTACAACAGCAGCGTGTGATGTCATACCACCATGAGTTGTTACGATTGCTTCACTTGCTACCATCCCCTCAATATCTTCAGGTGATGTTTCCGGTCGCATTAACACTACTTTATTACCATTTTCAGCTTGAAGTTTTGCTTCTTCAGCAGAGAAGACTACTTTTCCTGTTGCTGCACCGGGACTAGCTGGTAAGCCCATTTTAGAAACCACTGTCGCTTGCTTTAATGACTCTTCATTAAAATTAGGATGTAATAATTGGTCGATTGATTTTACTTCTACTTTTGATACTGCTTCTTCACGTGTAATTAATTGCTCGTGAACTAAATCCACAGCAATTTTTATTGCTGCTTTAGCAGTGCGCTTTCCGTTACGTGTTTGTAATAAATAAAGTTTCCCATTTTCAATTGTAAATTCTATATCTTGCATATCTTTGTAATGCTTTTCAAGTTGTTTAGTTACATCAACGAACTCTTGATGCACGTCTGGCATTTGTTGTTTTAAAGTGTCAATATCCTTAGGGGTACGAATACCTGCAACAACATCTTCACCTTGAGCATTAAGTAAGTACTCCCCGAATAAATGATTTTCTCCGGTAACTGGATTTCTTGTAAATGCTACACCCGTACCACTATTTGCACCACTATTACCAAATACCATTTCCTGAATATTTACAGCTGTACCAATATCATGTGGAATATCATTTAAATCTCTATATACACGTGCACGATCATTATCCCAAGATTTAAATACTGCTTCAATTGCTTCTTCTAATTGCTTTAACGGTTCTTGTGGAAAAGGTTTATATGCCTCTTCTACATAAATTTCTTTATATCTTTCACATATAGTTTGTAGTCCTTCTGCCGGAATTTCAGCATCATTTTGATAACGATGCTTCGTTTTAAAATCATTAAAATATGTATCGAAAGCTGTCATTGGAATACCGTAAACAACCTCTCCAAACATTTGTAGTAAACGACGGTAACAATCATATGCAAAGCGCGCATCATTTGTTTTGTCAGCAAGTTTTTTCACATTATCATCATTAAGTCCCAAGTTAAGAATTGTATCCATCATTCCTGGCATGGAAATTTTTGCACCACTACGTACTGATACTAATAACAAGTTGTCATCAGAAGAAAAGGACTTTCCTGTTCGTTTAGAAAAAGCTGCTAAATGATCAATTAATTGTGTCTTTACTTCTGTAGGTAGTTCTTCATTTTGTTTTAAATAGGTAATACAAGCTTCAGTCGTAATTGTAAAACCATCAGGTACTGGTAGTCCGAGTCTCTTCATCTCTGAAAGATTGGCACCTTTACCACCAAGTAAGTCTTTCATAGCTATATTTCCTTCATTAAATGCATAAACGAATTGTGTCATTCTTGACCACCTCTTATTTTTATTATGTCATACTATTTATTTACAAGTATGTCATAATAGAAAAGGAATTACAACACTTTTAAGAAAAGGCTTTCATTAAATTTGTTCTAAATATGTCAAAAGTATTAATTTAATGCTTTTTTATTCATGATTCTATTTTTCAATTCATCATTGATGAGATTATACTCATGTAATCGTAAAAAGCAGGACAAAATTCATATTGAATTCCCTATCGCATGACATTAACTAAATTATACTAATGCATATTTCTAATATTAGTCTCTGATAGTCAAAATAAAAAACCTGAGACATTGTATAAGTGTCCCAGGAAATATTTTCATTCATACTTAATGCGATGAATACTATTGTTTATATTTTTTAATTTCTGCATCACGTAATTCAACGCGACGTATCTTACCTGAATTTGTTTTTGGTAGATTTTCAACAAATTCAATTGCTCTTGGATATTTATACGGTGCTACTTCATTTTTACAGAATACTTGTAATTCTTGGATTAACTCATCACTTGCTTCATAATCATCTTGCAAGATGATAAATGCTTTAACAATATTTCCACGAATGTCATGCGGACTTGCTACAACAGCACATTCTTTAACAGCTGCATGATTTGTTAATGCATCTTCTACTTCAAAAGGTCCAATGGTATATCCTGAACTAATAATAATATCGTCACGGCGACCTTCGAACCAGAAATAACCATCATTATCAATATGAGCTTGGTCTCCAGTAACATAATAATCACCTGTTGAAGCTGCTTTTGTGCGTGCTTCATCTTTAAAATAACCTTTAAATAAGGCTGGTAAGTCTAAAGGCACGGCAATATTACCTTTTACATTTGGGCCAACCTCTTTACCATCATCATCAATGACAGTAACAAAACTACCAGGTATACCTTTACCCATTGAACCCATACGTGGTTCAGTATCTTTTAGAAATCCAATCAACAATGTACTTTCCGTTTGTCCATATCCATCTCGAACAGTAATATTAAAATGACGTTTAAATTGTTCAACAACTTCTCGATTTAAAGGTTCACCCGCAGACACCGCACTGTGTAAATGTTCTAAATTATACTGTTCTAAATGACTAAGTTTAGCCATCATACGATATTCTGTTGGTGTACAACATAGAACATTGATTTGATAATTTTGAAGTAACTCGAGATATGTTTCAGGGTGGAAACGACCGTTATAGACAAATGCTGTTGCTCCCATCCCTAAAACAGATAAGAATGGACTCCACACCCACTTTTGCCACCCTGGTGCTGCAGTTGCCCATACAAGATCATTCTCTTGTATGCATAACCAATGTTTTGGTGCCATTTGCAAATGGGCATACCCCCATCCATGTGAATGCGTTACTGCTTTTGGATTACCTGTTGTACCTGATGTATAAGAAAGAATCGCCAAATCATCTCGTGTTGTATCTGCGCCTTTAAGGTCATCACTTACTTTTTCTTTTTCATCTTCTATTGAAACCCAATCTTCTTTGTGACCAGCTACTATAAATTTCTTTAATTGGTCATATTCTTTAACGTTTTCGAATTCTTTAGTTAGAGAATCAAATGAAATAACTGCATCAATCTCACCGTGAGTAATTCGATATTGTAAATCTTTTGTTCGTAACATTTCCGAACTTGGAACAATCGCTATACCCAGTTTCAATGCTGCAATATATAATTCATATGTAACGATTGCTCGTGGCATCATGATGAGAACTTTATCTCCCTTTTTTAGCCCATGATTGAGGAATACATTCCCTACTTTATTAGCATTACTGATAAGTTCTTTATAACTTACAGAAATATTTTCATGCTCGTTATCCTTGTAAATAATGGCTTTTTTATGATCTTCTGAAGCATATTTTTCTATTTCTGAAACAATATTATATTTCTCAGGTGCTAGTAAATTTGATTTATTCATAAGTGTACTTCCTTTCAATATACTTTCATCTAAAAACTACCAAAGGTTTATAATCTATCAAACCTATTAAAAACATTCATATCATACATCATCAACTAACAAATTTTCAAATAAGAAAAACCTGAAACATAAAATAATGTACAGGTTTATCATTAACTTTTTGTTACATTCATTTATCTTATATTATTTGAACAAGTCAAATAGACTTTTACGTGCGTACAATTCATTAAAAGTATCCTCAAATTTTTATTCTTAATAAATTCAATAACATATTATACTGTTTTTTATATTTTATCATTCATATATTCAACACAAATTTAGTTATTAAGACTTTCTAACTCTATTCTTATATTATAGGATAAATCTCTATTGACTATACGATGATCGATACCTTTTTGAGTTCCACGTTTTTTATGAGTTTGCGCATATGCTTTTGAATTTTGCCAATCATAGAAAGCTTGTCTACTGTTCCATAGCGTGATGATAATGTAATGTCTCCCTTTGACTACCGGTCTAAGAAATCTTAGCGCTTTAAATCCAGACACATCTTGCAAATGTTGATTTCTCTTTAAAAACCGTGACTCAAAAACCTCTTCATTACCTTCATTGACGAATAAGTGATTTAACACACAAAATGAATCATTAGATAAGCTGTTAATTGATTCTAATACTTCGTAATGTTGTTGATCATTATTCCTTTCAATTGTGAATGAATTACGAGTTTCTTCTATTATATATGTTTTATTTGTATCGCTAACTAACATAAGACATCCCTTCATTTCAATTTAATATTATAGGGCTACTTTACTTTGTTCATATAGTGATAGTGAGCGTTTTACAGTTTCAATACAATCGTCATCAAAATAATTTAACTGATTAAAATAGTTTAATATATTATGTGCTGTTGTTTCCTCCATAGGGAAATCTTCATCTTGGTTAATCCATGCGGCTAGTTTACCTAAAGGTGTTTCATCACCAACGAAATTTTGTATAAAATGATAAAAACTCACCCTATCACCTCTTCAATATGATATACATACATACTACCATGATTTATTATATAAAACATTAAATCCAAACCGACACTCTTTGCACTTCACTTATACATATATTCTTAATAACTTATCAAAGTAAGAGAAACTAAGTGATATAGTAGCTGAAAAGTGTTGTTGACACATAAAAAACATAAACTTATCATTGCTCTTAATTTCTCTAATTAATTAAACAGAATATCAAACCTACTACATATAGAAGTAAACATAATTATCTCTATGGCACACAAAATGTGAGACTTGATTATCTTGTAAATATCTGAAGCAACATTTACTATTCAATTATTACTTTTCTAAATATAAGCATATATATTATTTATAAATTATGACCTCAAGTATGCATCATTACCTCATTTTCAGAAGGGTAAAATAAGGCTAATTCTTTAATATTGATAGAGCGACAAAGACGTTACATATAACTATGGTTTAACAAAGATGGTGTCTTAATGATTATAGATGTAATTTCATTAGCTCGTATATGCACCTCAATTAAACAATCCGTGCCTTCATAAAAGTAAGTAATAGTAGTATTTCATTTTTCTTGAATAATAAATACAGAGTATTGTGTAAATAACGTCTGATTTCTACCTTTCTCTGTTTTTTCAAGATAATTTTGAACTAATGTTTGACGCATCTAAATACTCACTTTGAAAGCTCAATGAAATTTCATTTATAACTACTGTTATATATGTAAAAACCTGAGACAACGATTTGTCTCAGGTCATTTTATGAATAATGAATAAAAGAGCTAAAAATACACATGTAATTAAATTTTTTAATTTAACTTTTCATTAGCCATTTTAATATTGGTAGAATGGATCGTCTTCCATTGCACCAGCTTTTTCATCGTCAATACCATGTTTGTAATAATCAACATATTGAGGTTCAAGCGGTTTTCTACCACGAATAATGTCCGCTGCTTTCTCAGCTAACATCAATACAGGCGCATGAATATTACCATTTGTTGTTCTAGGCATTGCTGAAGCATCAACGACACGTAAATTTTCCATACCATGTACTTTCATAGTTAAAGGATCGACTACTGCCATTGGGTCAGATGCAGGTCCCATTTTCGCGCTACAAGATGGATGTAATGCAGTTTCTCCATCTTTACGTACCCAATCTAGAATTTCTTCATCCGTTTGAACTTGTGGTCCTGGTGAAATTTCTCCACCATTAAATGGATCCATAGCTTTTTGTTTTAGGATATTTCTTGCTACTCTGATTGCTTCAACCCATTCTCTTTCGTCTTCTTTCGTAGATAAGTAATTAAACACGATACTTGGTTTTTCAAATGGATCCTTAGATTTGATTTTCAAACTACCTCTTGAATTGGAGTACATTGGTCCAACATGTACTTGGTAACCATGTGCTACTGGTGCTTTTTGACCATCATATCTTACAGCAATTGGTAAGAAGTGGAACATGAGGTTTGGATAATCAACATCATCATTTGATCTTACGAAGCCGCCACCTTCAAAGTGGTTAGACGCCGCTGCACCTTTACGTGCAAAAATCCATTGTAAACCGATGAACGGCATACGTTTAACATCAAGGCTAGGTTGTAGTGAAACCGGTTGTTTACATTTATGTTGAATATATACTTCTAAGTGATCTTCGAAGTTCTCACCAACACCTGGTAAATGCATACGTGGTTCAATACCTTTTGATTTTAAGAATTCTGAGTCACCAATACCTGATAATTGTAATAGTTGTGGCGTATTGAAAGCACCGCCAGATAAAATGACTTCGTTTGCATGAACAGTATGTTCTTTACCATTTTTCTTGAAAGTCACGCCTGTTACTTTTTTACTATTATTTTCATCAAATATTAATTTTGTTACGAACGCACGTGTTTCAACATCTAAGTTTCTACGTCTTAATGCTGGGCGTAGATACGCTCTTGAAGCAGACATACGACGTCCATGATGTACTTGGCTATCAAATGGGCCAAATCCTTCTTGTCTGTAACCATTAACGTCTGCAGTTTTATGATAGCCCGCTTCAACACCTGCGTTAAAGAATGATTTAAATAATGGATTAGTAGCTGGTCCACGTTTTAATTTGATTGGACCATCATGACCTCTAACTTTATCATATGGCGCTGCACCATATGTTGTTTCTAACTTTTTGAAGTATGGTAGACAATGCGCAAAGTCCCATGTATCCATTCCTTCAGGTTCTGCCCATCCTTCATAGTCCATTGGGTTACCTCGTTGATAAATCATACCGTTAATAGAACTTGAGCCACCTAATACTTTACCTCTCGCATGATCAACTCTACGTCCCATATGTGGTTCTTCGTCAGTTTGATATTCCCAGTCATAAAAACGATTACCTGATGGGAACATCAATGCTGCTGGCATTTGAATAAATAAATCCCAGAAATAGTCACTACGTCCAGCTTCTAATACCAAAACATTTTTATCTTTATCTTCTGAAAGGCGTGCACCAAGAACTGAACCTGCACTACCACCACCAATAATGACATAATCGTATGAATCGCGTTTTCTTCTCATCGTTAAAGACCTCCAAAAATTGATTTGTTTTCTTTGTTTGTTAACATCTCTTTCTTAAAAGGTTTCATTTATTGAAGTGAGCACTATACCTTTGTAAGTACTCACTTCATGTAGCATTTTGTATTTATAGGTCATTTACTGTATAAAAGCAATTTATTATTATTTACTAAACCAATCCACTGGTTCTGGATTAGTATTTGTAAGAATATGTTTACTTACTAAATATTCCTCTAAGCCTTCTTTACCTAATTCTCTACCAATACCTGATTGTTTGTAACCGCCCCATGGCGCTTGTGCAAAGTATGGATGGAAATCGTTAATCCAAACCGTACCAAGTTTCAATTTATTCGCAACACGTTGTGCTTTACCAATATCTTTAGTAAATACAGCACCTGCTAAACCGTAAATTGAATCATTTGCTAAGCGAATAGCTTCTTCTTCGTCAGCAAATCCTTCTACAGTCACAACTGGTCCAAAGACTTCCTCTTGAACAATACGCATTGATGTATCACAATCTGTAATTACAGTAGGTTCAAAGAATAATCCCGCTTGTAAGTCTTCTCGTTCAGGACGTTTACCACCAATAGCAATTGTTGCTCCATCTTTTTTCGCAACTTTCATATAACCTTCAATTTTATCGCGGTGTGCTGTTGAGATAACTGGTCCCATTTCAGTATCTTGATCAAAACCGTTACCTAATTTGATTTTGCTTACGCGATCAATAAGAGCTTTTTCAAATTTATCTTTAATATCATTGTGAACTAAGATTCTAGAACCAGCAGAACACACTTGACCAGCGTGGAAATATCCACCATTAAGTGCTTGGTCTACAGCTAATTCGAAATCAGCGTCATCAAAAATAATATTAGGATTTTTGCCGCCTAATTCTAATGCAACGTCGGTTACGTGATTAGCTGCTTGTTTCATAATGTGTTTTCCTGTTTCAATACCACCTGTAAATGAAACTAAATCGACTTCTTCATGACCTGACATCACGTCGCCCACTTCTGATCCAGCACCAAGTACTAAATTAATTGTTCCTTTTGGGAAACCAACTTCCTCCATCAATTCAAATACACGAATTGTTGTTAACGGAGTAATTTCACTTGGTTTCATAACTAATGAGCAACCTGTTGCTAAAGCTGGCGCAATTTTCCAAGATGCTTGAAGTAATGGATAGTTCCAAGGTGTAATTTGAGTAACAACACCTACAGGTTCTTTAACTATTTTACTTTCTGTATTAGGAATTGGTGAGTTAATCATTTCACCGCCATCTTTATCAGCTAAACCAGCAAAGTACATAAACACATTGTGAATATCATCCATATCAGCGTAGGATTCTTCTAAAGTTTTACCAGTGTCTAATGTTTCTAATTTAGCTAACTCTTCTCTATTTTTTTTAATTTTATCAGCAACGGCTCTCACTTTTTTACCTCTGACTTCACTTGTTTCAAGTGACCATTCACCGTCTTCGAAAGATCTTCTAGCAGCTAAAATTGCTCTTTCAACATCTTCTTTAGTTCCTTCAGCTACAGTGAAGATTGTTTCTTGATTGTAAGGATTTATAATATCTCTTGTGTTTTTATTTGAACTTTCAACCCATTCTCCATCAATATATTGACGATTTGATAATTTATCTACAAGTTCCATCAAACGACCTCCGTTAAGTTTGTTAAATTTTTATTTAACGAATTTTACAGAGTTATGTTATCATAATTGATGAAAAAGTGTCAATTTCTTTAAAAATGTTTGTATTTTACAATCAAACTTATCTATGTTTAAGAAATAATTTTTGTTCAGAAAATTACTTTTCTTTTTTTCATAAAAGGCTTTATAATGATTCTCGTGTGTATTTATTAGAAATGGGACATATAGTATAGGTTTTTATAGCCGTTTATAGATTACGGCATTGAGATAGTCAAACAGTAGTATAGACATTAACAATTCAAATCGATAACTAACATTTGATTTTGATGATTATAAACTTTCAATGTAACTATGCTTTATATTCACGAACGAACTACAACTCAAAGCAATAGATGTATTATTTACAATCATCATAAAATCATAGTATCTAGTGCGTCCCACCTAAGCTGAATAATGGATTAAAATGGAGGTGCAGTGATGGATTATAATAACAATGACAGTCAACATATCGAAGAAGCTAAAGATTTAGTTATCAACTCAATCGGTGAAACCATGGATTTGTATGGTATCAACCGTAGTGTAGGTAACCTGTATGGCATTATGGTTTTTGAAGGAAGTATGACACTTGATGAAATGCGACAACAACTGCAAATGAGTAAACCTAGTATGAGTACAGGTGTAAAAAAACTACAAGAATACGATATCGTCAAACAACAATTCACGCGTGGTAGCCGAAAGCAACATTTTATTGCAGAGAAAGATTTCTTCACTTTCTTCCGCAACTTTTTCACTAAAAAATGGGAACGTGAAATTGACACTAATATGGAAGCTATTAAAGATGCAGAAAATATCATTTACCCAATTCTTGAAAAGAATGATATAGACGAGGAAGTTAAAAACCAAGCAATAAATGTAAAAGCGCAGTTAGACCACTCTAAAATTTATTACAAGTGGCTCGCTCAATTAAGTGAAGCTTTAGAGTCAGGAGAAATCTTTAACTATTTTCCAATTCCAGATGAACAACATCATCATGATTAAAAATAAAAAGCCAAGCGATAATGACTTAACATTATTGCTTGGCTATTTTTTATAAGTTATCATCTTCAGGTTTATCTTTGACCTGAACTATTCTTAGAGAACGTCTTTCAATTTCTTTATGCTTATCTGCACGTCTTTCTAACTTGATACGATCTCGTCCGAGTATAATTAAGAACGAAATCATCATAAGCGTAAATATAACAATTAAAGGTACACTAGCAAGTAATGATGCTGTTTTCAATACTTCTAATGCACGTTCTCCTCCAACTAGCATTAAAGAGAACGGTAGTAAACATAACGCAAACGCCCAGAATAAACGATTAGCACGTAACGGTTCTCCTATCACTTTTTTCTGTGACGCTGCTGCTAAAATATATGAACCAGAATCGAATGTTGTTGCTAAGAATAAGAAAGCTGATATTAAGAATAAGATAATAGTAATTGTCGAGAATGGTAGTTGATGCATTACTTCTATGATTGTTGCCTCTGTACCATGATTGTTTAAATAGCTTATTACATTAAATTGCTCAGAAATTTGTAGATATACAGCATAGTTACCAAAAATACCGAAAAATAATACACAACCTAATGTTCCATAGCATATTGTTCCTAATACAACTTCTTTAAGTGTACGTCCTTTTGAGATACGTGCGATAAATAATCCAATAAACGGTGCATAAACGAGCCACCATGACCAGTAGAATATTGTCCAATCTTGAGGGAAATTCGTCTCTTTACGACCTTTTATGCCACCAAATGGTTCCATCCATGTCGCCATATGGAAGAAATCTTTTATCATATTACCGAACCCTGTAACTGTAGTTTCCATAATAAACACAGTTGGACCTACAATGAATACAAATGCTAATAATAAAAATGATAACCAAACGTTAACATCACTTAATTTTTGAATACCTTTTTTCAAACCTGTGTAAGAACTGATTGCGAAAATAACTGTAATAGTTAGTAAGATGATTGAACGTAAAATCATATTAGATCCATCTAAACCAGTCAATCGTTCAATACCAGCTGAGATCATTGGCACGCCTAGAGCGAGTGATGTTGCAGCACCACCGAGCAAACCGAAAATAAATAAAATATCTACGATTTTTCCTAATAATTTATCCGTATGTCCTTTTAAAATTGGTCGACAAGCTTGACTAATTTTATAGACGGGTTTCTTCTTAACGAAAACTAAATAACCAATTGGCAATGCTGGTAGCACATATATTGCCCAGGCTATAGGTCCCCAGTGAAACATACCATACTGAGTTGCATATTGAAGAGCTTGATCAGACATTGATTTTGCACCGTTAGGAGGTACTTGATAATAAAATGCCCACTCAATAACACCCCAATATAAAATATCCGAACCAATACCGGCACAGAATAACATGGCTGCCCATGTGAAATTATTAAATTCAGGTTTGTCAGTCGCTTTTCCTAACGTGACATTCCCGTACTTACCAAATGCTATGTATAAAACAAAACAAAATATAGCCAGTCCCATAAAGAGATATACCGATCCAATTGAATTAGAAATGGCACTATTGATATCGGTAATGATTATTTCACTTGCTTTCGGAAAAACCATCATAGGTATAACAGCAAAAAGTAACACAATGACTACGCCTATGAAGGTCGTCCAGTCCATAACTTTTTCCTTTTTCAAATGTGATCCCCCTAATATTAATTTATGAATCTTTACTTTAAATTACGTTCAATGGATAGTGATTCACAAAAAAGACAATAACGAATTTTTAATAATAATGCAAATTACATACATGGATCATCAAAATCTCATTTGAATAATTATATAATTTACGCCTCTCAAACATTCATCTTAAATTGCTATGACAATAGTGTTAAGTTAAAATTTAACAAAATGAACGAACTTTACAATATTTCATATTGTATTTTTATACACTTTTAACGTATATATATTTATTTTAAATTTTTTTCTCCACTTATACTCACTCTTAATCTATAAATAAAAAAATCGCCAATATTTAGTCATTCAAATACCTTACTCTATGAGATGAAGTATCTAAAGAACTATATATAGCGATTAAATTCCAACTTATAAAAATTGATTAATATCCTAAAATGGTTTTAATAACAAATCCAGTAATGACGGATACTGTTATAACAAAAAATCCTGGTATCATAAAGCTCGTAGGTCTTGTTCTACCAGTTTCATCTAGTTCTACAGCAAATAATAGTGTCGGTTGAGCTGGAATAACGAAATTCACATTTAATGTTTGTACCATCGCAACAAAATAGATGGGGGGTATACCTAAACTCATAACTATCGGTACCATAATTGATGCTGTAGCTGTTTGAGAAATGACAATCATTGCAACTACAGAAACAAGTATGATAACAAGCCAAGGTACTTCACTAATAATTGACCCAATATCATTTTTCAATATTTTTAAGTTATGTGGAGCATTAAATATTGTTGCACCTAACCAACCTGGGCCAAGAACTGCAAAGAGTGCTCCCATTGCAGACTGAGTAATATTCGATGACAGAATATCAGAAGTATTGATTTTTATTAATAATAAATTAATTGTAGCGCTGAGATACATAAAGAACTGAACAATTTCAGTCATCTCAACTTTAACTACATCTCCATTCACATTGAATTGCGGCATGAGATTAGGAAATATGCCAAACGTTAATATACCCATGACACATAATAGGAATGAGATAACACCTATTTTTACTTTTAATGAAAAGTCATTTTTGATTTCGACTTCTGGCATCTGAACTAAACGTTCTGATTCATCACGCACGTGTTCTTTTCGTCCTACAAATGTACAAAATGTACTAAGCATTAACATACTAATTAAAGCTGTAGGTAAAACAATACTTAAATACTTACCCATCGATATTTCATACCCTGCTAATACTGAAATAATATAAGCTGTAGCGGAAGCTGCCGGGCTACAAAGTAGGGCTAAATTGGCGGTTAGTACCGAAGCAGTTAATGCGCGTTTAGGCTGAATTCGTGCTTTTTGTGCAGTTTTAGCGATGATAGGTTCAAGTGAAAGAGCTATATTTGCAGTACCAATTCCAAAAACAAAGACAAAGACAATCATTGGTGCTATAAATATAATTGATTTTGGAAAGCGTTCAATCACACGTGAAGCAATGTAAACTAAATAGTCAATACCACCAGTAGCTTGTAACGTACCACCTGCTATACCAATAGATAATATGATCAAGACTGCCGTCACTGGTGCTGAACCTGGAGGTAACTGGAATCCAAATATCATAATAAGTTGCGCTACTATAGCAAAGATGCCACATCCCAGTGCACCAGCAGTTCTTAATCCTAATAATATCGCTAGAATCATGATTATGATTTCTATGATAAACAATAACATGGAAGAATCTCCTAACTTATGCCGAACAATTTTCACTTCAATATTTTATCACTTTAATATGTAATTAGTATATATATAAGTATAATATTATTTCTTTTACTTTTTAGATGTTTAATGTTTGTCACTTTTCAGTCTATAAATTGCAACAAATCACATCCACCTAATAAAAAGTGATAAAAATTTACTTTAAAAATAAAATTAACTATACTCTTTAAAACTGTCGTTATACATGTGATAACATTCCTGTTCATCTCATTGATAACTTATAACAAAGATTGCCCAAAACAAATGAACCATAACATTTATTTTGGGCTATTTTTCTAAGAGATATCTTAAAAATTAATTACAATTATTATCATAAACTATTTAGTTAGATATTCAATGACCTGTTCTTTTTTTAAGGAAGCTTGAACATCAATCACACGTTGATTAAGTGATCCTTTATATGGAAGATTCGGACGATATAAATGTTGAATAAACATACCATCAACTAATACATCAATATGTTCGAGTAATGACTTGCGCGCATCGTTTTGCTGTTTCAAATATTCAAATAAAAAGCCAGTCCACACCCAAATTGTTTTTGTATGACCGAATCGTTGTCTAAAAGCTTCAACGAGTTGGAGTGTGATAGACAAATTACAAAATGGTTCTCCACCAAGTATGCTTAAGCCTTCGATATAAGAAGGCGCACAATAATCTAAAATCTCTTCAAGCATTTCTAGTTCGAATGGTTCTCCGTATTTAAAATTTTGGGCTTGAACGTTATAACAACCTTTACATTGAAAAGGACATCCGGAAACATATACACTGCATCGAACACCTTCACCATCTACAAAGCTATGACTTTCTATTTTAGCTATATAGTGGTGACCTTCTTTAATGTTTAAAATATTCATGAACGAGGTTCCTTCATGTGTTTCACTCTCGCACATATCTCTTTTTGTCGTCCTTCAATAACTGGTCTTTGAACTGGATTTCCTAAATAACCACATGTTCTTTTTACAACGTCAACTGTTTTAGGATCATTGTTGCCACAATGTGGGCATTTATATCCGTTAGCAGTAGTTTCAAAATCTCCATCATAGCCACAACGATAACAGTGATCAATAGGAATATTCGTACCTAAATAACCTACCTTATCATAAGCATAATCCCATACTGCTTCTAAAGCTTTAAGATTATGATTTAACTTTGGATATTCACAATAATGAATGAATCCACCACTTGCGTAGTAAGGATAGTCCTTTTCAAAATCTAGTTTTTCAAACGGCGTTACATCTTTACGAACATCATAGTGGAATGAATTTTGGTAATATCCTTTGTCAGTAACATCTGGAATAGATCCAAATTTATCTTTGTCCAATCGGCAAAATCTATCTGTGAGTGATTCACTAGGTGTGCTGTATATACTGAACCAAATATCATATTGTTTCGTCCACTCTACTTGATAACGTTTCATTTCTCTTAATATGTCTAATGTGAATGTTTTAGCCTCAGGATTATGTTCCCAATTTGGTCCATAAAATAATGTTGCTGCTTCGTATAAACCGATATACCCCATTGAAATTGTAGCGCGTTGATTTGTAAATAATGATTCGACAGTATCTTCTGAAGTGAGTTTATTTTTAAATGCACCACTTTTATATAAAATAGGCGCGTTATCCGGAATAGCATCTTGTAGTCTTTCAATTCGATACACAAGTGCATCATGTAACAATTGCATGCGTTTTTCAAAGATATCCCAAAACTGTTGCATGTCACCATCTGCTTCGATTGCAATTCTCGGTACGTTCAGCGTCACTACACCTAAGTTACACCGTCCATTATTTTCCAATTGACCTTCATCATTCTTCCAACTTGGTAAAAATGAACGACATCCCATCGGTGCTTTAAAATCACCAAGCAGTTCCACTAGTTTATCGTAATTTAAAATATCGGGATACATGCGTTTTGTTGAACATTCCAATGCAAGTTGCTTAATATCATAGTTAGGATCTTCTGGACCAAAGTTAATACCCTTTTTTATCGAAAATACAAGTTTAGGGAAAATTGCAGTGACTCTATCTTTACCGAGACCTTTAATACGAGTATGTAAAATTGCTTGTTGAATCTTTCGACTTAATTGATCTGTTCCTAAACCAAATCCCAAAGTAACGAATGGCGTTTGTCCATTGGAAGTATATAGTGTGTTGATCTCATACTCTAAACTTTCAATCGCATCACCAATATCTTTAGTTACTTGCGTGTCCACATAATTCTCAATTTTGTCAGGTTGAACGAAATCATTCGCTACTTCCCTATGATATTGTGCGTTCATTTGTGCATATTTACTTAGTAATTCGTCAACACGATCGACAGTACAACCTCCGTATTGACTGCTTGAAACGTTTGCAATGATTTGTACAAGTTGTGCTGAGGCGGTTTGTATTGATTGAGGTCTTGTAACATTAGCATTACCTATCTCAAAGCCATTCTCTAACATATCTTTTGCATCTATGAGACAACAATTGGTTAATGGTTGAAATGGATGGTAATCTAAGTCGTGAAAATGAATATCTCCCGATTGATGTGCATGAGCAACATGCTTCGGAAGTAAATGATCGAGTGCATAAGACTTTGATACCGTTCCAGCTGTTAAATCTCGCATTGTTGAGAATGTATTACTATCTTTATTTGCATTTTCATTTAATATAGTTGGATCTTTTGTGATTAATCGAGTTAATGATGTTTCTAAAGTAGTCATTTTGTCACCCTTCGCTATATATAGTATATATCAATAAAATAAAACACTATATATAGTATTACAATCGATTACTAAGTCGTTAACTAAAATGTCATAAAGATTATTAACGTTTAGTGAACTCTATGTGAGATAAAGATAGTTTTGTAATCAATATAAAAACCTGAGACGTCAATGTTCTCAGGCTTCTATAACATATAGTTAGTTATTAATTCAGTTAAAATTTATAATATCTTCACTTTTGGTAATTCTAGTAATTATCTTCGTATAAATTGGGAATAAATAACCGAAAAAAGCATTTACCTTTTCCCTTTCACCTATCTAATTATTTCTATTATCTTGTGTTGATTGATTTATATTTTGATGTGTTTGTTGATGATCTTGAACGCCATGATGAGAATGCTCTTGTGTTACTTGTTCTTCCCCGTTGCTCGACTCTTGCGATTCATCTGTATGCCCCTTTGACATCTCAAGATTTTTTCTAAATTTTTGCGCTTTTCATCTTCTGATCGACGGTCATATGAACGCTCTTCTAACACTGAGCCAACTGTTAAAATGAGAATTACAGCTATTGTCCCAACAATAAATAATACAAGTAAAATCCACATCCAAATATTAAATGCCATGTTATATCACCATCCTCTTATTTTTTATGATAAATCACTCAATATCTCTTTAAAAATATTTTCCCTTTTTATTTCACTTTAATCACACATCAATAATTAGCTTTTTATAAATTTAAATTATATTTGTATTTAGATAATCACAAACTAAGCATAAATCATGACTCATAAGTATACTATTGATATCATTTAGAAATAACATCTTCTTACTTAATTAGAAGTAAGTATACCTGACCAAGTGCTTTTCTTTAAAAATTATGATATGTTCAAAACTTTCCAGTATACTTTTAAAATTAAAAAGAGTAAGATTAAGAATCTTTAATTCTCTCCTACTCTATATGATGAAATATCAATTTAAATATATTGGTGTTCTTTAAGATAACGTATAATTTGTTCCACTGATTGTTCAATAGTGTCGTGTTCAGTATCTATAGTGATTTCAGGATTTTCAGGTGCTTGATAAGGTGCACTTATACCTGTAAATTCAGGTATTTCCCCAGATCGTGCTTTTTTATACAATCCTTTCGGATCTCTCTTTTCACATTCTTCAACACTACATTTTGTATATACTTCTATAAACTCATTATCCTCTAGTAATGCTCTAACACCTTCTCTGTCTTCTTTATATGGGGAGATAAAAGCAGTAACTGTTAAAGCTCCAGCGTCTACCATTAATTTTGCTACTTCTCCAATGCGTCGAATATTTTCTGAACGATCTTCAGGACTAAATCCTAAATTTTTATTAAGACCGTGACGCACATTATCACCATCTAAACGGTATGTTTGTTTTCCTTCATTAAATAATTCTTTCTCTAAGGCAACAGAAACCGTTGATTTACCTGACCCAGATAGCCCTGTAAACCAAATTACAGCACTTTTGTGTCCATTTCTATGCTGTCTTTGTTTCTTCGTGACTTCTGAGTCATGCCATGTAATATGATTTGATTCACTCATTTTAACACTCCTGATTTATTTTTCTCGCAAACCTTTAATTAGAACTTCGGCAACTTCTGGTCTTGAAAATTTAGTTGGTAATGATTCGCCATTACGCAGTTTTTCCCTTACTTTAGTACCACTTAAATGTAAATGTTGAGAAGCGTCATGCGGACATGTTTTAGCAGTTGCCATATTACCACAAGCTTCACAATAAAAGGCATGTTCAAATTTTAAAATTTGAATACCTAACTCATCTTCAAATTGAGCAATCAGTTCTTGTGCTTCATAAGTACCATAATAATCGCCTACACCAGCATGATCTCTTCCCACAATAAAATGTGTACAACCATAATTTTTACGGACAGTTGCATGAAGTATCGCTTCACGTGGTCCGGCATAGCGCATTGCAGCAGGATAAATGACTAGACGTGCTCTATCTTCAGGATAATAGTTTTTTAATATCACTTCATAACTTTCCATACGTACATCCGCTGGAATATCGTCTGACTTTGTTTCACCAACTAGTGGATTTAAAAGTAGACCATCAACAATTTCTAGTGCTGATTTTTGAATATATTCATGTGCTCGATGCACTGGATTTCTCGTTTGAAAACCTACGACAGTTTTCCAACCTAAATCATGAAATAATTGTCTTGTCTCTGAAGGATCCAAATGATAATTTGAAAACGCATCATGTTTCGGACGATTTAATAGTTTAATAGGACCACCTAAATAAATATTTCCTTTTTCATAAACCTTTTTAACTCCAGGATGCGCTTCTTCAGTTGTTCCGTATACCAAACGCGCTTCTTTTTCTTTATCATATGTGTACTTTTCTTCTAATTTAAGCGTTCCATATAACTGTCCATCTTCACCATATAAAGCGATATCATCACCTATATCAAGTTTATCTGCTTCAGATTCTGTTACAGGTAAAGTGATAGGAATACTCCAGACCAAGCCATTGCTTAAATGCGTTTCCTCTATCACCTTAGTGTAGTCTTCTTTGTTCATAAATCCTGTAAGGGGACTAAATCCGCCAATACCTATGAGCTCTAGATCCGATATTCCCCAAGGATTTAAAGTAATCGGTTTAAACTTTAATGCTTCCTCAATCAAACGTTCACGTTCGTTTCCTTCAACAACACGATTGATAAGTTCTCCTCCATGAGGTTTAATTGTATAATTGGTTATTGTTTCATTGTTAGACATTATAATCAAATCCCCTTTTCTAATTAATTATATTTGTTTACTCGGCTTTTCTTGTAAGAAAAAGATAATTTCTTGTTTCGAACGACTTGAAAAACAAGCAAAATAATGATTGCAATAATAATAATGAATCGAACTGTATTTGAAATAGTGCTATCTTTTACAAAATAGCTTAATAATGCATTACTATTTGTAAAAATGATTAAACCTCCGACACAAATTGCAAGAATGTTAATAGGTAACACTTTAACTAAATACGCTGAAATAGGTGCCGCTACCATTCCACCGAGACTCAAAGCAATTACAGCAAACCAATTAATTTGAGTGATTCCTAAAAAGATGATGAAACTTAAAGCAGCAGATGACGTAACAAAAAATTCACTTGCTGAGACCGTTCCAATCGCATATCGTGGTTGAATTTTTTTACTTGAGAGCAGGAGTGGTGTATTAACTGGTCCCCAACCACCACCACCGATTGCGTCTAAAAATCCTGCCACAAAACCTTGTGGAATTACTTTAAAGCTACTCAAATCTCCCACATGATGATGATGTTCATGTGCACGTTTAAATAGAAATTGATACAAAATATAAAATCCCATACTTAACAAGAATAATGCAATGAACGGTTTAATATAATCACCATGAATAAATGTCAAAACACCTGCACCGATAAAGGCGCTTATTGAGCCGGGTATAGCTAACTTCAACATTGTTGGTTTATGAACATTATCAAATCTCCAATGTGATGTCCCAGATGCAGCTGTTGTTGCAATTTCAGAAAAATGAACGGTTGCTGACACTACTGCCGGTGCTATACCATAAGTTAATAATATTGATGACGATGAAGCGCCAAATCCCATGCCTAATGATCCATCAACAAGTTGTGCTAAAAATCCCGCAATTGCGAAAATTAATACTTTGCGCATATATCATATGCCCCCATTCTTCATTTGACTTGTGATTTTAGCCATCGGATGAAATCTTGTTGCTTCTTCTCATCTAAATATTTGTCTGACAAAATTTGCTCGAGTAACGCTTGTTTATCAGATGGCTCAATTTTAAGTGATTTAATATACTGTCTACTTTCATATAAAAACTGAATATACATTGAATAGTCTTCGTTGTATGTAACCTTTAAATCTTTAATAATTCGTTGACCTAATTTAGGACTTGCACCATCAGTTGATACACTTATTGTTAATTTATCTCTTTTTAAGAAATTAGGGAACGTTATATTTCCTAGGTCTGCTTGTCCTGCATGATTAAACAATACGTTCTTAGACAAAGCTGCCCTCACATCGTTGTTAACATCAGATTGATTAGTAGCCGCGATGACCATATCAGCATTCTTAACATCTTGTGGTTCGAAGAGTTTCTTTTCATAAGTGATTTGCTTCGTTTCTAGATATTTTTGTAATGTATCAGTAATTGTTGGACTTACAACATGAATATGGTTTGTATAAGCTAATAAACTTGTAGTACGACGTGTTGCAACTTTACCTCCACCTACAATGACGACTTTCTTGTTACTTAAATCAATCATTAAGGGCATATTCATGATGATTTCCTCCTATACACTTTTATTAATACTCTTTATAACATGATATTTATCCATGATTTTTATTGTTGCGTTAAATGTATGCGCTAAGTTGATGACATTTCCGTTAACGTTTCATTTTGAACAGTTGCTTGTTCTACAAACCAATTAATTTTTTCTCTCATCTTAACCACTTCGCCTACAATAATCATTGCTGGATTCTGAATGTGATGTGCTCGTTCTTGAATTGTATCCAGTGTCCCAGTCACTGTCATTTGCTGTTTTGACGTTCCCATATGCACGAGAGCTACTGGTGTTTCTGACGAACGGCCATATTGTATTAACAACTCACAAATTTCACTGAGTCTCTTAACCCCCATATATATGCATAAAGTTTCAGGACCATTGGCCAAATGTTGCCAGTATTTGCCTTTATCCATACCAGGTTTATTCACTGCAGTTACAAATGCTACAGAAGAACTATAATCACGATGTGTTACTGGAATTCCAGCATATGCTGGTGCTGCAATTCCCGATGTAATTCCAGGTATAATTTCAAAGTGGATATTATGACATGCTAATTCCTCTGCTTCTTCTCCGCCACGTCCAAAAACAAATGGATCGCCACCCTTTAAACGTGTAACTGTGTGCCCTTTTTTGGCTAAGGTTACCATCATTTTATTTGTTTCTTCCTGCGGTAAGGAGTGCCTGTGAGGATCCTTACCACAATAGAAGAACTTAGTAGAAGGAGAAGCATAATTAAGTATTTCTTTATTTACAAGTCGGTCATAAAGAATGACATCGGCTTCTTTAATGGCTTTTAAACCTTTTAATGTTATTAATTCTGGATCGCCAGGTCCAGCTCCAACTAAATATACTTTCCCCATATGAAACACTACCCCTCTCGTTTAGCTATGAAAATCGCGACCATCATGAACTTTGGCTATCACACCGGCACGAATTACAAAGTCCCCAAAGTGTTCTCCGTCAAGACGCTCTTTACTATAACGCAATAACAATGGACGTAGACTTTCTAATATTTCATTTTCGTCGATATTCTCTTTATATATTTTATTTAGACGTTCGCCTTTAAAACTACCACCTAAGTACATATTATATTTACCAGGTGCTTTACCGATAAAAGCTATTTCTGCTAGCGCTGGTCTTGCACATCCATTAGGACAACCTGTCATACGAATCGTTATTTCTTCCTCTCTTAAACCAGACTCATCTAGTAAATCTTCAATTTTTGTAATTAATGAAGGAAGATATCTTTCAGATTCTGCCATAGCTAAACCACACGTTGGGAAAGCAACACAAGCCATAGAATTTCTTCTAAGTCCTGTATAATTTTTGCCATCTGTTAACTTATATTTATTAATAATAGCTTGTATTTCTTCCTTTTTCTCGGGAGAAACATTTGCAATAACTAAGTTCTGATTAGGTGATAATCTGAAATCTCCAGTATGGATTTCTGCGATTTCTCTTAAGGCTGTTTTTAACAAATAGTCTTCAGTATCTTTCACACGCCCATTTTGTATAAATAAAGTGAAGTTCCAATTATTAACACCTTCAATCCAACCTAATCGATCACCATTATGTTCAAATTCGAAATCACGTGGCGCTTTAATTTCCCAACCTAATCGTCGGTTTAATTCTTCAGTCACCCAAGTTTCTCCTAGACGGTCCACTGTATATTTAAAACGTGCATTTTTTCGATTTTCACGATTACCATAATCACGTTGTATTGTAAGTATTTTCTCACATACATCTACAACCTTTTCCTTAGGTATAAAACCTATGAGACGTCCAAGTTGAGGATATGTTTCTGTATTACCATGAGTCATACCCATACCGCCACCGATAGTCACATTAAATCCAATTAACTCATCTTGTTCAACGATAGCGATTAAACCAATATCTTGAGAATAGACGTCAATATCATTAGATGGTGGTACCGCAATACCTATTTTGAATTTACGTGGTAAATACGTATTCCCATAAATAGGTTCCTTTTCCTCACTAGAATCTAAAACCTTTTCACCATCAAGCCAAATTTCATGATATGCATTTGTTCTTGGAAGTAAGTGATTACTTATACGCGTTGCATAATCATTAATCTCCTTATGTACTTGAGATTGATAAGGATTAGGATTGCACATTGTATTACGATTAACATCTCCACATGCAGCAATAGAATCAAGTACTGCATGATTGATATTTTTCATTGATTGTTTCAAATTACGTTTAAGAATGCCATGAAATTGAAATGCTTGGCGTGTTGTTAATTTAATCGTATGATTGGCATATTGATTAGAAATATCATCCATAGCAATCCACTGTTCAGGAGTCGCTTTCCCCCCGGGTACACGAACTCGAATCATAAAACTATATGCAGGCTCAAGTTTTTGTTTACGACGCTCATCTCTTAAATCCCTGTCATCTTGCATATAACTTCCGTGAAACTTTAGCAGTTTTGCATCATCTTGTGTAATGGATCCAGTGATTGGATTAGCTAAACTTTGTTCAATAGTTCCACGCAAAAAGTCACTATTTGCTTTTAAAAATTCCATTTCATCAAGATTTTTATCTAATTCTTCCGAAATATGATTATTTGTATTAACCATGTATCCCCCGTCCCTTCTATTAATACACGTCTCTTTGATATCTTTTATCTCTTTTCATTTGTTTTAAGTATTCTTCTGCATCTGTTTCAGATAGGTTTTGCTCTTTGATTAACACATTTTTAATCGCTTGATGAACATCCTTTGCCATTTTACTTTCATCACCACATACATAAATAGTAGCGCCATTTTCAATCCATCGATTAAATTGTTCACTATTTTCTGCAATTTTATGTTGCACATACACTTTTTTATCAGTATCTCTAGAAAAAGCAATATCTAATTTTGATAAAGTTCCATCTTCAAGCCATTCTTGCCATTCCGTTTGATACAGAAAATCTGTAGTGAAGTGTTGATCTCCAAAGAATAACCATGTATTTCCTTCAAAACCTAGTTCCTCTCGTTCTTGCATATAGGATCTAAACGGTGCAACACCTGTCCCAGGACCTATCATAATCACAGGTGTTGATTCATCTTGCGGAAACTTAAAATTCGGATTTCGTTTTAAATAGATAGGAATTGTATCGCCCTCTTGTATTCTCTCTGCAAATTGAACTGAACAAACTCCTGAACGTTCGCGACCGTGTGCTTGATATCTAACTGCCCCAACAGTAATGTGAACTTCATCTGGTGTTGCTTTATAACTACTAGATATTGAGTACTCTCTAGGTGGTAACTTTCTTAATAATTGATGTAAATTTTCAGGTTGTAGTTCTGTCGTTGCGAAGTCATTTAATAAATCAATCAAATCCCGTCCCTCAACGTAGTTTTGAATCCATTCTTTATCTTGAATTTTTTCAGAAAGCTCTTCATTATCAAAAAATATCGCAGCATTTTCTATTAGCGGTTTTGTTAATTTAGTAATTTCGAAATGCGATGTTAATGCCTCTTCAAGATTTAAAGTATCTCCATCCTCGTTAATTAAAACTTGTGTTTCTGGACTCCAACCTAATGTGCTAATAAGTAAGTCTACGATAGCTGGATCGTTTTGAGGCAAGACAACTACACAATCCCCCGGTTCATATTCTTCACCGAAATTATCAAGTAATAACTCAATATGTCTTGTCTCTTTGTCTGAACCTCTACCATTCAAATTAATGTTGGTCAATACTTCAGCATCGTAAGGATTAGACTTACTATATTTCTTTTCCTTTGCTGATTTTATAGATTCGCTAACAACTTGTTCACTTTCAGTACCAGCTGGTGTTGAATCAATCGTATTAATAACATTGGCCATCCACTTTTCAGCGTCTTCTTCATAATCAACATCGCAATCAGTACGTTGATAAAGTCTTTCTGCCCCTAATTCAGCCAAACGATTATCAAAATCTTTACCAGTTTGACAGAAGAATTCATAGGTTTGATCTCCTAATGCTAATACTGAAAATCTCACCCCATCCAATTTTGGCGCTTTACGTCCGTGGATGTATTCATGTAATTCAACAGCATTATCTGGTGGATCTCCTTCGCCATGTGTAGATGTGATAATAAATAAATCTTCTACTTTCTTTAAATTCTTAGGTTTAAAGTCATCCATTGATTTGAGCGTAACGTCATTTCCAATATCAGATAAACGTTGTTCAAATATTTCTGCAAGTCCTTGCGCATTACCAGACTCAGATCCATATAAAATCGTTATCGATCTCGCTTCCGGCTCAACTGAAGGTTCCTTTTCATGTAGCATCGCTTCTGTATTGTCATCTAAGTTATGTTGGTCTACAGAATCTGTAGATGTATTTGATTGTTGATTTGCCATCAGATAGCCACTTAACCATACTTGTTGGTTAGGTGATAAAGTGTGAAGCAATTCATTGATTTGTTTAGCTTGCCCTTCCGTAAAAGGACTATTGGTAACACTTAAGTTCAATCTTATCCACCTCTTATACTTTGTTATTCCGATATTTGTCATTAGTTTATATATGTCTATATTTGAAAATTATTAATTATATCTTCAATTCTAGTATGTACCATTTATTATTTTCAGTAAATGTAATACTCAAATGATAACTAAAATCGAAAAGACAATTCATAATATCAAAGTGCAATACAAACTTTGATTACTCAAGATAATCGCTTATAAATAAAGCTGTATCAGCTTTTAATAAACAATTCCTTATTTCTTATCGGAATACTATGTTTTTAAATTAAAATTTTTTGACTATCTCTTATGGTTTATCAGCTACATGTAATCCGCATTCAGTCTTACTAGAATTTGACCAACGACCAGCACGTGAATCATTAGAATTAAATACGGGTGATGTACATGGAATGCAACCAATACTTGGATAATTTTGATCATGTAATTCATTATAAGGTAAGTCCTTATCACGTATATAAGACCATACTTCTTCTTCTGTCCAATAGATTAAGGGACACACTTTAATTGATTTAAATCTTTCATCTTTGTTAATGAAATTTGTATGTGCTCGTGTTGGTGATTGTGCTCGTCTAAGACCTGATATCCAAGCTACAGCACCAGATAATACGTCTTCTAGAGGTTTAATCTTGCGTATGTAGCAACATTGATTAGGATCATTCTTCCATAAAGCAGGATTATATTTCTCACCTTGTTCCTCTAACGTAAGTTCCGGTTTTTTCATTTTAATGCGTAATTGTGGATATTTATCTTTCACCCTATCTATTAAGTCATATGTTTCTTGAAAATGTAAATCAGTGTCTAAAAATACAATTTGTGCGTCGGGTTTAATTTGAGAAATCAAGTCAATCAAAACCATACTCTCAGCACCAAAACTGCAAGAATAAACAATATCATTTTCATAAGTTTGATATGCCCATTTTAAAATCTCATAAGCACCTTTTGTCTCATCATTAATATCTAATTCATTTATAAATGGATCGTTTTGAAAATTGTCATAAGTAATTCTTTTTATAGACATTTGTGGAGCCCCCCTATCACCTTATCAACCCATCCAAATCAACAAAACATATCAGAATTGTCAGAATAATTATGTTTAATACTTTAACTACTTTTATAACGAAAGTCAAGGTAACTCGAGAAATTATCGAAATAAAGATGAGATTAATTTAAATTTTTTGTCCTATATGCTCATAAAAAAATTTAAAGAGCCTACACATATGATATGGCAGACTCTTTAATAATTTCTTTTCCATTCGTTTATCGTGGCTTCATTCAAAATATTACAAATGAAACAAGATTATTTTATTCTTTAATTCAAGTATAAGACAGGCATTTATTTTAATAATTGTCTTATTAATTCCTCCATTTGGTTAGGATTATCACAAGGTAAAAATCGTTTAACAATATTTCCCTGTTGATCGACTACAAATTTAGTAAAATTCCACTTAATTTGCGAACCAAATAATCCTGGTTGTTTACATTTTAATAATATGTACAAAGGGTGCTCATGCTCTCCATTAACGTTAATCTTAGCATGGATGGGGAAAGTAATACCAAACTTATATTTATATACGCGATAAATATCTTTGATTAATCCTGGCTCCTGATTATTAAAATCATTGCAGGGGAAGCTCAAAATCTCAAGACCATACTTATGATATTTTTTATAAAGCATTTCTAATTTATTAAATTGATCATTCAAAGTACAATTAGTTGCAGTATTTACGATAATGAGCACTTTCCCTTTATATTTTTTTAGTAAATAGGTAGAACCATCATAATTCTCTACCGCAATATCATAAATACTCATTTAGTTACACCTCTACATCATCGCCAATTTCAATAAATCTATAACGCCACTGGAAGCTCCAGGAAATGCAAAAATATTTTGATTTAAATCGTGTGCAGTAAGTTTTTGATTAATGATAAAGACTAGGAGATTAACCAAATCACCAGCGTCATTCCCATAAATCTCTGCTCCTACTAAACGTTTTTGACTATCTAATACAATTGACATTTCAGCTTCTGTTTCGTTTTGATACTCAAATACCATTTGTCTTCCGAATGGTATATCTTTAATTATATACGTATCATCTTTCTTAGCCTCGCTTACTGTGACACCTATTTGAGATAAACGAGGCAATGAATAAAGCACTGAAGGTATTGGTGGATACTGGATGGCCTCTGTATTCAATCCAAGGATATGGGCAGCGATATAATTAGACTCAAATGTAGCTGTAGGAGTAAGCTTAGGAATCATTTTATCGATAACGTCCCCACTTGCATATATATTTTTTACATTTGTTCTTAAATAATCGTCAACCTCAATACCTCTATCACTAAATTGTATACCCACTTTTTCCAAACCTATTTGCTCAACATTAGGCTTTCTACCTGTTGCATCCAGTACATAATCTGTTTCAATCATTTTTCCAGACTCAGTTTCTACTATAAAACGTTGCGCATTCGGTCTAACTGACTTGGTATTCTCACTAAAGTAAAATTTAACACCTTCATCTTTTAACTTTTGAATTAATTTATTGACGTGAGATTCGTTAAACCCTTCAAGTGCCTGATTTGTATGATGAATCACATTGACCTCTACACCAGATTTGACCATGATAGAAGCGAATTCAATACTGATAATACCTGCTCCAATAAAAGTTATACTATTCGGTAAAGATTGCATTGATAAAAATTCCCGACTATCATGCGTATATTCTTTACCTTCGATATCTAATTGATGACTATGTTGTCCAGTTGCTATAACAATATAATCTGATTGTAATGTTGTATTATTTACCTCTATTGTATGAGCATCTACAATTTTACCTTTCCCCATGATTACATCAATCCCCTGTTGTTCAAACATAGATGTGAGGGTTTCAGACATAGGATAAATGACTTGCTCTTTGTAACGCATTAAATTCTTCCAATTCACTTCTAAATTGTGACTATCAATAATATTAGGATATTGTTTGGCTTCTTCAAGCACTTCATAAGGTCCCTCTAATAAAATTTCGCATTACAACCATAGTTAGTACATGTACCGGCGATGGTATCTTTTTCAACTATAGCTACTTGCTTACCACTTTGCTTTAATGTTAACGCAGCATGCCAAGCTGCATGACCACTTCCTAAAAATACTACATCATATTGTTTCATTAACTCTCATCCTTTCTTATTTTTCTATGAGATGTTTTAATGTTTTCTCTAGTTCTTCAAACACATACTTCGTTTCATCATACTCCGTTGTATCAAATTCTTGTGGTAAGCAGCTTGAAATTGCTTCAAAAACTGCTTCTTGTTGTTGTTGTCCATTGTCAGTTAACGTAATTATCAACTGTCGTTTATCAGATTGTTGACGTTCTCTTTTAACCCATCCAGATTGCTCAAGTCTTTTTAGTAATGGAGTTAAAGTGTTACTGGATAAATCCAAATGTCTACCGATTGAATTTAATGTTTGAGGATTCTCTTCCCATAACGTCAGTAATACTAAATACTGAGAATAAGTTATACCAAACTGTTTTAACTTTTTCTCATAAAATTGAGCAAATAAACGACTTACATTATATGCTGAAAAACAAAGCTGATTCGCTAATCTCATTTGTTCTTGTTTCACATATTCACCTCTTTTCAATCGCGCACGATTGATTATAGTGTAAAATGACTCGCACATTTTCACAATATTTATGCTCACAAATAAAATTTTCTCATTTAACCATCAACCATAAAGTTAAAGAGACTTGGAATAATATTATATTCAAGATACCCTGACCACTAATCATAGAAAAAGCCCAAGACACTCTTTGAGTTCTTAGGCTTTCCATAAACGTTATATTTAAATTTGATTTACATTTTCAATGACGGTAACGTCTCCATTTTTAACATTAACTAACACAGAGAAGTCATTATCTTTGTTACTATCATAAATGAGCTGGCTTGAATTTCTATCATCCGGTTCATTATACATGCTTAAAAATTGATCTTCTGAAATATGATTAGGTGCTACACCTACGCTAACAACTTCATTATCATCGTAGGCTACAGCTAAATCACCATATGTTTCATAACTCCACTTCAAACTTTCTACAGAACCATTGGATTTTCCAAATTTATCTTCAACTTCTTCACGTGTCATTCCATTATAAACACCTCTATATCCACTTGTTGAAGCTGACTTCATATAACCTTGATCAAAGTCATTACTAAAAACATCAATGCTTGGACCAGTAGATTGGTCGCTATTTTGATTACTTTCATTTGATTGTTGAGACTGTGTTGTTTGATGACTTTGCTCATCACTAATATAATGATTGTAAGCATAGTACGCACCATACAATAGTGCTGCTATCAACAAGACAAATATAATTGATAGTACAATCAACCAACCTGTATGTTTCTGTCCTTTATAAAATGTTGAATCATGATCTTGTCTTTCCTCACGAGAAATATACGATTGCTGTTCACGCATATGTTCAATTTGATTTTCACTTTTTCTTTGTGTCGATGTCTGTAAATGTTTTCCACATTTATTACAAAATGACTGTTCCTTTTTTACCGGATTTCCACAATGAGGGCAGAATTTCATTTATATCACCTTTCCTCTAAACGATTGTATTCCTCACGCAACTGATTCACCTGAGTTAGCCCTGCTTTCATAAGTATAAATATAAATAGCCATGCAATTATAATTAATAGAATATATTTTAAATAACCACTACTTAAAAGTGTTATTTCCGTATCCCATATTCCGTGCAATGTCACTGCTACAAAAAAGAAAAATATAAAACGTTTATCGATGATATTCGCCCATTCGAAATGGTTTGTTTCTTTCACTATTACTGCCGCAGCACCAACAATAGCTGCCCAAACGAGGTGACCGCCTAAAGCTGTCCAACCTCTTTGTATAGTAATTTCAGTAATATTATTAACTCCATCAACTAAATTAAATCCAAACCTAAAGATATAACCGGCTGATTCAAACACCGCGAACCCTGCACCAACAGCAGCACCGATAAGTAATCCATTGAGTATTTTATTTGTTTTTAAATAATTGATAAACAAAATAACAACAGTTGCTTTTCCAACCTCTTCAACAAATCCTACTATGAATGCATCTGTTATAGTCATAATTCCATAATATTGCGATTCAGTACTAAATGTAACAAATTGATATAAAATCATTGTACTAATGAGTGACAATACACCCCCAATAAAAAACATCCTCATTACATCAAAGATACTAATGTTTTTAAATGCATTAGATTCGAAGAAGAAGATTAATCCTGAAATAGGAACTAATAGTGCGCCAATAAATATCATTCCTGGTATGGCATTGGCATTACCAAATACATTTGTTAATACCCATAACGCTAGGAAAGTGATACCTAAAGCTAAAAATACACGCGAGAATACCCAAGGTCTACCCCACTCCTCGGAAACTTCATTAATATGTGGCGTCGTACGCTTTGTTCCAGCAATAAATACATCATCCGCTTCATCTTTGGTGTGAGATTTAAACACCTCAGAAAACATATCACGCAAATTCAATTTTAAACTTTCATCATTCCCTGCTAGCCTACCTATTGATTTCGTTGTGTTATTAAATAGATGCTTGGCTTCTTCTGTTAATCGAATGCGATCTGCAGTTTCATTTTCAATTTCAGGTTTTGTGTTTGAATATGTATGTGACCCTATGTTGTCATTTGCATTTGATAATGTTTGCTGAAGAAAATGACCACAATTAATACAAAACTTATCATCGACATTTACTACTTTGTGACACTTTGGACATTGTCTTTCTTGACTACTAAAAAAATGTTCAGTTTTTGTCTTTGGATTATCTAACACACTCTGTCCACAATTAACACAAAATTTATCATCCTTCTCTAAATGTGCCCCACAATTAGAACAAATCAATTCAATCCCTACTTTCAAGTTATCTCTATAAAAAAGTTGTTATCAATATTTTAAATTAATTCTCATAAAATCGCTATATTCTATGACAGATAAACTGTTAATTTTCGTATTGCAAAATAAAACGTCGATAAAAGCGACTGCTTTTATCGACGTTGCTCTTCGTATCTTATACGTTGACGATATCCATATGTGCTCTCTTTAATGAGTTCATCATTAAGTAAACCAGCTCCAATTGCACCTGCAACTGTCGAAATTGAAGCTGCAAACCATGGAATACTTAAATACAAATCAATGCCTGCAGGACCTTTTAATCCAACTTGCTGACCTAAAAATCCTGATGGCAATAATACGATTTCAGCAATTAAGAAGAGTAAATATAGAATAATATAATAAATGATAATGGCAAAAATCAATGTCATTATTGTTGTAAGATTGTATAACCAAGTAATACGCTTATGATTGCTTTTATTAACTGGTTCCCATAAATCATGTGACATCATTATCCATATTAACATTCCAATAATCGCAATAATTGAAATTCCAAATAAGCGCCACATTGAAAAGTTATAAGCCATTTGCCACATCGTTGTAAATACAAGTCCAAATGCACCTGTAGTAAATGCAATAGCTACTATATTACTTAAACTTGCCATCATATTTAATGGATTATTCGCAAAGGTCATTCCACTAACAAGACGAAACATGCCTCTAGAACGTGAACTAGATAAATATCTTAAGTGATAAGAGTCTGTTTCTTTCATATATATTGTTTCCTTGTCTATTTTAGAGAGCGGAAATTGCTTTTTCACTGAATTTTCTATTTGCTTATTATTATCATAATTACGACTTTCTTGTTCAGCTTCATTTAATTCTTGAATAATATTATAAATCGCATGCTTGAAACGTTTTTTAACTGGACGCCAGCCAAATGCAGGATATGAGAAAATAGCTGCACCATTTTCCATATTAATATCTAATGCCATCACTTGCTTGTCAGCAAACATAGGCAAATCTGTAATTGCTATCACATAATCCCATTGTCTCTTATCGTGATAATCGGCTACTTTCTCAAAAATTTCATCTACAGATTCAGCAAAACCAGTAAGCGGATCAGTAACTAAATCAAAAATCCATTCTTGCTGATAATCATAATGCGTAGATAACATTTTAGGCATTTCTTGTATAAGATTTTCTGCAAGATGTTCAGTAACACCTGGAGCGACGACTAGACCCACAGTTTTTTGATTTGTCATGCGTCATCCTCCTCTCTATGTCCTTGTTTTTTACCTTCATATTGTTCATTATTTCCATCTTTACTTGAAGTTTGTTGTTCGACATTTTGTTGTGATACATCATGAGAAGTTTCTTGTTCTTTTTGTTCTTGCTCAGCTTTTTTATAACGATGATATTGTCTATAAGAATAAGTAATACGACGTATTTTCTCTTCATTTTCAACAGTTGATCCCATAGCCCCAGCTAAAAGCCCTAATGATGATACAAACCAAATCAATCTCATATAATTTGAGAACGTAAATTGTGCTTGGGCACTCGTCCAACTATTAAATAATTCCACAGGGACAAAGAGTGTGATACTGATGATTAACAATAAATACAAAATGACATAATTTATGAGTGTAATCAAACTAAGTGTAACAAGTGTGGTTGAATTATAAATATATCGATATACACGCTGAGATTTAGCAGTTTTCTTTTCAATCAATTGATGCGCATAGAATAGCCATCCGGCCATCCCAAGTATGGCAATCACCATCAATATGATAAGTCGAAGCGGTGAATAAATCACGCTTAATTCCCATGGCATTGAAAATATGGAGACATAAGTTCCTGTTGCAAAGGCAACTGAAATGATTTTCTTAAAATTAAAGATGTTTTTCCAAGGCTGATTTGCTCGTGTCAGTCCACCAATTAACTGAATCCAACTTATGATAAATAAAATATTAATATATCGTTGCTTTGATGTTGCGTCTTCGTCTGGTTCTACAGCCTTCACGCGTACAAAAGGATGTGGCGCATTTTTGTTTTTCGGTTGATTATAATATAATTGTTCAATCAATGAAGTCATCGTTTTAACTAGCTTGCGCTTTAAATCAATAAAACCTAGTGACGGTAATGATAGCATTGCAACATGTTTGTCACTATTAAAATCGCTGACTACCACTTTATTATCTGAAATACTTGGCAAATCTGTCAGGCAAACAACGTAATCCCACTGATGTGCCTCTTTAATTTGTGCTGCTTTTTCAACACTTTCATGTACATCCTCTGCAGATCCTATCATGAGATCGACTTTGATTTCGAAATTCCATCGATTATGTTTAGTCCGCTTTGACAATAACTGTTTAACATTTGGAATTATATTTTTTGCATGTTGATGCGCTATACCTGGTGAAGGTATAATTCCGACTGTTTGCATCGTCGTTGTCCCTCCTTTCTAATTTTTAAATCAACTTTATTCATAGTTAAAAAGTGCACGTGATCACGCTGATAAACGTTCTTAACGTACACTTTTGTTTTGTTAATCATTAAGTTTTAATTGTAACATTTATTTTGCTAACACTAGTGGTGAGAAGATAATATAACTTACTACTACTAATGCAAGAACAATAATACCTGCAACGTAACGATATTTCCAAGGCGTCATATCTACTTTCGGTTGATGCGTGTTTAAATCAAACTCACTAGATGGTTTAACTTTGTTAAAGATCAAAATTATAATTAAATCTACAAAGAATAATACACTAAATGTGTATAGATAATTAATTTCTGTAAATACAAAGCTGATGATGGCATATAAAATTATATGTGTGAAGAGTGTCACTTTAGCGCCCAATTTAGATGTGCGTTTAGAAAAGAAAGCGACTAAAATCAAAGCTAGCACAGGCATACTATACACACCATTAAACTGTTGAACTACTGCATAAAGACCACTAGGGAATAATGAGATGACTGGTGCAAGTGCTACAACAATAACTCCAATGACTACAGTAGCAATGTGTCCCACTCGAGCAATATGTTTATCTGATTTATTTTTTCCAAAAATAGGTTGATAGAAATCGAGTGTTAATAGTGTAGTCGTACTATTCAATGAGCCAACAAATGAGCTCAATATTGCACCAAAAATGACCGCACCAAATAAGCCGAATGTTCATTCTGGTAATACTGAAGTTACAAGTGCAGGGTAAGCGTTATCTGATTTATCAAGACTACCATTAAAATAGTTAAATGCTACTACACCTGGTAAGACTGTAAATAATGGTCCGAACACTTTAAATAAGCTTAAATATATTGCACCTTTTTGAGATTCTTTTAAATTTTTAGCTGCGAGTGCTTTTTGAACTATCATCTGGTTTGCGCACCAGAAGAATAAATTGTTAAAGAACATACCAAAGAATAGGGTTGGCCAAGGTACAACATCCGAGTCCACCTTACCAAAACCATTCAATTTCTCAGGTGTGTCTTGCACGATTTTGTCGAAACCATGTTGGAAGTTGCCATCTCCTAATTGACCTAGACCTAATATTGTAATCGCAAGTCCACCTATGATTAAAGCCATGCCATAAATTGAATCACTAAAAGCACTTAACGATAAACCACCTACAAATAAGTAAATAATACCAATTATACCAATAATAGATGAAATAATGATGACAGCTGTTGAACTACTTACACCTAAATATTCATCAACTTTAAACATTTTATTGAACACTAGGGAACCAGAGTACAATACTACAGGCAAGAAAGATACGACATAGGTGAAGATAAATAAAATGGAGACAAAACGTTTAGTAAATGTATCATAACGTAATTCCAAAAACTCAGAAATTGTATTAACACCGTATTTTAAATATTTAGGAAGAAAGACCCATGCCAACAATACAACTGCTACGGCAGCTGTAACTTCCCAAGCCATTACTTCCATTCCTTGTGCATAGCTTTGACCATTTTGCCCAACAATTTATTCTGTCGACAAATTGGTCATAATAATTGTAGAGGCAACTGTAAATCCAGTAAGGCTATTTCCTCCCATAAAATAACCATCTGAACTATTCGTTTTAATTTTTCTTGATTGCAAATAGGCATAAAAAGAAATGCCACCTACGACCATAATAAATAAAATAATCGATATCCAATTCATTTAATATGTTCCTCCTTTCCACTTTTATCGATTGGATATAATTAAAATAGATCCTAAAAAACAACGATAGTGACTTATACGTAAAACAATGAATGTATCTACATCAACTTAACAACATATTATTGTAAAGTGACAAATGTTTCATAAGTGAATTGCGTTTGTCATTTCGTGTACGACTCATATATAGACAGAAATATAAATTTCAAAACTTCTTTTTTGTTCTTAAAATGAATTGTGCAATTTAGAACATTTTGTAATAGCGGCATTTTTTTAATATATTCTTTAAAGTATCCTCTCACTAAATTTAACTATAGAAATCACTTTATCATTTTAAAATAATAATTAAATTTTTATACTAAAAAAGCGAGACCGATTCTTTTCAGATTCGTCGTCTCGCTCCCTTGCAACTGACTATGATACGAAACAGTCAGCAACAAGCATTTTTCAATTCATTTATTTATAATAAAAGTTTCAAACATTAAAACATATGATATAAGTATCCAACCTTTAATACGTTTGTACTATTTGTATGGTTGATTATCATGATTATGGTTTTCTCGTTTATTTTGATCATTCAATGCGTGATCATGATGAGATGTTGATGGTTGACCAATATGTGGTTCATTCATATTATATTGTTGTTGTTCACGTTTCTTTTCTTCTGGAACAACATGTGAATGTATGTCATTACTATATTGAGAATTGATTTGGTCATTTTGTGTTTGTGGTTTACGTACTAAAAGCATGATACCTGCTATTAACCATAAGACACCAGCCATAAAACTTAAAAAGAGACCAATGATTCCTGTAATAACGAGTAATATTCCTGATACTTTTGCATTTTTGCCAATTAAAATAGCGGCAACTATTGATACAATTAATAAAATGAGAAGTACAATAATTAAAACAACACCTAAACCTAACATCAAATTATAAGTTTGGTATGCTAAATCATATTCCCCCGGATTTTCTTCTATAAATCCTTGAATCATCCCATTTTTAAAATCACTTGTTTGTGTCATTATGAAAAATATGCCTATTAAAAATACATACAACAGATGTAATCCATTGCCAATCCATGAAAGTATTAATTCACCTTTACGTTGTATCATTCTTGTTCCTCCTTTTCACCTATTCATTTAATTCCCTAATTTTTTTAAACATATGCATTAAATTAGATATATTGTAATTTATCTTTCTTAAAATATATAAATATTAATGCTTACCGTTTATCATCGTATAATAAATTCTAGAAGTAATCCAGTACATCATTGAATAAAAAATAATAAATACAACTATCACTCCTACATAACTTGTAGCATATAGTCCCAAGTCATATTGACCAACGATTCCTAATACAGAGTATATGATGCGAAAAGCAGCTAACGTATGTATAATTGCAACAATTACAGGAATGAGAAATACCCATATTACTTGTTTATTAATTGTTTTTTTGATTAAATTTTCATCTAATCCAAGTTGTTTCATCGTTATATATGCATCTCTATCTTCATGCCCTTCTGAAACTTGTTTATAATACATCATAAGAAATATACCTATCAATAAAACTAGAGATACAACACTTCCAACAAAAACTAAACTTGAGTTGACTTGTTTCCACATCAATAGATTTTGTTTTTTCACTTGAAATTCAATATCATGTTGAACCCCTATTTTCTTAATGCGATGATTCAACTTATCCTTTTCTTTTAATACATTAAATTCAACGGCAGTTTGTACTTGATTAGGAGTGATGATTAAATTTTCATCATTATGATTACGATATTCATTAACAATACGATCCATCAGTTGTTGTTGATTCACAATTAAAGTTATACCATCTGCATAGAGTAAGTTATCCATATTTGTAGACTCAATATATTTAACTCTGTATGTTTTCCCGAATATATTGAGCGTTTTCATTTTTTTAAATAATGACACACTTGTACTAATTGCAATTTCATCATCATCTAATTTTATTTTTTTATTGTTTTTATTGTAATCACTTTTATTATATATAGAAATAAAAGAGTTGAATTTTCGCTTATTTCCAAAATTAAATAAACCACTCGATACAGTTTGTCTTTTTAGCTTTTTATGTTTTAAGCCTCCCTGCAATTCAGCTCCCACCATACCTCGTGCATAAATTTTAAATTGACCAGTTGGAACTTCTTGGCGAATATCTTTTTTTAAATTTTCTATCTTACGTTGAATTTTGCTATTTTTATGAAAATCACCAATATAATAACCTGCGTAATCATTTTTAAATGCAAATTCAAACCTGTGATCCATATTTCTATAAGTTGAGACTGTCATACTTAACGTAACAATCAGAAATGTACACATAAATGAAATCGTAGCTAAACCAATCGCACTAGATTTTACGCGTGATTTAAGTCCTGCAATAAAGAAAAAATGATTGGGTTTATAATAATAATGATCTAATTTTTGTAACATTTCTAAAACTATTGACCCTAAGCTAACAAAAAGCAAATAGGTACCGATAAGCGTTGACAAAATCGCAAAAAATATAATCCCCAAGGAACCGATAGCCGTGTTAGGTTTTATAGCTAAATAATAGCCCATTCCTATAAAAATTAATCCTAAAATTAAAAATATTATTAACAGTACACGGGACTTTTCATGTGTCTTACTTTTATTTTTAAGCAGTAACTGTAAGGAGTTTTTAAATGATATTTTAAAATTGTTAATAACAAACAATATGATCATCAAACTGAATAGCATGGTTAATGTGATTTTCATTGACAAAACATCAAATGGATAATCTGACAACTGAGGTTGATGCGTATTAACTAGTTTATTAAATAACATAAAAAAGAGCTCACCAAATAAGTAACCTCCAACAATGCTCAATATTGCAGATATAATAAATTGAATGAGAAGTTCAATCAAGATGATGAGTCTTAGATGTTTTTTCTCCATGCCAAGAACCATATTTAAGGCAAATTCCTTTTTCCTACGATTCATAACAAAGTGATTTGCATAAATTAAAAATATGAATAATAACATCGTCATAAACACTATTCCAATCATCGCAGATATTTTTAATTCAGGATGATGCTCATTAAAATACATGTTAGTGGTTAACGATAACAATATGTATTCAATACCGAATAAAATACTTATTACGCTAATAAACGGAACAATGATATGACGTTGATTAACAAAATTTTGTTTAATCATTTTCCACAAAATCTTGAAAGTCATATTAGTCACCTACTCCATTCAATATGGCCAAATTATCGGCAATACGCTTTTGATAATCTGTTTGCGATTCTTCACCACGATAAATCTCATGATATAAACGACCATCTTTGATAAAGATGACACGGTTCGCATATGACGCGTCAATATTTGAATGTGTCACCATTAATATAGTTTGATGCTTTTGATTAATTTTTCGAAATAAACACATAAGGTTTTTAGAGGTTTTTGAATCAAGTGCACCAGTGGGTTCATCAGCTAATAATAATTTAGGTCGTGCTATCAACGCACGGGCTATAGCTATCCGTTGTCTTTGTCCCCCAGATATTTCAGACGGATATTTTTCAAGCAAGTCTTCAATTCCTAATTGTTCACTTATTTCCGTTAAGCGTTTTTGCATTATTTTCGGACGTTCATTTGCAAGTACAAGAGGCATCAAAATATTATCTTTGTTCGACATCGTATTCAACACATTAAAATCTTGAAACACAAATCCCATCATTTCTCTGCGAAAGCGTGCAATGTCTTTATGCTTCAATTGATTAAGTGGCAACCCGTCTAACTTTATTAATCCTTCAGTTGTACAATCAAAAGTAGCAATTAAATTGAGTAATGTAGATTTACCTGAACCTGACTCACCCATGATTGCTACAAATTCATTTTCATCAATTTCAAGGTTCATTTGATTTAAAGCTATTGTCGTGTTCATACCTCTGCCAAAGACCTTTTTTACATTTTTAACCTCTAATAACACTATGCAAACTCCTTTCTCCCTTTCTACTACATCATAAAATAAAAAGAATGCCAATAACATTCATAATATCTTACAAATATCATTGGCAAACTTACAATTTTGAAAGTTTATTATTTTTCTTTAGTAAAATGTATAAAAAATACTGTCCCCTGATTTAACTCTGATTGTACAGTTACTTGTATATTTAAATGATTTGCAATGTGTTGCACTATAAATAAACCTATACCTGTTGATTGTTCATTCAATCTACCGTTAAATCCTGAGTATCCTTTATCAAAAATTTTAGGAATATCTGCTTTACTAATCCCAATACCATTATCTTTAATCTGTAGAGTTTGATTGGCAACATCAAAATCTATCCATATATCTTTACCTTTAGCATATTTTAAAGCATTATTTAAAAGTTGCTCTATCATTATAGAAGCCCATTGTGTATCGGTTAAAATGATGTCCTCACTTTTTTCATAATGGATTTGCGTCTTTTGTTCAATAAACTGAATTCTATATTTTAAAATCAACGGGCGAATCAAATCATCAACTGTCACTTTGGTAATTGTCATATCTGACTCTTCATTTAATAATTTTAAATAACTTAATGCGAGGCTTGTATAATTATCAATGTGCACAATTTCTTGTCTAACACGATTAACTACATTCTCCTCGTTTCTCTCCAAAAGTAATTGTGAGGCAGTGATAGGTGTTTTAATTTGATGTACCCATGTTAAAAAATAACTTTCAACATCATTACGATATTCAATTTGCTGATTCTTAACATGTGCTAACTCATGTTCTAAATATGCCACTTTATCTTTAAGATGTTCGTTCTTTTTAAAATTTAAATACTTTATCCACCAACGTACACACATCAATAGTAATATGATACTGATTGCTAGTACGTATGCATCAAAAGGTAAAGAAAATACATAAAATATAAGTGCAAAAAATAATAGAATTATTAAAATAATTGAAATCTCATTACGAATCGATTGAATATATGCAAACTTCATATGTCTCAAACCCTGTATCCTACATTTTTCTTTGTCTCAATTAAATTATCGACACCGATAGAAAGTAATTTTTTTCGTAATCGCGTCATATTTACTGCTAGCGTATTGTCATCAATAAAATTCTCAGACTCCCAACATTTCTCAATTAAAGCTGTACGACTTACATATTTATTTTCATTTTGAAATAACAATTTTAATATCTGTAGCTCTGTTAAGGAAAGTTGAACATGTTCATTATCCTTGCTAAGCTTCGCCTCATCAACAATTAGTTTACAACCTTTAACAGCTATTTCATCACGAGCTATTGATAAATCATAAGTGCGACGCAATAGTGCCTGAATTTTAGCTACTGTTAAAGACAAGTTAAATGGTTTCTCGATAAAATCATCGCCACCCATTTGAATAGCCAGAATTTGATCCATATTATCTGTTCTTGAACTAATAAACATAATAGGCACACGAGATACTTTTCGTATTTCTTGGCACCAATGGAAGCCATTAAGGGTTGGTAGATTGATATCTAATAATACGAGTTGTGGTTCTACTCTGCGAAAATCTTCCATTATCTTTTCAAAATTATCAACCACATGAACCTCATAATTCCATTTAGATAGCTCATTAGCTAAACTTTCAGCAATCACTAAATCGTCTTCTACAATGAAAATCTTCATATATGTTCACCTTTCACTATCTTTTCACTCTTATTTATCATCATCTGAATTTTTATTTTGCTGTTGTTCTTTGTCGATATAATCAGCTTGTTGCTGTTCTACATGATTCAAATTTTGTTCTTTTGAATTTTTCTTTCTACGTTTTTCTTCTAATACGCTTAGTACAATAAACAAAATAATTAATATTGGAGATAACATTACAAATATCATTGTCTCACCTTCTCCTAGGGTCTCTAACTCCCAATAATTATGATACCTATTATAGATTATTTTACATGTTTATTAATAAGAAATACATTGACATGATGGTATTATTTTAACAATATTATCACTTTGAGAGATATAAAAGGGCATAGAATATAGAGCCATACATTTTATTTAAGTGATAAAATTTTATAATATGTAAAAATAATATTACTTTACATTATATTTACTAAAAACTAACTCTCAATCAAAGTTTGTCTTTTATACTTAAATTATCATACATATTGGGAGGCAATTTATTTATGAAATTTATGAATAAAATGGGCAAGACGACGCTTGCTTCATCAATCGTAGCAGCATCCGTTTTAAGTACAGTGAACGTATCCTATGCTTCAGGCAGCTCAGAACAAGGTGCTCAAACTAAGCAAACACAAAACGAAGCCATTGCTTTCGGCAACACAAAAAATCCAAAAAATGTCATCTTCATGGTTGGCGATGGTATGGGACCTTCTTTTAACACTGCATATCGCTATTATAAAAATAAGCCTGGTGCTAAGAAAATGACTCCAACCGCTTTTGATAAATATCTAAAAGGAACAAATCGTACTTATTCTAATGATCCTAAAGAAAATGTTACAGACTCTGCTGCTGGAGGAACAGCTTTTAGTACCGGTCACAAAACATATAACGGTGCAATTAGTGTTGATACAAATAAAAAACCAATTAAATCTGTGCTAGAACAAGCTAAAGAACAAGGAAAATCAACTGGTTTAGTAACTACTGCTGAACTTACTGATGCAACACCTGCTGTATATGCTGCTCATATAGATTCACGCGATAAAAAAGATGAAATTGCACAGCAATTTTATAATGATAAAATAAATGGCAAACATAAAGTCGATGTGATGTTAGGTGGCGGAGCAAAATACTTCGGTAAAGAAAATAAAAATTTAGCGAAAAAATTCAAAAAAGACGGTTATGATATCGTTTCTAATAAAGATGAATTAAATCAATCACAAAGCAAGCAAGTCTTAGGTACTTTCTCAGAAAAAGATATGCCATTACAAATAGATGCACCACAATCTAATCCGTTGCTAGTAGACATGCAAAATAGTGCACTAAATAAATTAAGTAAAAATAATAAGGGATTCTTTTTAATGGTTGAGGGTGCCTCAATTGATAAAGCTGCCCACCCTAATGATATCACTGGTGTGATGTCTGAAATGTCTGGTTTCGAAACAGCTTTTGATAATGCTATTAATTATGCAAAGACACATAAAGATACACTTGTTGTAGCAACTGCAGACCACTCAACTGGTGGTCTATCAACCGCAAAAGGTAAAGATTATAAATGGAATCCAGAGGCTATTCACAAGATGAAACATTCTGGAATGTATATGACAAAACAAATCGCTGATGGAAAAGATCCTGAAAAAGTAATTAAAGATGGATACGGCATTGATTTTCCAAACAAACAACTCGATAAAGTCAAAAAAGCAGCAGACGACCTTCACAAACTACAAAAAGAAGGTAAAGATGACAAAGACGAAAAAGTTGTAGAACAAACAACAAAATTACAAAATGCAATTCAAAAACCAATTAACGATGCTTCACACACAGGTTGGACAACCAATGGCCATACAGGTGTAGATGTTAACACATATGCATATGGGCCAGGTTCTAATAAATTCAAAGGGAATATGGAAAATACCCAAAACGCTAAAAACATATTTGACTTTTTCGGAAACAATGTAACATCAAATCAAAATTAGTTATAAAGTTTAAATTTAATATAATTAAGAAAGGGACAGTCGTCATTATGACCACTGTCCCTTTATCAAGTAAATAATATATTTTATGCACATAAGATGTAATAACTATTAAATATAAATCGCTTATAATTCTGCATTCGACATTGTGCTCTTTTTGATTTGATACTTTTTAAAAAGTTGGAACCCTACTGCGCTTCCAATAACGAACGTTGATGCTACTGTTACTCCAATAGTTACACGATTAGACATATTCTTTTCATCTTTCACATTTTTTTGCTGTGCTAAACGTGCCATCTTATTTTTAAAAATATTCATAACAGTCTTGTGTGCTTTAGCTTGAGTTAGTTTATATACTACCCAAGGTAATGTAGGTTCATATTCTTGTAAAGCAATAATACCCTCATTGGTGTTTCTTATTCTTCGGAATTCAAAGCGTGCATTTCCACCATCATTTGAATGTGCTAAATCGCCACCCACAATATTAAATACCACCATATCTTCTGTAGAGTTAGCTTCATCACGTTCCATTTTTAAAATAAATTTATTAATGCAGGGCAAATTCATATTAAATTCTCGCTCATTTATCGTACCTTTAACGAGATGTAGTGTGATATTATTGATGAATTTTGCATATTCTTTAGTCACATCTTCAATCGAATAACCTTCCGGAATTTTAAATCGTGTAATGGCTCGTACATCTTTAATTTCTTGATGCATACGCCCAAATGATTGAGAATTTTTCGAATCCGACTTTTTCTTAGAAGTCTTTTGTTCTTCTCTTAGTGCTCTTTTCACACTATCTTCAAAGGTGATATTTCCTACGGACAAGTTAGACACAACGCGTTTTCGATGTGGTACCATATCGTGAATCAAACTATTCATTAATGGATATACCATTTCTTTCGGTACATTTGAAATCAGTTGTACCCAATAACGACTTACGATAATGGGTATAATAGGTAAATCAAGCATAGGTAGTCGCTTATCAAGTACGTTAGCTGTGCGCTGTATCAGCGTTTTATAATTCATCACTTCAGGACCTGTGATATCAATTGCTTCGTTATCTTTGGGTGTTCGATTCACCAATGCTGCTAAACCATCTATCACATCGTCAATGGCAACAGGTGCAATTTTATTGTAAGCCCAACTAGGCAAAACCATTGCTGGCAATCTCTCAACTAGTCTTTTAAGAATTGGATAAGAACTTCCTTTTGCACCAATAATTAAACCTGCACGTAATGTGCTAACTGGTATACCGTAATCACCAAGAATTTTTTCACATTCAAGTCGACTTCTTAAATGCGCAGATAGCTCATCATTTTCTGGTATTAAACCACTCATGTAGACAATATGCTTAACACCCTGCTTTTGAGCCGCACGCGCAAAATTATCCGCTAACAATACATCCATATCTTCGAAGCTAGCCTGCGTTAATTTTGCTGATGGCATCATAGAGTGTACTAAATAAATCGCTGTATCTACATCTTTCATTACTTTTGTAATTTCGTCCAAATCAAATAAGTCTGCTGACTTCCACGTGACATTTTCTTCATCCGTTTTATTATGAGTTTTTCTCGATATAGCTATCACTTCATGATCTTTTTTTAATTTATTCTTGAGATGGCTACCAATATAACCTGATGCACCAGTTAGTAAAATTTTAGACATATACTCCCCCTTAGAATGTGTTTTAATGTTCTAGAAAAATAGTTAGATTGTATACTTATTAAATTTGTATTGGTTATCATTGCTATATGTTAAATGTTTACCCAAAAATATGAAACTGAGACAAGATTCACATGATTCTTGTCTCAAAGTACCCATACTTATATTATTTCCCAGTAAATAACAACTTTCTTTAAGAAATCTGTTGTTTGCAGATTGATGAACGTGGATATTCTGGTTCCCCAAGAATTTTGGTCATTAACTTTTCACTGCTTTTCGAACTATCTTGTTTCATCAAACGATGAACAACTTTTGAATAATTTATATAATCAGTGCTACAAATTTGTTTAGCTAACATGCGTTCATTTAAAGAGGCTTTAAGAAAATCACCCACTTCAAACAAATCAAAATAAAAACCAACACTTTGTTTATATTGTTGCTCGTCTTCTTGAAGAATAAACACCGGCTTGTTTAAATGTATATAGTCAAAAATGGTCGACGAGTAATCTGTAATCATACATTCACTCAGAATATACAGTTCTTGAATATCAACAAGTTCATTGAAGTAACAGTGAATTCGATTATCTATTTGATTATATCTAGTTCTTAAATGACTTTCATTAGGATGAAGTTTCACAATAATCTCGTAATTCTCTGGTAAATATTTAAGTAAATCTTTTAAATTAATCTGAGTGACTTCTTTTCTTTGATTTCCCCTCCAAGTGGGACAATATAATATATATTTTTTATCATCATCTATCTTATACATATATTTAAGCTGTAACTGCTGGCGCTCTTGTAAATTATTATTATTTATTAAATATTCATTCTTAGGTGCGCCGTATTCTAGAACTTTAAGATTTGGATTTTTATTTAGCATAAAGGCTGATTCTAACAACGTCGTATTAATATCTGATGATGTCAAAATATAATCCCATTTTTTCATGCGTGGTATGAATGCCTCTAGTTGTTGTTGTCTTTCATGCTGTTCATTTAAATCATTAACCATTTTCTTTAATGGAAAACCGTGCCACGTTTGAATAAATATCTGATCTGAAGACTTGTACACTTTATCCCATGAGTTACCATTGATAAAAACATACTTACACTTTCTAAACGTTTTAATATACTTCTCGCTTCCAAATCTAACGGGTGTAAAACCGTAACGTTTGATTTCCATATCAACAAGTGAATTGGTTGAACTCACATATCTTTTTTTATGAGCATACTGTCTCTTAATAGCGAGAGCAATATATTTAGGATCTCCACTGAAATTCTTACCATGGAAAGACTCTATAAATATTGAGTCTGCGTCTACAGGTATTTGATTTAAATTTTTGATATAGCTCATATGCTTTCTTTTTTCATAGTACGTTTTACATTTATTAAATAAATATTTATTTTTTCTAATTAAATTCATCCAACGACTTTCTTTTAAACGACTTGCTATATCTATTTGTTTTTCACTAACGAGATGTTGATGAATTTTCTTCACTTTTACATGTTGAGATGAAGAAAAAGTTTCAACATGATTTAAAAATTCCTGTCCATAGTTAATGCATTTAAACGTACTTTCCAACTGTCGATAATCTTTTTGTCGATCACAGTGACTATATTTATAGTCTAGAAAGTCTTTAATTATTTTACTATCTTTAATCATATCTTTGGTTAAAAAACGTATCGCTTCATATGGTGCATAGATATCCTTTAACACGTTATCATCACCATAGTAAACTAGAGCTTTATTCCCCTGTGCAATCGTTTCTAATATAGAATAGCCGAGTGTTTCATATGGTGAACTAGATATATAAATATAACTCTGTGGTTCTTTTTCATTAATATGAATATAATCATTAAGATGATAGTAATTTATCAAATTTTTGTAAAGCATTTCTGAAGGACCATATCCTATTAAATAAAGTTGAGCATCGTCAACAATTTGGTTTTTAATGATGTAATTAAACAATTTAATAATATATGAAATATCTTTAACTTCGTCCTCAAAACGTGCTTTAATTAAAAAATTTCGTTTAGTATTTATTGGCTCTGATTTTAAATCGATATGTTGTGCATTTACGTATTGATTAAAAACCCGATGATAGTCATATTTAGCTATAAACTCATTTTTGATTCTAGCTGTACTCACTCGAACACAATCAATACAGTCTAATGCTAAATCTATATTCTCATTAATATATTCCAATGGACCATGTATTTCACCAACAATCTTAATCTTGCTATTTAATTTTTTAACTAAATATGCATGATTAAAAAAGGTTTCTCTAGTAATTATAAGTAGGTCTCCATGAGCAAGTTCTTTTCCACTATTAAATTGATAAATATGAAGATGCTTTGTGCTCAACCCTTCGTAAATAATTAGTTTTGTGATATCACTTTTATTATAGTTCTTATAATTAAAGTAGTGTACCTCATGTCCAATTTCTAATAAGCTTTTCACTAAGTTAATATTACTTCTTGATGTTCCGCCCTTGGCGAAGATATTATATCCAAATATGTTAATCTTCATTTAATATCTCACTTCCCAAATACATTAAATTATTTCATCTTTAATATGTAGAACTCGCGAAAGATATTATACTTAATATTTGGAATTTTATCTACTTTGTATATAATTAAAATAATTTTGAATTTTAAAATTAAAAAAGACACGACATGGTCGCAATCGACCTAGTCGTGTCTTCATATAATTATCATTAGTGAATCTTAATATTCAATGTTTGGAGCTTGGTTTACATGATTTTGGTATTTTTTGAAACCATAGAACGCTGCACCAGCTAATGCTAAAATAACTGCTAATTTTTTCATCTTAATAACACTCCTTTCAAAGATGCGGTTCTTGAACAAACAAAATGTTCAATAGTTAATTACTATTATACACGTTTTATAGTTATTTTTAAAAACTTGAATTTCAAATTAACGTAATTTTTCCCTTATTTTCTAAAATTCATTATTAATTTTGAAACTACATAGATTTATTTTACAACTGAAGTTACGATTTATTCTTATACCATTTCAAATCAAATTGTTACTCTTACCATAGATTAAGAACTATAAAATATAACATAATCTTAAAACATCTCGTTCTTATCAAGATTTTTTAAGTAAGATATTGTTGTTTATCATTTATTAAAAATATTTTATGAATACGTTTGATTGATACCTTCATACAATGCATTAATAAATGCCTCCATTGTTGGTGTCCAATTTTCTTTGTTGGTACGATTTTTTGTACTAGTATCTCCATTTTTAAAGAATACTTTTCTTAAAGCAGTCGTTAATTCTAACTGAACGCCAGTGTTATTGTCTTCTCTATTAATGAAGTTTTTATTATTTTGACCGCCTAGATACTCTGGTGGAACTTTAACAGTAAATCCACGTCCAACAAGTTGCTTCTCTATAGCATTTCTCAAATCTGAACGAGGTCCGCCAAGATAGATAATCTCCTCAGTACCTGATGCGCCATGAATTGAAACAGTTGCAGTACGGTTTTTAATCTTTTGATTTAATGTCGGATCATCATAATGAGTAGACGTAACATGTAATTCAGAGTTATTTTTAGGTCTAATGCCTTCAAATGAATAATAATCATAATTCCCTTTATCCGCTAATGCTTTAGTTAATTCTGTTGTACCTTGTTCAATACTTCCACCATGTGGAGCAACAATGAGTACTTGATTCCCAGTGTTTTTTGTATCTTTTCTCCAGTCTACACCTTCAGTTGTTTCTTTTTCTAACTGTGTCATCGATTGATATTTATCTGTTTTACGTTCAGCAGGTGCCACTCCCACTAATTCTTTACTACTACTGATTTTAGAAGTAGGTGACGTTGAAAGTTGCTTTGCTTTTGTAGTTGTACTAACTTGAGTCGTTAAAGTAGGTTGTGCCTTTGTCGTAGAGGATTGAACTGTTTTAGATTTTGTTGATACTGACGGTGATTTTGTTTTACTAAGTTGTGTAGTGTTTTTTTTAACTGAAGTTGTATGACTTTTAGTTGATTGTTGTGTTTTTGTTGATATTTTAGCTTTAGAAGTTGGCGACACAGTAGTTGCTTTATGAGAAGTTGTGCGTTTCACAGAAGTAGGCATTGTTTTTGAACGTGTTGAAGTTGTTGAACTCTTACGAATGGTAGGCTGAGTCTTGGTTGTTGTACGCGTTTTATTTAATGTTGTAGATTTTTTGGCTGTTGTAGTTTTTTTAGTTGATGACGTTTTGGGTGATATAGCTCTTTTTGTTGATGTAGCTCTAGATTTAACAACCGTATCTTTAACTGAACGTTTAAAATTGGACGTCGTCTTTTGAGTTGGAGATGTCTTAGTTACATGTGTTTGTTGCGTTTTCGTACTTGCATCAGCATACTGATTAAATGAACCTATTGTCCCTACTCCAATAAATACGGTAACGAAACTTAGCGTCACTTTCTTCATTGAAAAGAACCGTGAAATACTTTTGACTTTCATATCAATTCTCCTTATGAATTATTAATATAAAAATTATACTAACTTATTTGTGCAAAAAATCAATATTTTTTATTAAGTTGTGGAATGTTTTTTATCATATCAATATTTTTAGAATATTGATATTACTAAATATTTTCACTAAAAAAATTTTTTAAACAAAAACAAAGAGTTTAAGATACAAATCCTTAAAAAAGCAATAAGATATTTTCAATTGAAAGTTATCTTACTGCCATTCTCTATTTATGCAATATTTCATATTGAATAACCCACTTTTCTAGTGTGCTATCTCAATCTCTTTCAACAATTAGCACTACTTGCTTAGGAGTCTCGGCATAAATACTAAGTATTAACATGCAATTTCGCTTTTAAATACTTAAAAAATAAGACACCTTCATATAATTTTAATAAATACCACCAAATTAAATTAACAGAGGGCTTCTTGCGTATAAAAATTATAACAAGCCTCAACTTAAAAGCTTACGCTATCAATGGGAAGTTATGTTAGAACTACTCAAAAATATATCGCGATATGTTAATAAAATTTTTGGAACGAAACCCAATTGTGATCTTAACTAATCTATATGTCTTAATAGTAAAAAAATAGATTTTAATGATATGTAAATCGAAATGGTAGAAATGGATTTAAATGTGATTTTAATATAAAAAAATGTGATGATTGTTTAGCATGTTCTTTGAGAGGTCTATACATAAAACCGGGTTCATAACAAATAAGAAAATCATGAAAAATGATAATTAGGAATACTTTAAAATTCAAACTAATTAAAACCTTTCTTAACTAGAAATGAAAAACTATAGTCATAGAATATTGGGTAGAACCTATTTTGGAAATTATGAAGGCTATTTGGGGTTTCACTCGAGTGTCAGCTCGAGCTATAAATAAAGTCAAAGGGAAATAGAGTTTTTATTAACGGTGCTTAATATTAAGAAAAATAGCGACTCAGAGATTTGAATACTTATAAAGTATCTCTTTTGTCTTTGAATATCAAAGAAATAAACCTCCTATCATTACATAAAATAACTTATCGGAAGTAGATATGCTTGTATATTTACAGATGGTATAATACTAGAGTCGCCTATCTCTCAGGCGTCATATTTAGACGCAGAGAGGAGGTGCAGAAAATGACAGATATTCTTGTTCACATCATGACCACGGCAGCAAGTGGTTGCATTGTCACATTCTTTGCGTATTGGCTTCGCAAACGTGATGATAAGTAAAATTAGGCGACTAAGCCACACCAAAAAGCCCCTCACTATTCTCAGTAGTGAGGGGTTTGGTGCATCAAATGCAGATATTCTTGTTAAATATATTATAACATCATAGTGGATAGGAATGCAAAACTATACAATCTAACGTAAGAAAGACAAATAAACATAATGGATGTGATTTCAATTTGAATATAATAGAAGGTGAAAACAGAATTATAGGTGTTTTAAAATTTATATCACCTAAATATAGCAAAGATTTTGAAAATGATTATTTATATTTTAATAGTCTTAAAACTTTTCAAAAAATTGAACATGAAGATATAGGAGATGAACTTGAAGGAGTTATTTCTGATAAGTGGGTGAATATAAATAGTTCAGAAGATTCAATAGAAATGTATTTCCAACATTTAGATGATCCATATGTCCAAATTAATAAGGTAAATCTAAAAGAAGTCATATTCAAAAATACTCCGAATATAAATAAAGATTTTAAAATTTGTTGCTTTTCTATAATAAGAGAAAGCGATTTAGTGAAGATGTATGATGGTATTTATAGGCTGTCGCAGAAATTCATAAATGAAATAAATGGTATACTTGATAATAGAAATATTTATATAACTATTGATTTTGAGCACTTTAAAAATAGGTTACTTAAATACTTTTCAGAAAATGATATATTTTTTAAAGGGGATATTGTTGAATACTTCAATGAGAAACATCCACTATTTTATAAAATAGAAAATAAGGAAGAACTGACATTTGAAGATATTGTTAAAGTTAGTTTTTGTAAATCTAATAAATATGCCAATCAAAAAGAATATAGAATTTTAGCATATAAACTGAAAGGAAATAAAATCAAAATAAACGGATTATATAATGAATTTTTTCAGTTAAAAGGCTTAGAACAATTAGCTATCAAATTTTATACAGAAGAAGAATATAAAGATATGTTAAGTGACTGATTTAAGTAAACCCTAATCATACTGATATAGTTGTTGAATTTATAATGACTCAAACGTATGATTTGGGTGTAATATTAATTATGGTATGAAAATAAATGTTGGCTATGCGAGGGTATTATCCATGGATCAAAATTTAAAAAGACAACTGGATAATTTAAAAACGTTTGGTGCGAAAAACATTTACAGAAAAACAGTCTGGGGAATCTATTAAAAATAGATTGTTATTTCAATAATTTCTTAGTTTTGTGAGGGTGGAAGATGAGGTTGTAGTGTAGTCATTTGATCGTTTAGGCCTTAATTACGATGAAGTGATCAAGACAGTTAATTATTTAAAAGACAAATAAGTTTAATTAATGATTACTAGCATACCTATGATGAATGATGAGATTAGCAATTCATTATTAGATAAATTCATGAAAAATCTACTCATTCATATATGAGCAATGGTTTCAGAACAAGAACGAAATGAAGTAAACGTTGACAAGCACAATGTATTAAAGTCGCGAAAGACAAAGGGCTATATAAAGGCCGTTCATTACTTTATTCGCCGAATTGTAAAGATCCTCAAAAATATATTATTTATCATCGTGTTGTAGAAATGTTAGAAGAAAGCCAAGCAATTAGTAAAATTGCGAAAGAGGTTAATTTAACAAGGCTAACAGTTTATAGAATTACGATATTGTTTTGGTTTTATAAACGTTTCTTCAATGCCTCCCAAAATAAATGATAATCACCTATTATGATATTTTAAAAATAAAGCAAGAAAGAGAGAAAATACAATCTCCTTTTTTTATATTCCTCTTCCCATTAATATACGATTAATACACTTCTTTATAGCAACCGACTGTTAAAGTATATAGAACCTCCGAATGTTTGAGTAATTAAATGATAGCTGTCATCATCTGGCAATCGTTCTTTTCTTCCTACTGTTCGTTGCACATATATATTACGTCCTATCTGATGAGGTGTTAGGTATTCTGCATGTACTTCTTTAATCCGGCCTTTGTGATACGTTCAATCCACTTGTTCATGCGGTATTTGTATATACTATATTGGCTTTCTCTCTAAAATATTTTATATGTATTTAGTAGTAAAATTTGCTATTCGCTGTAATCAAAAGAAAACTAAGCAACTTTAACATTGCTTAGTCGTTCTTCACTTCATTTTACTCTTCTTCTTGTTCTTTAATGTATTGGTCTATTTCTTTAATTTCTTCTTTCGTATAATCTAATTCAGGTAGAACACCAAATTTTTTATATCTATAATAATTAAACCGGTCATATTGTCCAAAATCTGAGTTTTTCCAATCTATATATCCAAATGATACATTCAATTTCCCTTCATTACTAAAATCAAATTCACATGATGTCCATGGTTCTTGATTTTCTTTTTTAAAGACATCTCTTAATTTTATAAATTTTTCATGAACCTCTATCAATAAATCTTTGTATATAACTGGAGACACATTATATAGCTTTGGGATATCTCCACTATAATATAATTCATTCTCATTATTCTTAGTGTAAAAGAAAAACACTTCACTACTTTCATCATTTACATATGCTTTTAAATAAATATTTTCCCATTTATCAGGTATCATGTCACTGACATCATTAGCGATTTCATTATAAAGCTTACTTACTTGTTCTTCAAAAATCATTTTCTATTCATCCTATATATTCTTAATGTATCTAGTTTGATTATATCCATTTATTTCATAATCAACTGAAAAACCACTTGGTCTTTGACTTCCACCTTTATATTCAACTTCAATCTTAATGTTTTTTACTTTTCTGCCCTTTTTAATTGATTTTTGCCATTCTTTCTCCATCTTATACCATTGACCGTTCTCTTTAAATGAGCGGTTGATGTATTTAC
>NZ_KV811730.1:88039-91225 GCF_001813195.1 Staphylococcus sp. HMSC065D05
CGATCTTCTCTTCCAACTGTTCGTTGCGCATATGAATTACGTCCGCCATCTAGAAGTAATAGGTCATCCACATATACTTCTTTAATGCGGCCTTTGTGATCCGTACGATACACATGTCCATGTGGTGTTGTATATTCGATGTTGAACTCTCTCTAAAGTGTTTTATATGTATTTATTCAGCAGTAAAATTAAAATTTACTATTCATTAGTAATCAAAAAAACTAAGCAACTTTTACATTGCTTAGTCTTTCTTCAATTTATTTTACTCTTCTTCTTGTTCTTTAATAAATTGTTCAATGTCTTTGATTTCTTTTTTGGCATAATCTAATTCAGGTATAATGCCGAATTTTTTATATTCATAATAATAATCCCTAGAAATTTGACCAAAACCTGAGTTTTTCCAATCGATATAATCAAATGACACATTTAATTTACCTTCATTATTAAAATCAAATTCACATGATGTCCATGGTTCTTGATTATTTTCTATAAATAGCTCTCTGAGTCTTTTAAATAATTTATAAAGAGTAAAAGATAACTCACTAAATGTCTTTTCTGAAACATTACAATCTTCAGGAATAGCAGTATAGTAATGTAAGTCATCTTTACCAGGTATAGTATAATTAAAAGATACTTCTCCGCCTTCATCGTTAATATAAGCGATTGTATATACCTGCTCCCATTCTATCGGTATCATTCCATTGATATGATTCGCTATTTCTTGATACATTTCATTTAATTTTTCTTCAAATTCCATTTTCTCACTCCTAAATATTCATAATTCGTCTTTCAAATTGCTTATTATCTATTTCATATTCAACTTGAAACTGTGTTGGTCTTTGATTTTCGCCTTTATATTTCACCTCAATTTTAATATTTTTAATTGTTTTTCCTCCTTTTATAGCTTTTTGCCAATCTTGTTCCATGTTATACCAACCTCCATTCTCTTTAAATGGACGGTTGATGTATTTACTTTGTGAGACGAGATTATCTATATCTTTAGAACCTCCGAATGCGCGCGCAATTAAATGACCACCGTCATCATCTGGTAATCGGTCTTCTCTTCCTACTGTTCGTTGCGCATATGAATTACGTCCACCATCATGGAGTGATAGGTCATCCGCATATACTTCTTTAATGCGGCCTTTGTGATCCATACGATTCACATGTCCATGTGGTGTTGTATATTCGATATTAGCCTTCAATTTCTTAAGCTTCATAAATCCACTTTCATAATGGGCACTATATGCAACCTTTGTAAGATTTGAATCTTCTTGATAATTAGCAATCTTTATACGATGCAAAAAAGAAGTTAAGTAATTTTCACCTAACTTCTATTAATTAACCCGACCAGTTCTATTTGACAGAGAACCTTATCTTTCACTCTTAAATATTATCTATTGTATATTAATGTTCCTTTATGTTTATTTTACATATAACAATAATTCTATTTGTATTTCCCACTATATTCTCATATAATCTATATTATTCATATTGTATTTTTTTCAAGAAGTTTGTGAATGTCTCAGCTATAAAATAAGTATTTTCTTCATCAGTTGATGACTCGAAATTATGTCCATCATCCCAGAAATATACTCCTTCATATCCTTCTAATAAAATCAATACTAAAAATCCTTGTGACAAATCATTACCTATTATAATTGATTCTTCAATTAATTCCGATTCATATTCATCCATCCAATATTCGATGTTCGTAACATCATAAGGTGTATCACATCCATATAACACTTCCATATATATATTATCATTTAATTCATCTACTGGTACTTTGTTCATGTTTTCGATATTAAAAAAGCCACCATTATTTCCTAACAAAAATTGCTTATAATCGTTTGGAAAAGTAACCCTATATTTCTGTTCTAACCATTTAATTTTTTCTTTAGACATTTCACCAAATTTTTTAAATTCCATTAACTTCACCTTCTAATATTTTAATTTTTTCTTTTTAGTGACGTACCACCTCTATGGGTGAATTCTCGATGAATTTTTTTATTTACTTCTTGCATTGTCTTTCAATCTTCATGATAGTGCCAAGTATTTTCGATCCTTTTCTTTCGTTCCGCAAGTTTATCTGCTTTTTTAAAATCGGTGTAATAGCTATCAAAACTATTAATATCCACTTCTTGTTCTACAAGCCCTGCTCCTTTAAAATCTGGATAACCATTTCTAAATGCAACTTTAATACCATCCTTTTTGGTATAAATCCATGTTCCATTCTCATATACCTTAATTTTCCCACCCTTTTTTAGCCACTTATTTGGATTTGGAGAATTTTTTGGTTTTTCTTTACTATAATTTTTAGATTTATTTACACTAGCTTTTATTTGATTGCTTTCACTCTTTACCATACTATCTTTTGGTGTGTGACTTGATGATTGGGTGTGAATGTACGTTGAATATTTTGGCTTGCTTCTCTGAGTGTCACACCTTTGCCTACTTGGGCACTACCTGCCCCTGCAATCGCGACTTTAGGTTGTGTAAGTGGTATTTCCTTTTCTAATATATGATTCGTCGCTTGTTTCACTTGGTGGGCTTTATAATCTACCCATCGCTTACCTTGTTGTACTCAATAGATGCTTGTCCTTTTTTATTACTTAACATTTGACCGATTCGCTTCTCGATTGTTCTGTATAAAGTTTTTAAACTAGTTGTGAACACCGTATGTCGTTTTAGGTATGACTCAGCTTTCTATACTTGGATACTTTTTTTTACTGAAAGATTTTTGAAAATTTATAACAAAAAATGGAGTAAATGAATACTTCTACATCCATCTACTCCATCTTTATGTGTTATTTTTTATTGTTACAAGACTTATCTTAATCCAAATAAAGTTAATAAATTTAGAAAAAGGATAATAGCTGCTACAATTATTGAAATTTATAGTAATTTAGCGACTTTAACTTCATCATATTTTTTATCCTTAACACTATAAAATACACTCCCAATCGCGAATAAGACGTTACTATAGTTAATACAATAATACAGACGATATTATGATCCATACTGTCACTACAATAGGAATTAATGATTTAAATAAAAAAATGCCATATTTTTTCTTTCTATACAAGTCCATTATTAGCCAGATAACTATAATAATCATTCCAACAAAAATAAATATAGGGTTCATTGACAAACTGTCTGCTTTAATATCACTAACAATATGTA
>NZ_KV811730.1:91325-99000 GCF_001813195.1 Staphylococcus sp. HMSC065D05
GAGACTTGTAAATCTAACTCTTGATATTCTATATTCTCTCAAAACTTCTAATATATATGTTAATACACTACACTATTTAACAAATTCAAACTCATCTTCATTATTTTTCTTCATTAAATGCTTTTGTTCTTTTCCTTTATAATCATATTTATATTCAACTTTTTGAATTAAATCATTATGTGCAAATTTATATGTAGAACCTTCGCCAATCCTATCAGGCAAATCAATGTTTAGTTTCCAGTCAATTTTCATTTTCAAAGTTTTACTTTCTTTATCATATTTGACAGTATCTTCTTTAATTGTATATTTATTACCTTGCTGTTTAGCTAATTTAACTTGTTCATCTACATTCTCTTTCACTGATTTCGGTAAATCATCATTTGAGCTATGACTACAACCAATTAAAAAACAACTCATTACAATTAATGTAACTAATATTTTCTTCATTGTATTCCCCCTATCTTTGTATTATTAATATCACTATGAAAATAAATAGCCATATTGACATCAATAACGGTCTTATAGAAATGAGTCTCCATCTTCCTTTTATTATTCTTAAAATAACATCTATGATTATGTAAGTAACAAATATTGCGATAGAAATAAATAGTATGAGAAGGTTTCCAAATGCAAAATCTTCTTTATACTGCGATGATGCTTTGATTGACATCGTGATTATAAATATAAGCGACATCAGTAGCGATATGATACCTTTATATTTAGCTATTTCTAAATTAATTTTCAAACTTTCAATTTTGTTATACTTTTGTTGTGTAATCATTTTATCGGGTTCCTTAGTTAACTCTTGAATCTTTATTTTTAAGGGTCTAGACCATAATCCTCTTACACCCATAATTCCATATAACAACACACCTATATTTAATATGAGCATCAAATTTTCAAACTGATTGACACTTTCTTCTTTTATAAGAATCACAGGTATTAAATATAAAATGAGCGCTATAATATATGTTATTATTGGCAATACTTTGAAATCGTCCGAATGCATTACAGATGTAAAATGCACTAGATAAAACAAACCAAACACGATTATGACAAGTAGAATATCCATTATGTATTGGACACCTCCAATACCTTAACTTTTACATCGACCCAAGTCATTTCATCTATCTCATTTATTATATGATAATATGGTGAGATTCTTCGCATATTATTATTTCTTGCAAATTCTTCAATTTCATATAATAATTTAGGTTCTTCATTAGAATAATCATCACTTACTAATCTTCCATGCAACATTTGATCAATATATAGATATGTCATAAAGTTTAAATGTTTATTAGGAACAAATGACTTATCGACAGGTGTCATCAGTTTCACATTAACCCTATTACCTTTCATCACCTGTGTATACACCATAATTAGTGGGCCTATCTTCTCTAAATCAAAAGCATTTATTAAATTATAAAAATCAATTACACATTCATCGAGTTGGTTAATACTGTAATCAACGTATTCTTTATATACTACATTTCGGTACATCATTTCTGAAAAATTCATTTTATTCATCTAATTCAACCTCATCAATGTTAATTTCAGCATGAATTTCATAAATCTCTCCTCCAAAGTAATTAGACATAACATGATAGAAAGGCTTATCTGAGAGAGTTATATCATTTTCAGAAGCAAACGTCTGAATACCTTCATATACAACTTCAAAGTCATCTTCATCAAAACATTTATGAGAAATTGTTGGATAAACTTCCAGCGTAGGTTGATACTTAATATTTAATTCAGGTATGTCTTCAATTTCATCATTGAGTGGTATATATGTTATAAAATTAACTTCACCCATACCCACAATTTCTTTATTGAAAATAGTAGGTCCCATTGTATATATATCATTCGACACAAAGAACTCTTTAATTCTTTTCATCTCATCTTTCCAATAATCTGGATGAATAGAAAATTCCATTTTCGCTATATGAGGCATTATTAATACGTCTAATTCCATTACCTTTCATCTCCCTTATATTACTCTTTAACCATCGTATCATTCGTCTTTAGTTGATTAACTTCAGTAAGTATTCTTCCATATAATATATAATTTTGAGTAACTAAAAAATTACACCCAAATATAATCCCTATAGAAATTATAAATATAAAATGATTTTCCGCTATATTAGGAACTATAATATATTCCACAATTTTTTGAACATAAATGAGTGAAGCTATTATTTTAAGAAAAATTATAAGTAGGGTTTTATCAATTTTTAACCATTTAGGAGCGGGTCCTAATAATAACGTACTCAATATGTGCATAGTACTACAAATAAATAATGTGAAAAAACCAATATACCAATATACATTTAAATAATAATGGTGTTCAGCTGCCACAAAGAAATATAAATTATAAAAAGTTAAATATGAAGTATAGAGACCTATAAAATCTACTATTAAATACCTTTTAGCTTTTTTTAACGGATTTTTCATTTTCCTTTCAAACAATTGTAATAAACCCATAAAATTAATTATAATCGCAAAAATTGTTGTAACTATTAGATATTTAGGTGTTTTTTCTAATGTGAGATCAAAATGATATTGCAAATAAGAAAAAAATATACAAATCAATGATAATACATTAATAACTTGTATTGCTGGTTTTCTTAAACGATTTAATGATTCTTCCAATTTATTTAGCCACCTTTATGAAAATAATGAACTTACTGATGCACCAAAATGCTTTACATCATTAACAGCATTACTAGTTGCTTTTTTTGTATTTTTCCACGTATCTGAATTTCTAATTGCCGTTACTTTTTCGTTCGCTTTGTCTTTAGCTATATCCGTTACAGACTTACCACCAATTAATGTTTGCTCTGATAAAAGAGAGATACCTATCCCGGATATTAGCCCTATCCATGCTCCTATTGGTCCACCAATACTTGCCCCTATGGCAGTCGATGCCCCAGTAGTAGCTGCCATTGCACCAAGATCAACGCCAGAACCCACTATTTTTCTTTGCATGGACTTTTCAGAGGCCAAATTAAATCCAACAGCTAGCAAATCATCTCTGTATAAATATTATTCAAAATAAAGAATTCTTTTCATTTCATCTTTCCAATAATCTGGATAAATAGAAAATTCCATTTTAGCTATATTAGGCATTATCAATACGTCTAATTCCATTATCTACTCTCCTGCTTATTTATATTTTTTATTGTCATATAGACTTCTCCATAAAGCAAGAAATATTGAGTTGCTAATGAGTTAGCAACAAATATCATTATCATACTAACTATAATTACAAAATGTGACTCTGCAACATTTGGAATTAATATATATTCAACAATTTTTTGAACATAAATTGTTGATGCTATAACACTTAACACCATAATCCAAACATATTTATTACCTTTTAGCCATGGAAGTTTATCTGCCATTAATAATAGTTTACAAATATGCGCACTTGCACATATTAATAGAAATAGAAAGCCAACAATCCAAAAAGTAGTTAAATGAATATGATGTTCTTCTGCCATAAAAAAGTAAAGATTATAAAGTGATAAATAAGTCGAGTAACCAGTCAAACAACCAATAATCAAATATCTTCTGGCTGTCTTTAGTTCAATGTTATCTTTCTTTTCAAAAAGTTGTATAAATCCAAAAAAGATGATAATTATTTCTATCAATGTAGTAATGATTAAGTAAAAAGGTGTTCTTTCAATTGTTAAGCTATAAAAATATTGCACTACCCCCGCTAAAATCATTAATAATGAAAGTACATTCATCACTTGAACACTTGGTTTTCTTAATTTCTTTAATGATTCTTCCAATTTAATTACCCCTTTATTTCGTATCGCTTTCTTATACATATATGTATAAACAAATAGGACGGCGTTCTCATTAAACCGTCCTAAAATATATTCTATTCGTTTTATTGTTTTAATCGTGATTGTTGTATTTGATATACAAACCATGTACCAATAGTAAATAAAATAATGCCAATGATAAATAATGGTAATCCAAACACATTAAAAGTTTCTCCATATAATTTTATGCCTATTTCCATAAAATCAGCTTTCATTACAAAATAAAACAGAAAGGACATCAATACTATGACAGCGTATGTTCCGATAATTGATAAATTTATCGTTGGTTTTGATACAGATTCAAGTGCTTTTGAATTTTTATGTGGTGTATAAACAAATAACCACATGATATTCAATGCTATCATTCCAAAGCTGCCTACACTCAGAATAAATCCATAAACACTTATTAAACTTAAAACGCCTGCAACTATTAAAAGTATCCACCAAGTATATTTCATACTACGAGACCTCTTTCTCCGTTTTGTTATATCTTAATATAGAAATACCACTGATTAACCAAGCTATAAATGTTAATAAATTAGCACTGATAACAGCTCCAACAATATGCAAAATACCGCTCATTTTATTATTGACAAATAACTTTTTCATAGCAAAAATACCTAATAAATCTGCAACTAAAGAAACGACAAAGAAAATTGCAAACACCGTAACAAATGTTGCCTGAGCTGTTTCTGGACTTTGTACAGTTTCCTTTCCATTTACTGTTGTGGTTAAATCCGGTTGTATAATTCCTGTTGCTGATAAAATTAAAAATAATAAAAACAATAGTGTTAAAAAGCTTTGTATGATAACGCCAATTAAAGACGTCACTTTAATTAATTTTTCCATTTATTTCCCGACTCCTTTAAATTATTTTACTTTGATATTCTTATAATCTGGATGATGGTTCTTCACATACGTTTTGGGATCAATATCTCTCTTATAATAAATTTTGTCATCCTTAAATTCATATGTTGCATAGAATAATTGATCTTTATCTTTAAATAGCTTATAACTTACCACAATCAATTTACCATCCTCAAAAACATAAGTATTAACTTTATCTTTATTAAATTTAGGCGCAACTTGATCACTTTTCTTAACCATCTCTTTATGTGTTTCTTGCTGTATTTCCATTACTTTATCAATTTGACTTTGATATTTATTTTCTTTCTGGTCGTGACTGCAACTACTATTGATGATACTCATCATTATAATCAACACACCTATACATAACTTTTTCATCAGTTTCTCCTTATTATCTATTTTTAATAAAAAAGTCTTTCAACTCAAAAGGTTTTCTATCAGGCCTTATAAAGGCATCCCAAAAGTGATAAGCAGGTTGTCCTGACTTTTTATTTTTTCTAAATGAGCGAACATGTAAAAATCTAAAATAGAACGGAATCGCATATAATCCTGGAATCATATATAAAATTGACAATACTTTTGTTACTTTAACTCTATTAGCTAATTCCACATTTGTTTGATCGTATTGATAATTTTTAAGTAATTTAAAATAAAAAACAATTTCTAACAGTATGGTAATTACATATACACTCATAATTGAAACATAAGAATATAAAGCGACTCTATCCATAAAATCTCTACCATACTGCAAACGGTTATTCATTATATCCGCTATCATCGGTGAAAAAATCAGTAAAACTGACATTATAAAAGGAATGACTTCAAATGATAAAAATATCTTATTGACTTTCTTTATATTTTCCATTTCTTCTCCTTTAATTGGTTATTTTTTCAATAGCTGAGGCTATTGAACTGATTACATTATCTAGTATAGACAATATACTACCTAATGAATTAACTTCATTTTGCATCTCAGTAATTTTATCAATTAGTCGATCAATATTCTCGTCAATATTTTTTATACAATATGACATCGAACCTACTATAAGTTCATTCTCACTTTTCATTTGCCATTTCGAATTATTCTCCCTTTCCAATAAGATATTCTTTAAATAAATTTTTAGCATCTGATTTGTGCTCTTTAACATTCTTTTTTAACTTAGTTAATTTAATCTTAACTCGTGTTGCTCTTTTTATTTTATCATTTAAGTCTGCTATTTTGGCTTTAATTTCTACTGATTGTTGAAGTTTATAAATTTTTAAATTTTATTTCTACTCCAACTTTTGCACTCCGAAACTCAATTGTAGCTTTTCTTTCACCTAATTTAACTTTCGCTTTAACATCTCCCCCTGCTACTTTAAGGCTTCCTTTTGATAAAAAAGTCCATGCAAAATTAAAAATGCAGAAAAACAAGTGAAATTTAGTGGGAGTAGTAAGCATAATTATATATTTTTACGAGATTTCCTAAATTTTTAGAGCCTCTGAATAATCTCATAATTAAATATCCAAAATCTTAAGGGAGGGGAGGTCATCCACATATGCTTCTTCAACCTTTGTGATCCATGCGATACACATGTCCATGTGGTGTTGTATATTCGATGTTGGCTTTCTCTCTAAAATATTTTATATGTATATAGTAGTAAAATTAAAATTTACTATTCGTTGTAATCAAAAGAAAACTAAGCAACTTTTACATTGCTTAGTTTTTCTTCAATTTATTTTACTTTTCTTCTTGCTCTTTAATGAACTGTTCTACTTTTTTCACTTTATTTATCGCATATTCTTTTTCTGGTAGAATACCGAATTTTTTATATTCATAATAATATTCTCTAGCTAACGGTCCAAATTCTGAATTTTTCCAATCAATATAATCAAAGGACACGTTTAATTTACCTTCTTTAGTGAAATCAAATTCACATGATGTCCATGGTTCTTGATTATTTTCTATAAATAACTTCTTGAGTCTTTCAAAATTTTCGTAAAGCTCGTCCAATAATTCTTTAAATATTTTTTTTGAAACATTATGTTCTTTAGGAATAGCAGTATAATAATGTAATTCTTCACTCCCAGGTAGAGTATAGTAGAAAAAAACTTCTTTGCTTTCTTCTTTTATATATGCCTTTGTATATACCTCATCCCACTCTACAGGAATCATATCACTGATTTTATTCGCTATTTCTTGATACATTTCATTTAATTTCTTTTCAAATTCCATTTTTCTCACTCCTAAATATTTGGAATACGTTTTTCATATTGTCTATTATTGATTTCATATTCAACTTGAAATTCTGTAGGTCTTTGACTGTCACCCCTATATTGCACTTCAATTTTAATATTTTTTACTTGATCTTCTGATTCAATAGCTTCCCGCCATTCTTTCTCCATGTTATACCATTCTCCGTTCTCTTTAAATGAGCGGTTGATGTATTTACTTTGGGGTACGAGATTGTCTATATCTTTAGAACCTCCGAATGCGCGCGCAATTAAATGACCGCCGTCATCATCTGGCAAACGATCTTCTCTTCCAACTGTTCGTTGCGCATATGTATTACGTCCGCCATCATGAAGTGATAGGTCATCTGCATATACTTCTTTAATGCGGCCTTTGTGATCCGTGCGATATACATGTCCATGCGGTGTTGTATATTCGATGTTGGCCTTCAATTTCTTAGGCTTCATAAATCTGCGTTCATAATGGTCACCATATTCAACCTTTGTAAGATTTGGGTCTTCTTGATAATGAACAGAATTGGAACCATGACTTTGACTGCTACTTACATGTTTACCTTCACTCTTTACCATACTATCTTTTGGTGTGTGTGTCACTTGATGATTTGATGAGAAGGTACGTTGAATACTTTGGCCTGCTTCTCTAAGTGTAACACCTTTACCTGCTTGAACACTACCTACGCCTGCAACCGCAACTCTAGGTTGTGTAAATGGTATTTCCTTTTCTAATATATGATTCGTCGCT
>NZ_KV811730.1:99100-282222 GCF_001813195.1 Staphylococcus sp. HMSC065D05
TTTCTAATATATGATTCGTCGCTTGTTTCACTTGTTGGGCTTGATGGCCTATCCATTGCTTACCTTGTTGTACTGTATTAGACGCTTGGCCTCTCATATTACTCAACATTTGGCCGACTCGATTGTTCTGTGTAAAGTTCTTAGACTGGTTGAGAACACTATCTTTCATTGCTGTCATTTTAGGCGTCATACGACTTGCCATATTTTGCATACCTTCATGCATGCCTGTTTTCACTGCGAGGTTTTTAGAACCAGTGAATGCTAATTTGGACATGCTTTTACCTGTACTTTTCAAGAAAGAAGCTCCTGGTAAAGGAATGGCTAACAAACCTTCCATTAAGCGTTCATTTTTCGACATTTTTCTGCCAGTGATTACATTTTTTCCAGTAGCAGCGTTAGCTACGGAATAAGCTGTATAAGCACCTGCTGCTACGGCACCTGCCACTGGATTAACAATAGTCAATGCTACAATACCCACTGTTGCGGCTATATCTACTGCAGTTTCTGTTTTTTGTTGTTCTTTTATTTTAGCTTTCTCTTTGTTTGTAACATAATCAAACGAACTACCTTTTGTAACATAAGTTTCAAAATCACTTTTCTTTAACTCTTTATTTTCTTTATGCATCCGCTCATAGTTTTGATCAATCACTTTTTGAAATGACTTGTCTGATTTTAATATTTCATCAATACTATAAACATCGCTATCTCCTTTTTTTGCACCTTCTTTTGCTATTTTACCAGAAGCACCATAGGTATCATTTCCCTTTCCTCCACCATTTTTGATAAGAATATTTTTTAATTTGACATTGGACACACCGTCAATAGCCTTTTCTAGATCGTCAACAAAGGGTGTATCTATAATTTCTTTCATTTTAGCATCAAGATTTTTGGCGTACTCATACAACTCATCTTGATAATACCCCATCAGTTTAGCTCCTTTATGGCCAACAGGCGCATGCGTGAGGGAAATGACACCATCTTCGTCTAAACTATTGATATCATCTTGAGCATCTTCCATTATTTTATCTACATCTTTGAAATCTTTACCTTTTAAAATATTATTGATGGATTGGATAGTGGATGATTCTTGATTATAATCATTGGTTTTATAATGTATATCTTTAGACAAAGCACTCACCTATCCTTCTATATTATAGTAAAGTTTTGCAAATTCTGAACCCCAATGATCATCTGCTTCAAAGAATTTTTGTGCAGAATTCATTATAGCACCACCTAGTGTACTTAATGGACCTTCTAATGATTTTATAACAGCTGAACAATCTTCATAAGCACTCATTGCATCAGCTGACTTATTACTTGAGTAATAATTTAAACTAGCTATTTTATCAAATGTCTTAGACATCTCCTCATATTTTTGATTTATATTTTCTATTTCTTTAACAACATGTGCTATTGTCTCAGCCTTAACACTTATTTTATCAGCCATTTAATTCACTCCCCCTACATTAGTTTGTAATGAATCTTTATCTAAACCAAATAACTCCAGAATAAATGTATTGATAACTCCTACATGTACATTAAATATTTGTTCCTTAAGTGGATATCTAATAAATAACATTTCATTTTGTTCATAAATGTTGTAAATATAATGTTTTTGTGTAGTTTCATGATTGTAAATTTCTATTTCTAATAGTCGATTAATAGTATCGATACTTTGATTATTTAAGTATGCTAATGTTTCATCATCGACGCTTCTAAAGTCCCAATCATCAGAAGATTCTTCTCTCATCAAAATTGGATATTGATCAATTATGGACCACCATGCAATATCGTTAGCTATAATCCTGATTTGGAATCCATTGTTTTTAAAACGGCTAATTAGAATAAATTCATTTTCCTCTAATGAAAAAGGTGCGAAATACATATCATTTATACGTATATTGACAATTGCACTTATATATTCCCTGACTAATGTAGCTATTTTAAAGCCTGTGTCAGTTAATTCTCCATCCTTAGTTATCAATAATTTCTCTTCAAGGCTATCTTTTGCTTCTTTAAAGTCTGAGGGCTGAAACATTTCAAAATTGATTAACGGTAAGTCAGTACCACCTAACAATGACAATTCTTCATAAGAAAAGTAATCTATTCTATTATATTCAGTCATCATATTTCCACCTTTTCCAAGGCCTCTTTAATTGCTAATGTGTCATATTTATCTAGATTTTCACTTAAATTCTCCAAAGCTGTTTGATGATCACTCAATGGTTTATTTAATTTGTTTTGAAATTCTGCAATAATTTGTAATACATCTTTTACTTTATTAGCAAATTCACCATCCCAATCACTGCCACCTATATATTCAGCTAAGGCCTGTGTTTTCTTTTGACAATCTTCTAAATCATCAACTACTTGTTTTGCTAATTTTTTTGCTTGTTCAACTTTATCAGCATCAGCTTTTATACCATTAATACTTCCCATTTAATACACCTCTCATCATATTAGTGAAAAGCTTTGTTGTAATATTCTTTAGCCTTCTCTTCAGCTTTTTCTTTAGCTTTTTTCAAATTATCTTTATTGTCTTTTGTACTATCCGTTAGTATTTCTAATTGTTTTTTCATCTGATCACGTTTTTCTATATATAATGTATTAGGAGCTTTATTTTTTATTGAGACTCTGTCTTTTGTAGAGCTTGATTTTGCTGAATTCATAGCATCTAAATTTGCATCAACAGCTTTGACACATGCTTCAAGATTATTTGCTAATTTATTGTATTTATTTGCTTTGCGTAAATATACAGTTCGCTCTGCAATCTCACTTGCTATTTCTTCGGCATGCTTTTTTATGTCTTTGAATTTTGATTTTACAATAGACTCAATATCACCAAATTCCATAAGTCACTCTCCTTTATTTAAACCAACGCATTCTTTGATATGTTTGATTTTTAACAATGTAAGATTCATTTTCTTTCATTACAGGCTCTCTGTGAATAAAACTAAATTTGAAAAATTGTTGATCTGTGATTCTTATACCCATTGAAAATTGGTTAATAATCTTTCTAGCGATATCTAATTGTTTATCATATGCGTCTATTAATTCTTTATGCATTCCAACAAAAATAATATTGAATCCAAGTGCTGGTCCTCTTGTCAGCAATTTTTTCATAGTCTCTTCATCTATGAACGTATAATTAATAAAAGATTTTGCATCATTTATAATGTATAAGGAATCTTTTTCAAACTTACCTTCATCTTCCCTTTGTGATAAATCCTCTTTCATTAATTGGTATACTGCTTTAATATCCTCTTTCTCTGAAGCGTAGTTATCTGCCAAATGACTATAATTTGAGAACTCTCCACTAGGGTCTGAAATACATACAGCATAATTTTGTTTAATTGTCTCTATTTCTTTTAGCATTATTTTAGCTATATTTTCTATTTCTCTTGGATTTTCAGAAGACAACATTGCAGGCTCAGTTAAATCAATAGTTTGCACTTCAACTTTTTCATAATCTAGGCCAATAGGTAATACTTTATTGTTAATCATCGTTTCAAAGTCTAAGGAGTCTCTGTAATCTTCATATATAATAGTGTCTGGCATCATCGGAATGTGTGCAGGATATTCGCCTACGTAATGTTCGTTCATTTGTGCGATTTCATCTTTGATGCAGCTATTGTAGGTTTGCCCTTCTTTTACTTCAAATGGTTGTGCAATTTGGAATTGTGTGAAGTTGTCATCGTTGATGGCTGCACGTCCTTTAATATCTTTAACACCTTTTTTATATGAGCCAATAATGTTTGTTAGTTCATTATTTTCAAATAAGTATAGTGCAATACGCGTCTTAATATTAGTAAATATAGATGATTTAACGGCGCTTGATCTAGAACCAGTCAAGATAATGTAAACACCTAATGCTAGACCTTCTCTTGTCACTTTAGCCATCATTTCTTCATAGTCTTCGACGAAAGGTGATTCTTTCACTGTGTCATAGTTATCAATGATGATAAAGACGTTGGGCACTGTTTTTCCTGTTTCTTTATTATATTGATCAATGTTAATCACACGTTCTTGACTTAATAATTTTTTACGTTCTGCGATAATCTGATGGATTTGTTTAATGGCTTTAGCAATTTTATCCTCTTGATCCACTGTGAAATAATCTGCGACGTGTGGAACATCACTGACAGGCATTAAACCGTTTGTACCAAAATCGAATAAATACATATGTGCTTGATCTGGTCGATAGTGACGTGCCACATCAAAGATAACATTGTGCAGGAAGTTCGTCCGTCCATATCCAGGGCTACCAATCAATGCAATATGACCTGCTTGTTTTAACTTCAATGTCATCGGTCCTTGATATTGATCTTCTGGCACATCTTTCAACCCTAAAGTTAATTCGACTTCTTTAGGTTGATCTGTCCATAATTTGTTGAAATCTGTTTCAATTAATTCTGATTGATATACTATCTCAGGTAATGGTGGTAACCAAGGTCGTTTAATATCCGGTATATTTAAACGCTCTGTAATATCCTCAATATGATCAATCACTGCTTCGAGTTCTGTTTGAGTTTCAGTTGGTTCTTCATCGTCTAATCCACTTAAGTCTTTGTTGATAGGTTGTAATTGACCATAATCATTAATCATATAGATTGTTTTATCTTCTTTATCTAAAGATTCACCTTCGATATCGTACGTCGCACCACTCCAAGCAGACTGGAATAATTCATAAATTTCATTATTACCGACTTGTAAGTACGCACGTCCTGGTAATGTGATATCAGCTGCATCAGGTGTTTTTAAAATTTCGTTACTGTCCTGTCTATCTTGTACTTTCAAAGCAAGTTTGAATTTAGAGTTAGACCATATTTGGTCATCAACCACACCAGATGGTTTTTGTGTCGCTAAGATTAAATGAATACCTAAAGAACGACCAATACGTGCTGTTGAAACGAGTTCTTTCATAAAATCAGGTTGTTCTGATTTCAATTCAGCAAACTCATCGGAAATAATATATAAATGTGGCATAGGTTCAGTTGCTATACCTTCTTTAAATAACTTGTGATACTGATTGATGTGGTTGACATCATGTTCTCCAAATAATCTTTGACGCTTACGCAATTCTGCTTTTATAGATGTTAAAGCTCGCATGGCTTCATCACCGTCTAAGTTCGTAATAGTTCCTACTAGATGTTTTAGGTCTTTGAACAGATTCGCCATACCCCCACCTTTATAGTCAATTAATAGGAATGCGACTTCATGTGGATGGAAGTTCACTGCAAGAGACAAGATATAAGATTGTATAATTTCTGATTTACCAGAACCTGTTGTACCTGCAATTAAACCATGTGGGCCATGCGCTTTTTCATGTAAGTTAAGTGATAATACATCGTCTTTACCTCTTACACCTAAAGGTACTGCCATTGTTTTATATGTTTCATTCTGCTGCCAACGATTAACAACATCTAATTCATGAACTTCATTAACATCATACATTTGTAAAAATGTAATACTATCAGGAATTGCGTTCTTCATATGTTCAATATGATTAAGATTAGCAATTCGACGTGCAATATATTCTTTATCAATACCATCAATATTTTCCGGCGTGAATTTCAATTGCACTAATTCTTCTTCTTTCATAATAAGTTCGCCTTCAGTTCTAGATTTAATATCTATTATTGTTTCCACGTGTTCTGGCAAACTTTCAATAACGTCTTCCACAAATACTAATGAAATACCATATTCTGATAAATCTTGATTCACATATTCTAAAATAACGTGATCGATAATGAGTGACATATCAGTAATCACAAATACTAAATGTGGTGTGAATACGATTTTTTCATTACTTTTACTTTTTTCTCTTACCGTTTGAATACGCTCTTTAATCATACTGTATACAGAGGTCAAAATTTGATCACGTGTACGCTGATTATAGACGAACCCTCTTATGTTTAAAGCACTCAATGTCATATGAGGTAACCAACGCGCCCAGTTAAAGGTGTCACGTTCATCTTCTCTAATCACATATAGCATTTCCACATCATGATAACTGTGGAAAGTGGCAAGTTGAAGCGTCATCTTCTCTAACTCTTCAATAATCAAATGTCTGGCACCAATATAAGCAATTGGACCATGTGTTAAATCATTAATTAATGGCGCTTTTTCAACTTCTTGATAAAATTCATAAAGTTCTTTCGCATCGTCAAATAATTCATCTCTTCTTTGAACAAATTCATCTTCTTGATAATCGACTTTAAAAGATTTTTCAATATTAGCGATACCTAATTTATAATGTAGAAAGTCATGATGGTGTGATGTTTTCTCATAAATTCTAGGTGCCTTATTTTCAACAATATCTTTAATTTCAGATAATGTTGGATAATGGAAGTTCAAACTAAATCGTTGGTCTTTTATCGCGTTATTGATATCCGATGACTTATCACTAAGATACTTTTTATAATCCTTCTCCCGCTTTTCGACCTCTTCTTTATATTTCTTTTTCTCAGAGAAGTAAGTTGTAATACCAAAGATAACCGTTACGATGCTCATACCAATCATCATAATAATATAAACACCAATTGGTCTGACTAAAAAGATGACTACTGTCAATGCAATCATTACGAGTGGCGGAACGATGGAACGCCATATCGCAGTATTATTCTTTTGAATTGGTTGTGGCGGTTTTTCAATTTTAATTGTCTCAGTAGGTTCACGATGAATGATTCTTGGTGAACGATGGTAGTCGTTATAATCATCTGATTGTGCATCTGGTGTATCTTGATTGAGTCTGATTAAATCTGAAATCATCGTTTCGTGACTCATCATTTTCAAACCGTCGGACTGCACTTCAAACCAAATCCCATTGATAAAGACATGATCCCCGATGTACGCTCTGCTCCATTTGTCATTACTAAGTTCATAATTGATGTATAATTTTGAATCATCATTATGTACAAACTGAACATATCCAGTCTGTCCAATTTCAGCATAATTTTTAATCATAATGACATTCGAAAGTTCAGCAATTTTAATATCATCATAATCATTAGGACCTATGGTTATCACGTCTCGTGTATTTGGGTAAGCAAAGGATGCTATGTTTGAAGTATCAAATAGGTATAACGACACATTACCATCATTCGTCTTTCTTTCTTGTCCTTTAAATATAGAAGAGTGATTAGCTTGCCATGTACCTTGTTCATTCTGTTCTAAATGAATCACATCATTAAAATTGTCTAATGTAATGTCTGCTGACTTATCTCCACTAATGGTATATGTCTTTTGATTTCTTAAATTTAACATTTTCAATTGATTCTGGTATTCAATAATTAATCTATGCATAGTTAGTTACTCAGTCCTATACTATTTTTTACGTTCTGCTTCTTGACGTTTCTTTTTATCTTTTGCTGCCTGTTCTTTTTGTTTCTTCTCATTCTCTTCTTGCTGTTTTACTTTTTTGTCTTTTTCTTCAGCTTTTTCTTCTTTTTCTTTAGCTTCTTCATCTTTAACTTCTTTTTCTTTATCTAAGATGTCTTGTAATTTGTCGTTATATTTTTTCGTTTGTTCAGAACGTTTATCATTAGATAAATCTGAATTATTTTTAATTTCATTTAATTTATTTATTAAAGCTAATTTTGTAATATCGTTATCATCTAGGTAAGTAGCAATATTTAAAGCTTCATCTAAATGTCCTTGCCCCAATTGCATCCAATATAATAAGTAATCTTTATTGGCATCTGGTGTAACGCTATTAAGCAAGTTCTCTTTTTTATCTTTTTCTAATCCCTGCTTGTTTGTTTCAATATAACTTTTCGCATAGATATAGAGTGCCTCTTTATCAAGATTTTTACCATCTAAATCTTTGTAGTCATTAAGTACTTGTGTATAATCTGCTTTGACATAAGATTGATATCCTTTTTCAACTTGTTCTTCATTCTTCATAACAAAGAAATACAGATAAGCTAAACAAGCAATTAATAACACGCCAATAATACTCATTGCTATTCCTAACCATTTAAAAGTATTGTATTTTCGTTTTCGGACATATGAAAAGTTCTGTGTATAATCTGACTGTTGCTTATTATATTGTTCTGTTAAAAATTGCTTAAGTTCAGACAAGTTCTTAGATTGTATAATTTTATTTTCAAAAGGTGTTCCTTTATGTAGTTCTAAATTTCCTTCAACAAGCGCATCGAAATTCACTTTTTGATTAAAAGCTGTAATGATTAATGACTTGTATCGTAAAAGAAAATCATCATCAGACAACGGTAATGGTTCTACAATATTCTTTAATCCTCTTGTCTTCATAAGTGGAAGTCCATCTTTTGTAAAGTAAAGTTCGTCTGGAGATAAATTAAAGGTATAACGTGTTGCTCTAAGTTCTTCTAATTTTCCAATATTTAATAAATATCTCAGCTTTTCATTTTTTGAAAAACTTTTAATTTTTTCAAAAGGAATATTATGTTCTGTAATATGGTAATGCACTTGATAGTTATCACGTAGTTCTGTTAACTCTGCATCAAGGAAGTACGATGTATGTTGCTCTAATAAATACATTAGATGACTTTGTTCTTTCTTAATGGATGTCTTAGGTATTTCTCTCATGTCTCTTCTTTCATGCTTTTCATCATTAGTTTGACGATCTAGTGGTTCTAAATCCTTTAACTCACTTGTCTTTTTATTAGCCATTTATTTATCCACCCTATAGTAATTTTAATATGTCTCCATCGGTAATTTGATAATCTATCAGCCTATCATTTTCAACTAAAAGTTGATTTTTAGTTATTACTTTAATTTGGTTGCTTATGTCGCTCAAATGAATATCTAAACTTTCCAATACTAATGGTAACAATGCTTTCATTGACATGTGTATTGGTACTGCCAAATCATAAGTTCCGTAGTTATAATTCGTAAAATCGAATGTCACTTTTTTATGTTGTTTCATTTTTGCCTTCTCCCTCTTCTAATAGAAAATATGACAAACCCAACTGTTAAAAAAGCCCCTATACTCAATAAAATATAAGGAACTACATTTTTCTCCTGTTTATTTTGAATATAGGGACTTTTATCACTCTCCACAGCTTTTTCAGCATTCGTTGGGGAAAACAATACTTTTTTAGTTTCATCCAAGCGAGTATTTTTACTCGCTTGGTTCTGAAACATACCATTTTTTATTTTATTGTCTTTTTTCTCTCGTTGCTTTTTCAGTGCATCATTTACCTTTTTACTGTCTTTATCAAATAAAGTTGTATCATATCGATTTAAATCTTTGTTTACGTTTTCCTTTTCCTCTTGATCAACTTGAATATCGAGACTTCCTCTGGGACTATCTGCTGTTAATAATGTCATAGTTATTAAACCTTCTATTAACATTTAGATGAGCCTCTCTTTCTTAAAGTGCTTGATAAACATATTAAGTACAAATCCAATAATTACAATCACTGACATTATGAATAATGCCATTCCAACTGGATGTTCTGCATTCAGGAAGTTATATATCATAGTATCTACATAGGATAATGGTGAGAATTTGTTTAACGTATGATTTGTATTGAAGTAATTCATCGCAACAAAATAAATACCTAATGTAGTCATCATGATAAACATACCAATTGATTTAAGTTGTCTGAATAAGTATGTGTTGATTAATACAAATAGCATCATTGTCATGATAATCATAAACATAAACTTAACTTTATAACCTGGCATAATGTGATACTGATTCATAGCAATTAGACCAATGACAACACCCTCTATTAAACCAGTCAATGTGATGATTGAGGAAATAATCACGTTATTCCACATTCTATTATTTTTACTAAATTCATCTTTAATTAAGTTAAGGCTTCCTTTTGCTCTTTCGTAACTGTAAAATACATAAGCTGTCATCATTGCGATTAAATACATCAACAGTACTAAAATCGTAGGAGACATAGTATCTTTATCACCATTATTTGCTAATACATTTTCCAAATTTTTCTTTTGAATTGGATTACTCATAAAGTCTTTTAATGCGACATTTTGACGATCCCCATCTTTAGAATTTTTAAGTACTTTTTCAAAATCTTTAGCAAATAGTTGGTTCTTTTTGTCATTATTAGACATTTGTTCATTTAAATCATTTGCCCTTGTACCTAGCGCTCTACCGCTTGCATGTAAATTATTAACATTATCATCTAATTGGTTTAACTCTCCACTAATTTGATCTGCATTAGATTTAGAATTTTGTACATCAGATAGTAAGCTTGTACTTCTCTCTGATAATTTACTTACTTGATCGTCTAGATTCGTAGATAATGTTGTAAATTCTTCACCTTTATCTTTATCAATTTTTGGCGTCTTAGGTTCTTCATTAAGTGTCTTTTCAGCTTGACTCAGGTCACTAATAAGATTTGAAATATCTTTTTTGTTTTTCTTAATATCATCTTGATTGTTCATTACATCTTCAATCATTTTGTCTGAAGAATTATCTAATCCATCGATTTGTTTTAATAATTGTGACTTATCATTTTTAAAGTTTTTCATATCATCAATGACTTGATTTACCATCATATCTACAATGGCTTTATTATCAATCGTTGGTTTATCTGAATTTAAATTAAAATCTTTAAAGATATCGTAATGAGACTTGAACTTATCTAATGAACGTAACTGTTGATCTAAGTCTCCACTAATCAATTCACCTTCTAAGTTATGATTAATAGATAAGTCTACAACATTCACTCTATCTGGTTCTTCATTCGTATCGTTATTAGCGTTATCTTTCTTATCTGCTTGACCAAATAACACTTGTAATTTCATTGTTTTATCTTTTAAAAATTCAGATTGATATTTACTATCATTTTTTAATTTAGCTGTACCTTTGATTTCCACATCGTATGATTTCTTCGTTGTATCTAATTTAATATCCTGATTTTTAATGTCATATTTCTTGTCATTTACATATACATATCCGTCAAAGTCAAAATTAGGATCGGTCGCAATAGTTAATTGGTTGATATCGCGACTTTTAATCGTTTCATGACGTTCAAATTCCACACCTTCGTTAATCAACTTAGATGTATCGTCTGCCGTGATTTCACCGTTATAATCTTGTTGCTTAATAAGGTCTTGTGGATGAGCCTTATTATATTCATCTTTGAACTGTTGAACATCATTAAGTATAGATTTATATTCCCTCGTAGCTTTTAAGGATAGTCCTGCATTATCCAAGTCTTGTTCGGACATATTTAAGATATAGTTTTGATCTTGACCTATTTTGTCTTTTTCAATGTCATTTCTTAAATGATTAATCATCGTATCTTGCATTTTCTGTTTGTCGTCTTTAATTTGTTGTAAAGCATCTTTAAGATCTTGATTATCGTCTAGTTGTGCCCTCATTGATTTAGTCAATTCTTTTCTATAATCTTCAATCATCTCGTCAGTAAAAGGCGATTCTTGCTTTTTAACATCATCCTTGACTTTGCTTAAGCGATCTTTAAATGTTTTCTTGTATTCTTCTTTAGATTGATCTTTAGCATCTGCTTGTTTATCGAGTTGATTATCAACTTGTTTCAAATGATTGATATAGTCTTCTATATCGACATTGTCTCGTTGAGATTGATAATCTTCTAAAATTTGTTCCATTGCTGATAAGTTTCCTTCAAACCACTCATCTTGGTCTTGAACTATAGATGAAGCACTTAAATCATTACTAATATTAAATATATTTGAATTACTGCTTAATAGTGAATGATTATATTGTTGTATCCACGTTGTAATACCTTTATTTGCAGTTATAGAATTCACTAATGTATCTGTGAATAATTCTGGAAAATCATTTAATGGATTTAATAAATAATTTGCGAAGTTGTTATTAACACCTTGTTCACGCTTCATAATATCGCCTACATTTTCTTGGGCATTATGCAAATTATCTATAATACTTGTTAAGTAGATTTCAATTAAATGTTTATTAAAGTCATTAAGTACATTACTTACAACTTTTTCAGTTTCTTTAGCGATACTCTCTTTTTGACCAACTGCAGTTTTATATTGAATAGACATTTTTGACGGTGTCTTTTTGTCTAATTGCATAGCTAATTTTGTGAAATCTTTAGGAATCACAATCATGACTTGATATTTGCCATTTTTCAATCCTGAATCCGCAATGCTACGTGTTACAGTTTCAAATTTATAATTACTTTCTTTTGATAATTTTTTTATAAATGGTTCACCTAATTCAATCTTTTTTCCATTATACTTAGTTGGTTGGTCTTCGTTGACAATTGCAATATGTATATTTTCACTATTTTTAACTTCTTTTTGTGTATTATCTTCAGTCTGATTCCCATATTTAAAATGGACAAAGGCAATCATTCCTACTATAGCAACAATAATGATTAAGATTACGCTGGAAAGATAAATCCAATTTTTCTTTGTCATGTTTCTTTTCCCTTTCTAACCCAATACTAATAAAACGAAGAGGCGAGACCCCTTCTATATCAATGTATAAACTGATAATCCTTAACAAACACTGTTTGTTAATCCACTGTTAGGTTTTCCCGCCTCAACAAAATATTACTGTAAACCGAAGTTATTAGATAATTGTTGGTCTTGTTCTTGAACAGCATCTGCTGTGCTGTTTAATTGTTGTTTGATTTCTTCTAATAACTGAGCAAATTTTTCAACTTTAGGACTAAGTTGTTGGAATTGTTCTTCAAAACGGCTGAAAGCTTGTCCTTCCCAGTTTGCTGCGATTTCGCCTTGTGCACGAGTTAAATCAGCTAAAATTTGGTGTATTTGTTCAGAACCTTGTCCATAAGATTGTGATTTAGCTCTGATTTCCTCTGGACTCATCTTAATCATTGCCATAATTAGAAACCTCCTGAAAATTTGATTGTATTTTCTACAAGATACAGTAAAATTTAAATTTAAAGTATCTTATGTAAATAATATACAAATTACTAGTATATGTATATACTTTTTACCAAATTTAAGTGATTTGTTTTATTCAACACATTAATTTTATTTGATTTTTAACTTTTTATTCATTTTTTTACTATTGAAGTTTATACTAATAATAAATCATTTAAAGTAAAGGATTATTGATTAACATGAAAAAAATATTATTAACCAGTATATCGTCTATAACATTATTAAGCGGCCTTACTTTAACTACTAATACTTATGCTGCTAACTACAGTAATATTGATGAAGCTAGAAAAGAACATCCCAATGCAGATTTTAAAGTAAATAAAAAGGATGGTACGTTTTCCTATACATATGACAATAGAAACACACAATCATCATTAAATAAGAAGAAACAAGAATATCAGCCATCAAATAACCAAATAAATCATTACCCATCCCAAAATAATTCAGTTCAGTTATCACCTTATAACAATCAAGTATCTAACTTATCTCAAAATCATCAAAGTAATAATCAATTATCTGAAACACCTGATCCTCAAAATAACAGAAATGACCAAGGTGACATATTAAATGAAACTGATACACCACAACCTGTAATACCACCAACGTCTGATGATATGAAAGATAACTATCAATCTGATACTAAAAAAAATGCTTATCAAAAAGATAAGCATGGAATGATTACTACCATTGATATGGATGAGTTATATGATGAGTTGCAAATTGCTGAATTCAATGATAAAGCTAAGACAAATGATGGAAAACCATTAGCTATTGGTAATGGAAAAATCGTTGATCAACCCATATTCACAGACAAGAATAATTTATATACTGCAGGTCAATGTACTTGGTACGTCTTTGATAAACGTGCACAAGATGGACATACAATAAGTACTTTCTGGGGTGACGCAAGAAACTGGGCAGGACAAGCATCAAGTGCTGGTTTTAAAGTCGATCATTCACCAAAAGAAGGTTCAATCATGCAAACGACCAATGGACCATACGGTCACGTTGCATATGTTGAACGTGTTAATAAGGATGGAAGCATATTTATTTCTGAAATGAACTGGATAGCACCATATATCGTTTCAACACGTACAATATCTGCTTCCGAGGTTGATTCTTATACTTTCATACATTAAAAATTGAAAGACCTTGTAATGACTTAGCTTAATATAATTTGTCCTTTTGAAATAAACTAAAATACTATCAAATAGATTCATCCTAATACTTTATGTATTGTTCAATTTGAGAGGTATTCTAATCAAAGCTAAATGAGTTTTTAAGAATCATATAAAGAAATGAAAGTAAGCATAAGAGGTTTGAGTTGCAAAAGAAAAAGAGATTCTGTTGCAAAGTTAATTTTATAGAGTAATTTAAACAAAAAAGAAAAGATTTCTGTGAATTTTTTAGATATAAACAATTTATAAGGCCGTAATTATTGTAGCTGTTGGCTAATATCTAAGATACGCACTTGGTTATTGTAATATATCTAAAATATTAATATCCTCATTGAGCAAGATTACCGCCATATTAAAGTGAGAGAGACAAGGCATCCAAACATCAATACATCAAACTTTAAAAAGTATTGAATATATTTACGGTCTTTTAAAAAATATCAGGTCTCTTCAGATCTATGGATTTCCCACAGTGCTACGACATTCGTTACATGTTGGTCAATTAAGAGAATACCACCATTTAAAAGTGATAATTAGTTAGATTTTTTGCTTGTGCAATAGAACCCAAGAGATAGTAACTCAACGAACTAAATTTAGTTTGAGTAATTATAAAAAAGACAATTTCTATTGAATAAATATAGAAATTGTCTTTTTCTTCGTCTAAGACCTTTATGTTCCAACATCCTTGTCAATCTTCTTTCAAATGTTTAATTGTTTTGAAGCCTTCACGATAATTAGCTAGTTCTTCCATCATCGCGTACCAATCATGGCCTACTTTTTGTAGTGTCTGTTGAATTAATTCATCTTGTGCTTGGTTTAACTTACCTATTAAATCATCACCCGCTTCAGTGGTAAAAAGTTTTTTTACTCGTCTATCCTGCTTAGATGTTTGTTCAATAATTAAACCTTCTTCTTTTAATTTACGTAACGTTGCATGCGATCCTTGCTTAGATATTTCAAGCGTAATCAAAAGTTCTTTAATTGTTATACCGGGTAATTTATTAATGAAAAATAAGAATCGATGATGTTGGCGACTCATGCCATATTGCTCAATAATTTCATCCGCTGTAGTAATAAAAGTCTTATACGCGAAGTAAAACAGCATATGTTCGTAATCATTTTTATTTTTAGACATTTAACACTATCCTTTTTTATTCAATATCGTTATTATAATAAACTTTTGACTGATAGTCATATATTTCAGAAACTGTTCAAACTTTTAATAGGTCAACTTAGTTGACTTTATTTCAGATTGACGTTACTATGATACTTGTAAGATAAAAGAAATCAAAGGTGGAATTATATATGAAACAACGCGTAGGACAATATTTAATGGACGCGGTTTATTCAGCAGGTGCTGACAAAGTTTTTGGTGTCCCAGGAGATTTTAATCTTGCCTTTTTAGATGATATTATTGCACATAATCATATTAAATGGATTGGTAATACAAATGAACTTAATGCAAGTTATGCCGCTGACGGATATGCACGTATTAATGGCATCGGTGCAATGGTAACAACATTTGGAGTGGGTGAATTAAGTGCTGTCAACGGAATCGCTGGATCTTATGCTGAGCGTGTGCCAGTTATTGCCATCACTGGGGCACCTACTCGAGCTGTAGAACAAGAAGGCAAATACGTTCACCATTCCCTTGGCGAAGGAACTTTTGATGATTATAGAAAAATGTTTGAGCCTATTACAACAGCGCAAGCTTATATTACACCTGATAATGCTACCACAGAAATTCCAAGAGTAATCAACGCGGCGATTCAACAACGTCGTCCAGTTCACATTCATTTACCTATTGATGTCGCACTCACAGAGATTGAAGTTTCAACGCCATTCAAAGCAGAAGTCGAACCACAAAAAGACGTTCAAACTTATATCGATATGGTTCAAGACAAACTTGAATCGGCAACACAACCTGTCATTATTACAGGCCATGAAATAAATAGTTTCCATCTGCATAAAGAACTCGAACAATTCGTTAATCAAACTCAAATTCCAGTTGTTCAGTTATCTTTAGGTAAAGGTGCATTTAATGAAGAAAATCCTTATTATATGGGTATCTTTGATGGTTCAATAGCAGAACAAGAAATTCAAGATTATGTCAATCAAAGTGATGCTATTTTGAATATTGGTGCTAAATTAACAGATTCTGCAACAGCTGGGTTCTCATATCAATTTGATATTAATGATGTGATTATGCTAAATCATAATGAATTTAAAATTAATGACACATGCATCGAAGCATTTTCATTACCAAATATATTAAATGGTTTAAATAAGTATATTCACTACAAAAATACTAATGATTTCCCACAATATGAGAGACCACAAGCACATAATTATGAACTTAGTGATCAGCCATTAACTCAAGAGACTTATTTCAATATGATGCAAGATTTTTTACAACAAGATGATATTTTAATCGCTGAACAAGGTACATCATTCTTTGGTGCTTATGACTTAGCCTTGTACAAAGATAATACTTTTATCGGGCAACCATTATGGGGTTCTATCGGCTATACACTACCAGCAACGTTAGGAACACAAATTGCAAATCCATATCGTCGAAACATTCTATTAATTGGTGATGGCTCACTACAATTAACTGTTCAATCATTATCTACAATGATTCGTCAACATTTAAACCCTGTGATATTTGTAATTAATAACGATGGTTATACAGTTGAGAGAATGATTCATGGTATGAAAGAACCTTACAATGACATTCGCATGTGGGATTACAAATCATTACCTTCTGTATTTGGTGGTGACAATGTTTTAGTTCATGATGTAAATACTTCAGAAGAACTCATGCTCACCTTCGAAAACATTAAATCTAATAGTGATCGCATGCACTTTGTAGAAGTGAAAATGGCTGTTGAAGATGCACCAGCTAAATTAAGTAATATAGCTAAAGCATTCGCATCACAAAACAAATCATCTTAATATCTTTTTAAAATTCTATAATATAAGCAATTCAAACACCCGTATGATTCTCTAGTTATACGGGTGTTAAATATATCTTTATAGAAGTTGAAACTTAAAAAATGACGTTTCCCGTGAAACAACATTCATTTAACGTTATATTTTATATCAATTAAAAGTAAAATGTATAAATAATCACAAACATTGATGACTCTAATAAATCATTCTTAAGACGCCTTTTTTAATGAACTCAATCATATCTTTAGCCATTGCTATAGTTTTAGAATTTGTTTTAACTTCCGAGTTAAAAATTCCAAATATACAAATAAGCCTGCACATTCTTTAATGTGAGGCTTACTTGAATTCTCTATAAACTCCGATTATCTAAATATTGTTTATCAATAACTGAACGTGTGATATCTCGTAAGTGTGCTGGGCTCATCGAAGAACTATCCATTTGATTGCGACCATGATGAGAGGCATCTTTGTCATTATAGTCATCTAGCATCATCACTTTAAAGTTCGACTTAAGGAACCGGTTTTGGTGTTGAGTTAATTCGTAATAATTCACCATACTTCTCCACTTCACATCTTGAACTTGAAACTGTTTATCTTTCTTACTAATTTTAAAATCTATTCGTCCTAATAAATCATTACTTTCACTACCTGTTGACTGACCGTTCAAGAAATTCCCTAGAGAATATGCTACGAGTGTACGATTCCCTTCTCTACCGTCAACCCATTTTACTGGTTGAATCACATGAGAATGTGTACCTAAAACTACATCAACACCTGCATCAGCAAAAATTTGTGCATATTTTTTTTGAGTGGCGTTAGGCTGATGCTTACCTTCATTACCCCAATGTGCTGAAACAAGTACTACATCACTTTGTTGTTTGGCTTTCTTAACATCTTGCTTAATTTTATTTTCATCAAACGTATCTACCGTATAATCATGAGTTGGTTGATGATCGTTTGTACCAAATGTGTAACTTAATAAAGCAACTTTCACACCTTTAATTGTTTTAATAGGAATTTGACGGTGTGCTTGTTCTGATTCATATACACCCGTGAACAAAACTTGATCTTTAAATTTGTTCCAAGTATGAATATGATTTCTTACACCTTGCTCTCCTTGATCTAAGGCATGATTGTTTGCACCGTTTATAAAATTAAAGCCAGTATCTACTAAATCCTGAGCAATACTACTCGGTGTATTAAAGTTTTTAAATCCTGAATAAGGCCTATCATCCCCACCTAATGGTGATTCTTGATTAACAAAAGAAATATCTGCGTTTTGAATGTCTTTTCTTACTGGCTGATACATGGGTTTAAAATCAAAACTATTCCCCGTAATTTGTGCATCTTTATATACAACTGGGTGAATTAAATTATCACCTACAGCAACCACACGTATTGTTTTATTTGTATTTTGTTTATCGCTAAAAGATTGATTAATCGAACACCCACTAACAACTATGAAAAACGTAAATAATATCATGGTATACACTAAATATTTATATACTGTTTTCATTTTTTAATACTTTATCCCCTTTTATAAACTTTTGTATTTATTTTCATCATATCTCTATTAACTTTAATAAACAATATATGATATGTGAACATAATGATTTTAATAAATAACTATAGTTGTCTTACCTGTCATCTGGATTAACTGTAACACCGAACAAAATCAATAAGAGAAGAATACTAAGGCGAGTAACAATTTTTTATATTCGTTTAATAAGATGTCAGCCTAAATATCCAAATTCAACCCTTTGTATCATTACTGGACAAACCACTCAATCGCACGTTTAATAGCTCTATCCCAATAAGCATAATCATGATCTCCTGGACCATCTTCAAACTTATAAGAAACCCCTTTTTTATTTAATGTCTCAATAAATTGAAGGTTATCATGATATAAAAAGTCTTCTTTACCACACATGATAAACAATTCAGGAATATCTACATTAGCATCGATGGCTTGATCAAGTAAGTAGTACGTATCGAGTTCTGTACCTTTAATTTGAGTATCTCTTCCGGTGATAGCTTGTGGAGAGAAATCAATCCAATCCAAATCAATGAGTCGCTGTGCTTCAAAAACTGCTGAAAGTGGTGCAACTTTAGCAAATTTATCACTTTGAGTTAGCGCAAATTTAATCGTTCCATAACCGCCCATTGAATGTCCTGCAATAAAATTATCTTCTCTTTTTCTAGAAAGTGGTAAAATTTGATGTACGTATTCGTAAATTTCTAATATGTAATCATAGTAACTATGTCCATATACCATATTTGCATAGCCACTATGATCGACGTTAGGCATTATAATTGCAAGTTGATGTTCATTTGCATAACGCTCGATACTTGTATATCTTATGTAAGTTGTTTCATCGCTAGACAATCCATGTAATAACAACATTGATTTCAAATGTTTCGCTGTTCTTGAACTATCAAAGAATGTTACATCCTCTGGTAAAATAATCGTTAAATTTTGATGCATTCCTATCGTTGGTGAATTGTAATTCATTGTTATTAAAGCCATATGTGTCACTCCTCTACTGTATTATCTATTATTTTACTTATTCTTTTTATCAATTTATAGAAAAAACGCAACTTTGACTATAGATTATATAAATTTCTATACTTCTCAATGCAGAACTAAAATTTTATTCTCTATATTAAACAAGTTGATTTACTATAGATTGTCTAACCTTTAAATATGATATATTTCTAAAGCAATAAATGATGAAATAAAAAAACGATAGTGAATGATTTCATAGAAACCTATTCGACCATCGTTTGTCTTCAATTATGTATGAGTGATACGCACTCATTATAAGTCTTTACTAACCAACCAATTTTTACTGTTTTTAAAGAGTATTTTTTCTTCTCTAAGTTCATTTATGATATGACTCGTCGTTTCTCTAGATATTCCTGCCATATCACTCAATAACTGTATTGTCATAAAATGCTTAATTTCATAAAACTCATCATGATCATAACCTACTGTTTGACATAGGTAACGTAAAATCTTAGTCACGCGTTCTTTAGCTAATTTACTCGTTAAAGCCATATTGTATTCAATATGTTGACATTGTGTTTCGCTTAATAAGGAGAATAATTTCACAAAAATCTCTTCGTGATTTTTACATAAATATTCTATTAAATCTCTTGGAATTCCAATCATTTCGCAATCTGTTAGGGCTGTACACATTTCATTAGGAACTTTATCTTGAAATAAGTTATTTAAAGGAAAGAGCACTTTTTCTCTATTCAAATATCGATATACATCACCATTCAAATTAAAATTTTCTCTCATAATATTACCTTTTAAGAGTAAGTAGATATGCGTGGTTTCATCAGACGAATAGTAGACAATTTGTCCTTTGTTGTAATGTCTCACAAAACATTGACTTTTAAATGGCAGTAATACGCCTACAGGAATATTGATATAAGATGCTAATTGTTTAAAACTTTCATCAAGTTCATTTTCTCTACAAAACATTTGATTTCCAGTCATAAAAATAACTCCTTATTGCCTTAGACTATGGTCAAAGGGGACGCTATAATTTCTCCGATTTAAAATTTATTAGAATTCTGTATATACTACAGACAATATTTACTATGGACCACTGTTCTTATTATACCAATAGTTTAAATATCAAATATTTTATATACTTTTCTTTGTTTGATTTTTATCGATTAAACTCCCTTTATAACTCATGATTGATCAATATCTATAACATTTAAAAATATAAATTACATCATCGTAATAACCCTATCAATGCTAAAATAACGATAAGACTGAAGAAAATATAGTCAAATTGTGTAAGTCGCTTTTGATTATTTTTTTGAACAACTACATAGATGATAATCCCCGGAATATAGAGCAACATGGTAAGTAACAAATAATCTATACCTGACGCGTAAACCAGCCAAATTGCATAAATAGATGCTAGAATTCCTATAATCCATTGTTTAGGCGTTGCAGTTAACTTGTGTTCTATTGTATATTTCACCTGATAAAACGCACTGAACATGTATGGATAAAGTATAGCACTTGCCGCGAGAGAAAATGCAAAATGATAAGCACTTTTGGTAAACAGCATGCTAATAAGGAATATTTGAACTAATACATTAGTAATGAATAAGGCGTTCATAGGTGCCCCATTTTTATTTTCTTTTGCAAACCACTTAGGAAACAAACCATCTTTAGCTACAATAAAAGGCAACTCTCCGGCAAGCAATGTCCAACCTAGCCATGCACCTAATACTGAAATAATAAGACCAATATTGACAAATGTTGCTCCCCAATCACCAACAATATAAGCTAAAATTTGTGCCATTGATGGTGCCTCAAGTTTAGAAATATGATTTTGAATTACAATACCTTGTGCTAATACAGTCAGCAAAAAGTAAATGAGCAATACTGAAATAAGTCCGATAACAGTGGCAATTCCAACATCTTTTTTATTTTTAGCTCTTCCGGAAAATACAACAGCACCTTCAATACCAATAAATACCCAAACTGTCACTAACATCGTACTTTTAACTTGTGACATCGTATTAGCGAAATGAAATGATAATGAGCCATATCCATCCATTCCAAAGAAACCTATCCTGAATGTATTAAAATTAAAGGCTACAATCATACATATAATCACTAATAAGATAGGAATTAATTTTGTAATAGTAACAATACTATTGATTAAAGCAGCCGTCTCAACTCCTTTTAATATTAAAAAGTGCACACTCCACAATAATATTGATGCCACTATGATACTAGGAAATGTGTTGCCCCCTTTAAATATTGGAAAGAAGTTCCCTATAGAAGACATTAATAACGTTGCATATGCGACATTACCTAAAAAAGCTGAGAACCAATATCCCCAAGCACTTGCAAACCCTATAAAATCACCAAAACCCGCTTGAGCATAACTATAAATACCACCATCTAAATCAGATCGTTCATTAGTTAAGTTTTGAAAGACAAGTGCTAAAGAAATCATTCCAATAGCAGTAATCAACCATCCAATTATAATTGCTAATCCTCCAGCGTGGCCTCCCATATCAGATTGAATATTGAAAGCACCGCCACCAATCATCGAACCTATAACAAGACCGATTAATGATGTTCGACTTAATCTTTTATCTCCTGTGTCATTCATATTCATTTCTCCTTTAGAAGGAGGGATTGAAAACGTATATGCTTTTTAAAATACACATGCATATATATAGATGTATAGCGGAAAGATATAGATGAGTAACGACACATCTTTGATAGTCATTGACCGAAGTTCTATATCATCCTCTCAACATGATTTTGAAAAAAATTATTTTTTTATGTGACACAATTTGAAAAAAATATTCGTTTATTTAATAAAGCATACACGTGATCTTATCCCTATTTATTTTTCTTGTAGTAAATCTAGCCTAAAGTTGCTGCCATCACGGCTTTAATCGTATGCATTCGATTTTCAGCTTGGTCAAACACTCTAGAATGCTCACTTCTAAATATTTCGTCTGTCACTTCCATTTCAGTTAAGCCATATTTTTCAAAAATATCCTGACCATATTCTGTTTGTGTATCGTGAAAAGCTGGTAAGCAATGTAAAAATATCGTATTTACTTTCCCGGTTAAATTAAACATTTTTCTATTAACTTGATAGTCTTTCAATAAATGAATACGTGTTTCGAATTCACTTTCTTCACCCATTGATACCCAAACATCAGTATAAATAACATCTGCATCTTTGACGGCAGTATGAATGTTATCAGTCATCTTAACTGAACCTCCATAATTAGACGCTTGATCTTTAGCAATATTAAAATATACATCTCTTGGTGTTAATGATGAGGGTGTACAAATACGTACATTTACGCCAAGCATCGCACCCGCCACCATAAGCGAATGTGCAACATTATTACGTCCGTTTCCTACATAAGTTAGGTTGATGCCTTTTAAATATCCAAAATTTTCTTTAATTGTCATATAATCAGCTAACATTTGTGTAGGATGCCAATCATCAGTTAACCCATTCCATACCGGTACTCCAGAGAATTCGGCCAATTGTTCAACAGTTTTTTGGGAAAAACCTCTAAATTCAATTCCATCAAACATTCTTCCTAAAACTTTGGCAGTATCCTCAACAGATTCTTTTTTACCTAATTGAATATCATTTTTCCCTAAGAATTCAGGGTGTGCACCTAGATCAATAGATGCGACTGTAAATGCGGCACGCGTGCGAGTAGACGTCTTTTCAAAGAGTAAAGCAATGTTCTTACCCTCTAAATATCGATGTGGTGTGCCTTGTTGTTTATATTTTTTTAACGTCATAGCAAAATCGATTAGACCTTCAAATTCTTCACCTGTGAGATCATACTCTTTTAGCAGTGACTTACCTTTTAAATCGAAGGGTTTCTTGATGTTTTTCATGGGATGTGCCCCTTTCATTTTATAAGTCGCTATCAAATTTAATAGCATAAGTGAATGTATTTCGTGATGCTCAAGCTATATCTATTCAACACCCTATCTTATATCTATAGATCTTCTCTTATTAAAGGTTGACTCATACAACGAGGGCCTCCTCGACCACGTACAAGTTCACTTCCAGGAATTTCAATAACTTTGATACCATGCTCACGTAACAATTGATTAGAAACATAATTACGATCATAAGTTACAACCACACCGGGACGGATGCATAAAGTATTCGAACCATCATTCCATTGTTCACGAGCTCCGTCGATGATATCACCATTTCCAGTTGGTATTAATGTAATTTCATCAACATTGAGCACTTCTTCTAATGTTTGTTTAAGATGACTAGAATGTTGGATTTTGATATCTTCAGCTTTATCATCGTATTCGATGATAAAGATATTCATGTTTCCTTCTGATTTAAGAATTGCTGAATGTGTAGTGAATTTGTCGTAATCAATCATTGTACAAACAGTATCTAGATGCATAAATGTTCGACTAGTTGGAATCTCAATCGCCACCACCTTTTTAAAAGTAGATAACGGATCTTTAAAAATACGTCGTGCTAAACGTTCAATTGCTTGTGCAGAAGTACGTTCAGATATCCCTATTGCAAGTACATCTTTAGATAACACCAGTTCGTCTCCGCCTTCGATATTGAATGGGCAGTCACGATCCAACCATAAAGGAACATTCTCATCTTTAAATCTAGGATGATGTTTTAAAATATATGAAATGAAAATCGATTCTCTGCGTCTTGCTCTCCAAAACATGCGATTTACTGTCATACCTTTACCAATTGAAGCTTGAGGATCACGTGTGAAATATAGATTAGGCATTGGGTCAAGATAAAACGGATATTTATCATCCATGCACTCTACAAGGTGTGTCGATTCAAGTTGTATTTCTTCTTTGCGTACGCCAGCCATAATCTTATTAATTAATGCTTGATTTGACAAAGTTGAAAAGAGTTTTTTTATTTCTGTTTCATGCCCTAGGATAGTTTTTCTAGATTCTGCTAAAACGTCATCTATAAATTGCTCTCTGACATTTGAATCTTCTATACTTTGTGCTGCTAATTTTTCTAAATAAAGCACTTCTATTCCTTCATCTTGAAGAACTTGAGCAAAACGATCGTGCTCTTGTTGAGCTACCTTTAAAAATGGAATATCATCAAACAATAATCCATCTAAGTAATCAGGCACTAAGTTTTCTAATTCTTTCCCTGGTCTTTTAAGTAATACCGTCTTTAGTTTCCCGATTTCACTGTTAACTTGAATAGGTCCATTTGTCATACTCATTTCCTCCTTTTCTTCGCTACATTATCAGTATAAAACTGATTAATAACTAAGTTCGTGATGATTATCACATACTAAATGTAAAAAGTTTCGCAACATTTGGTTATTCAATACATAATTATGTTTGAATATACATTACTATTGCATACTTTCGTTAAAAAAATGAATATTTGAGTAATATGAACATTTACATCTTTATGGATAAAAGTTTTTTATTCATAAATTTGAATACTTAATCAAATAACAACACTCATATTTATTGAAATAAAAAACACCTGATAAACGATGTATGCGCTTACCAGGTTATATTTATAATAAACAACTTTATAAATTTTTATGAATAATTATGATTAAATATTTTGTAATAGACATATTCAGCTATAGACTGGGAATGTGTAAGAATCATAATCGTATCATTACCACTTATAGTTCCTATAATCTCTTTCAATTGTAACTGATCAATATAATAATTTATGCTTTGTGCAAATCCTGGTGTCGTCTTTATTAGTATATACGATTCTTTAATCATAGTGTTAATAATTTCTGTTTTTATGTAATCATTAAGTTTTACTCTTGAGTCTAATTGAGACTGCTGCGTAAGTAATTTATATTCATATTGATTTGCCTTCACAGGCAGGCGATAAATATGGAGTTCTCTTAAATCTCTTGCAATAGTAGTCATGCTATAACGTACACCAAAGTGATCATCAATGTAATCAATAATATCTGCTTTTTTATAAATGTGATTTTGCTTAACAATCATAGTTACTAAATCTTGTCGTTTACTCTTTTTCATTGAATGATCAACTCCTATAGATAACTAATTTATTTTAATTTATAAATTAAAATTTCTTTTTATTTAATTATACTTTATCATTTTATTGTTGATAATAATAAGAATTTTTATGTCGTTTGTGACAAAGTACGTAAACATACATTCAAATTTAAAATTAATTTGTTTATTTAACTATCATTTTATCTATATTTCCCCTTTTATTCTTATTAGGTTTTTTATACTCATTACTATGCAGTCACACTTACGCTAGACAAACCGTAGTCTTACCTCAAGGTAAAGTAAGCGGCTTTGTATTAGTTTAAAAATTCCTGAAGATTTTAGTTCACTCTTATGATGAAATAAAAAACCTGAGACAGTTAAGTTTGTCTCAGGCTGAGTCGAAATTAAGTCAACACTCATTTCGATTAAGGCTTTAAAGATTGTAAATATTTAACATTACTTCTTCTTTGTTAAGGTTCTTTAAAATTCATTTTTAGATACTTGTTAACATATTTTTTTTAAAACGGTTCGCCTACACGCCAACACTGTCCCATGCTTGACCTACTTGTTGAGCAATACCGTCGCCATATAAATCAAATGCTGCTTGTTGTAATGATGCTTTGGCATCTTGGAAATTAGAATTTGAAGTTAAATAAACAGTTAACGCTCTATAGTAAATTTGTTCAGAACGTTGTTTACCAATACTACGAATTGTGTTGTAAGCTGCTTTGTTCGGAATACCTGAATTCGTATGTACGCCTCCATTGTCAGAATTTGTATAAACAAAATCATTCATATGAGATGGTTGTCCAAAACGCTCTGGATTAGATAAACTTCTTAAGGCATCTCCGCCTACGCCAGGTGTATAAACATCTTCACCCATTAAGAAATCTTCATCATCAACGAAGTAACCAAATACATCTGAAAAACTTTCATTTAATGCACCTGATTGAGAACGGTAAACAAGATTAGCAGTTTGCTGTGTTACACCATGTGTAATTTCATGTGCAACAACATCATTTGCACCAGACAGCGCTGTAAATGTACGTCCATCTCCGTCACCATAAATCATTTTATCACCAATCCAAGCCGCATTGTTTCTGTTATCTTGACCTTGGAAGTTATTTACATGTGCGAGTGAAATAATTGGGCTACCTTGATTATCATATGATTCTCGGCCGAAAGTATCTTTATAATAGTCATACGTTTCTTTAGCGTAATAATTTGCATCTACACCTGCACGTTGTTCATCATCAACAAAATTTCTGTCTTTATCTTGCATTAAGTAAGCTTGGCCAGTATTCGCATCGTAATTGTAAGCTGAAAGTGTACCTTGTTGAGTTAAATCTTGTAGTGCATAGCCACCGCTGACACTATTAATATTAATTTGTTTCATGTCACCTAGTACACCTTTACCTGTACCTGTAGTAGCTGCTTCTTTGATCATATTTAATTTATCAACCACTTGACCCGTTTCAGCGTCAATTTTCACATTCCAATGAGAAATTTTTGGTGAAGTTGTAATAATTTCTATGTTATAAACATATTTATTTTTTTCTCCATCAATCTCAACTTTATTGGTTTTGATGACATCACTTTTTAAGTTTTTAGCTTTTTGACGGTCAATTTTTATTGCTTCGAAAGCTTTATCTGTGGCATTTTCTTTACTTATCGATACTTTATTCGTAGGTTGAACTTTCTTAGCATCAGTATCACCATTGACAAGAACTACCTTACCCTCTTTATTCGTATGAACTTTTACTTCTTTGTCGGGTGCATACGTGTTGCCCACTTTCGGTTGCAATGTGTAATGCGTAAATCCTTTGTTATCTTTTTCAGTATCAGTGACCTTATAATCTTTGTAATGATTTTTTATATTTTCAGATTTTGGTAACTCTTTCAATGCGTTAGTTGCTTGAGATTCTTGGGTTACTTTCGCATCGATGTTTTGAGTTGCTGATACTTTATCCTTAGCGTCAACCTCCGTATTGACTAAAGGACTTGCCACAGTTAATGCGGCAATACTTGTAAGTGCGAATTTAGAAAAATTCTTCATTTTATTACCTCCTATAAATTAATGAAAAACAACTTACTATATAATAGTAATTAAAATTTTCTGAAAAGTAAATGAAAATTTCATTTAATTCACATAATCATCACTTATAATTTTTTTGTATAAATAATTTGTACAATACTTAAAAAACTTATGTTAAAATTTTAATTTAGAATTAATGTTATAATACACATCAGTTAATTAAAATGAAATAAAATTAATTATTATAACAAATAGTTAAAACGTTTCACTTCAAATGCTATATTTTGAGAAATAGATCTAAAAAGTCGTCACTTTCTGAAGAATCAACAATTCTAGAACAATATGGTACGGCGTATTTTTTAAATACTGTTTAGTTTTACGATGTTATATTAAAAACACCCTCCAAGTTGAATATTTTAAATTCTACTTGGAGAGTGTAACGTCACATCTTTATTACTCATTCTCTTCATTTAAATATGAAGTGATAAACTCTATATAGTATTCCACAAATTCTAAATAATTGGCTTTTTCTACGCACTCATTTATTTGATGAGGTCCATTTCCCGGACCAAACATTAAAAATGGAAAGTTTTCATCTTTTCCTTTTAATAAGTTGGAAGCATCAGTAACTGCTACAGTAGGAGTAACGATTAAATCTCTTTCGTTAGAAAAATGGCTTTTTGCAATATCAAACCCTAGCTCTACCAAGCGATTTTGACCTGTTGTTACTACAGGTTCTAAATCAAGATAAAGTTCTTGAGTCAAACTAGCACCATTTTGATTTGCTTGCTCTATATATTCATTAAATAGCGCTTTAACTTTGTTATTATTATATTCTGGTATTGTGCGTACATTAAATTCAGCTGTAGCAAAATCAGGTACTGAATTAACTTGTGTTCCCCCTTGAACAATACTATTAGTCATAACAAGTCCTTGAATAAGTTCTTGTGCCTTTTCCTTTGTTATATGGTTAGGTAGTTGACTTCCTAAATTATTTATCATGTTTGAAAAATCTAAGGATTCACCTTTTACTGATTGTGTTATTTTTTCATATTCTTGATTTATATTTTGAATAAATTCTAATAATGGCTTAATAGCATTTTGACCTAAAAATGGTAATGAACTATGTGAAGCACGTCCTTTAGATTTTATTCTAAAGTCCATTGAACCTTTATGTGCATACACCAAACTAGGAAATGATGGTTCCGCAATAAGTAATGCATCTAAATCATCAGCATATCCTTTTTCAAACAACTGTTGCGAACCAGATTGTTCCATTTCTTCACCCACTGTTGCCATGAATTTAATAGTTCCCTGAGTTAACTTACCACTTTCTTTAATTTCAATAAGAGCAATGGCTAAAGCTGCTAATCCAGATTTCATATCTGCAGCTCCCCTACCGTATAAATAGCCTTGATCCTCTGTGAGTGTGAAAGGATCATACGTCCAATGATCATGATTTCCCTCAGATACTACATCCATATGACCAGATATTCCTATAACTGGTTGACTTGAACCAACGGTTGCAATTAAATTTGCTCGACCATCTGTAACTGTATCAATATGTGAACGAATTCCATACCGATTAAATAGTTTTTCTAAGTACTGTGCAACCTCTAATTCATTACTATTTACAGTTTTTATTGACACTATATCGGATAAGATTTTAATTCTTTCCTCATCAGATAATACCCGCATCGTTATTCCACCTTTCTTAATTTGTAAAACTTTTAATTTAACAATGTAAGTATAACTTTTATTCTATAATGTATCTCATTTATCTATATTGTTTACCTTACAATACTTATATTAATTGATTATAACAAGCATAATGGTTCAGTCATGACATCATGCTTAGACGTTAAACGATAATTCTAGTTTGTAATATATTACTAGAAAATTAAATCTGGAATTTTTAATGTACTTTATAGAATAATTCTACTTACAATAAAAAAAGGATTATAATAAAATATAGTTGATAAAAAGGATGGAGGATATACGCTTTGAAAAAATTTTTAGCTACAATAGTGGTAATCATTCTTATATGTGCATTGGGCTTTTCATTATATGCAGCTATTAACCACCATACGACTTCTAATAAGAACGATCAAAAAATAGAACACAATCGCAAAAACAAACAAAATAATACTTCAAATCAGAATCGTGATACTCATCAACAACAAGATCAAACGCAACCAACAAATAGTGACTATAACAACGATAATCAATCAGGTACTGAACAACCAGCGCAACAACCTAATTACCATCAATACCCAAATAATAATCAACAGTCTGGTTCAAATAAAAATAACTCTTCAGAAAATAACAAACAGAAACCGAATCAGAACAAAACTAATCAATCAGATCATCAACCATCACAATCAACACCACAACAGTCGTCACAACCTAATCATAATCAATCTGATTCACAACAAAATGGCAACTCAAATAATAATTCCAACAATCAAAATCATGGAACAAATGATAATCAGAATAAAAATCGTTAATCATATGACAAAGCTTATGCATGTATCAAATTATATTGTATAAGCTTTTTATTTTTTTATTCGAATATGTTTGAAATTGCTATAAAATCAATATAACTAATATGTGAAAAATGTTATATTTGTTCAATACTTTTATAAATTCTTTTTATATAATTTATAAATTAAGTTAAAATTAAAGTAACTAATCTTATATTGAGGTGTATCATGAGAAAACTGATATCTACCATTATCGTTTCAACATTATTAATTGGAGGATGTTCCACAGTGCATAAAGAAGCAAAACATTCATCACAATCAATTCCTGAAGAAGTTCCTGCAAGTCAATACAAAGGTCAAGGTTTCCAACCAGTAGCTGAAAAAAGTGCTATCGCACATGCGAAAAAATATCGTGAAGAATACGAAAAACTTGGCGAACAATTTTTTAAAGATAATTTTAGCCTTAATGTTAAAGCCACAAATGTTGTAGGAAGTGGTGATGGCGCCGAAGTTTACGTTCATTGCGATGATCATGACATTGTGTTTAATGCAAGCATCCCTTTTGATAAGGAAGCAATACATGAAGAAGGCTCCATGCGAAGCAATGATAACGGAGATACCATGAGTAATATGGTTGGAACGGTGTTAAGTGGTTTTGAATATAAAGCACAAAAAGAAAAATATGATAACTTAACAAAGTTCTTTAAAGACAATGAAGAAAAATATCAATATACCGGTTTTACTAAAGAAGCAATACATAAGACACAGAATGTTGGATATCAAAATGAGTATTATTATTTAGCAGGTAACGTTACTAATATTAATAATTATAGAAAATATTATGAACCTTTAATAAAAAAAGATTCTAAGAATTTCAAAGAAGGCATGAAAAAAGCAAATGAAGCAACAAATTTCAAAGCCAAAATTGAAGTTGTTTCAACATTATTCAGTACTAAATCTGATTTCACTAAAAATAACTCTAAGAAAGATTTATTATTCTTAAGTGATGATTTATATCATTACAAAGAAAAACCTGAAAACACAAACATAACTTTACAATTAAGTGAGCCAAAAATTAATTCTACACGCGCATTTTATGATGCTAACAACCCATTAGAATATGGAGTGCATAAACATGAGTAAAATCAATGATAGAGATATTGCTGAATTAAATAGCTTTTGGGCTTGATTTAAATAATGTATTTCATATTAATTAAGATGTAATATTAGTAAAGAAAGGTGTATCATGATAAAATTAATCGCCACAATTATCGTTTCAACACTAATATTAGGAAGTTGTTCGACAATGAAAGACGAAATAGAAAAAGTTCCTGCAAGTCAATACAAAGGTCAAGATTTCCAACCATTAGCTGAAAAAAGTGCTATCGCACATGCGAAAAAATATCGTGAAGAATACGAAAAACTTGGCGAACAATTTTTTAAAGATAATTTTAGCCTTAATGTTAAAGCCACAAATGTTGTAGGAAGTGGTGATGGCGCCGAAGTTTACGTTCATTGCGATGATCATGACATTGTGTTTAATGCAAGCATCCCTTTTGATAAGGAAGCAATACATGAAGAAGGCTCCATGCGAAGCAATGATAACGGAGATACTATGAGTATGATGGTAGGAACTGTGTTAAGCGGTTTTGAGTATAGAGCAAATAAGGAAAAAATGGATAACTTAGAAAAATACCTCAAAGATAAAGAAGATAAATATCACTATACTGGATTCACCGATGAAGCAATAACTAAAACTCAAAATATAGGTTATCAAAATAATTACTTTTACATTACTACTAGTTCCACGAAATTACGAGATTATAGAAAACATTTTGAACCTTTAATTAAAGAAAGTGACGATGATTTTAAAAAGCATATGAAACAATTAAAGTCTAAAAAAGATACGTATATTAATACAGAAATAACGACTACACTTTTCAGTACTCTGGACGAATATGACGAAAAAATCATTAGAAAAAATACTTTATCCATGGCTAAAGAAATGAGAAAAGAGCCATCTATTCCACATAATTTCACATTCCACTTATTATTTAGCAATAACAAATTAAAAATCAACGATCCAAACATAAGTAACAATCAAATTAATGAGTATAGGGTGTTCGACCATGACGGATTTAAAAATTAATGATAGGGATATAGCTGAAATAAATGGCTTTTGGGTATATCACAATACTAAAAACAAACAATTTACAGTTAACGGTAAAAAATTCAAAGTAATTGATTCTTACGATGATGCATCCACATCAAATTCTATAGTAGCAGTTGGTGCTAACTAAGATGTATATTAATAAAAAGATGTATGTGAGCACACTTTTCACATACATCTTTTTTATCTTCATTCTTTTATATGATAAAAATTAAAATCACTATGTTTGTTTAAATGATAAAGCAATGAACAAATCAAAGTATCAATCATTGTTTACCTAAAGATTATCCAATATTTGCAATTGCTAGATTTCATGTCATTTCTGGATTTGAGAGTGAATATTTTTCTAAGCGCATACCTTTTGTAAAAGATATGCCACAATATATCACGCCATCAATTTTAAATTTAATTGATAATTATAAATATTGACCATTTACTAAGCAGTTAACATACCTTAATACCTTAAATAGCTTAAGTTATTTTTACAGAATAGAAGAATGTTAATGTTTGATAATTAAAAAGTTAATTCTAGAAATTTTAAAATCTCTAGAATTAACTTTACTCAACTTTTTTATATCTCATTGATATTTATCTTAGTGGAATCTCATACCACCGTCAACGATGATTGTTTGGCCAGTAATATAATCTGAATCGCTACCTGCTAAGAAGCTTACTACATTAGCTACATCTTCAGGTTTAGATAAGCGTTTTAAGGCAATTTGATCTGTAAATTGTTTCCAACCCCATTCCATTGGTTGGTTATTTTCCTCAGCAAGCTTTTCAGCGATACCTTTCATCATTGGTGTTTCAACAATACCAGGTGCGAATGCGTTGACTGTAATATTTTTCTCAGCTAAATCACGTGCTGCTACTTGAGTCAATCCTCTAACAGCAAACTTAGTACTACTGTATAGAGATAAGCCTGCATTACCTTCAACACCTGCTTGAGATGTGGCATTGATAATTTTACCGCCATGTCCTAATTTATCAAATTGTTCAATTGCAGCTTGGATGCCCCAGAATACACCACCTACGTTAACACCTACAACTTGATTAAATTGTTCAGGTGTTACTGATTCAATTGGTGTCATTGGACCAAGACCAGCATTATTAACTAGGACATTTAAATCGCCAAAGTGTTCAACGACTTGATTTAATACACTAAATACTTGATCACGATTTGAAACGTCTGCTTTAAAAGCAACTGCTTCTTGCCCTTCTTTTGATAATTTTTCAGCTGACTCTTTAGCTACCGCTTCATTAAAGTCTACAAGCGCGATGCTATATCCATCTTCAAATAGACGCTCAGCAATTTTCAAGCCAATACCTTGTGCTGCACCTGTGACAACGGCTACTTTTTTTGAGTTACTCAACAAAACCACTCCTCAATATTTCTTAAGATTATATATTTAAATTATCATAATTTGTGCAATTTGATGTGAAGATATTGTGAATAAATGCACAATTTTATTAACATTTAATTTTCAATGTTCATCTATTGCAATTAATTAAATTACAAGAAGTCACAATATTCCAAATTCCTAGTTCTCAATTTTATTTTGTTTTTAAAGAATTTGTTAAAATTTCTCAACCCCCTTTACATGTATCTATATGTATGTTAGAAATAGTTATGTAAGCGTATCACAAACAACAAGGGAGGATTATATTATTATGTCAGGTATCGTTGAATCATTACATAACGCTGTAAACGCTGGTTTACACGTAAAACAAGATTGGGTAGACATGGGATTCGGTATTGCAGATACAGTTGCAAAAATCGTTGACCAAGTTTTAAAATTTGTTTAATTCAAAATAGCATATGAAACCTCATTGTTTCTAAATACCATAAAACAAGGCTAGGATACATATCGTGTCCTAGCCTTGTTAACATATTAGTAGTTGTAGATGCTAATTAAGTTGAACAAGTGACTATACTGTACTATTCATCTTAAAATATTAATTCTATAACCTTTTTAGAATTTATCATTTTAGCCCTCTATTTCTCTGACAAAATGATTTATTCTAATGCTCCACCATCATACTGGACCATTAACTTTCACTCTTAAGCGAACTGATTTCCACATGTTTTAAAGTGAAGCAATTTTTATTAGAGATATTAATTTCATCTCTTTACCACTTAATATATATCGAACTCAAATCTAATTTAATTCAAATTTTACTTTTTTAATAATTGATGTCTACTATTCTAAAAATATAACTTAATTATAAATAACGACTTCTTATAATTGTAATTAAGATGATGGTAATATTTTTCACGTTTTCCCCATATTGATTGTGTTCAATTTTAATAATAGAATTAAAGTAAATCATTGAAGCGTTTTCTCAAAGTTTATATAGAGAAGAGTGATTAATCGTGATTGATAGACAAATCAAACTCATCAAATTGTTATTAAATTATACAGATACGTATATAAGTGGCCATGATATTGCCAAACAGTTAAATGTATCTAATAGAACTATTCGTAATGATATTAAAACTATACATACTACATTTCTAAATGAATTAATTTTAAGTGTACAATCTAAAGGTTATCTGCTAAATACATGGCTTTATACACCTGATGAGATACAATCTGCTTTAGAGTCAGTTATTGTAAAAGAAAATAAATTACTTATCACAATTGCTTATAGGTTATTTATGGAAAAGCATACATTCACTATCAAAGAGCTATCTTCAACTTACCATTTAACAAAATCAAAAGTGATTGATTATATAACACGTATACAAACGTGGGCTATAAAATTTGATATTTATTTATCAATTAAAAAGAAGCAAGGTATCATGATCGATGCGAGTACAACGAGTATCAGTAATGCTGTACTTCATATCAACCAACTTACAGACGATGACTTTAAAGTTGAAAACCTTATTTTACAAGAGTTACCTCAAGCCCATACTAGAAAAATAAAACAAATTATCTCAAAGCATATAGATAATCATCAATTATCAACTTCTGAAAATAAAATACAACAATTACTTGTGCATCTAATTTTAATTATCAAACATTCTCAACCAGAGGAAGAAGATTGGAGCACTGATTCAGAATCTTTAACTATTGCGAAAAAGTGTATAAAAGATATCAACGAAACGCTTGGATATCAACTTAACAATAAAACAAGCGAATGCTTTTCCTTTTTTATTAGCTACCATTACAATAAGTTTGATTTAGGGGTCCAACAACTATTTATCCAAAGTTATATCGATTGCCTCATTGAATTAATGGAGCAACATATTGGTTTTCCCTTTTCACAAGATACAATTTTAAAAGATAATATGAACGTCCACTTTAGTCGTACATATTTGCGATTAATGCGTCATGTGTATCTAAATAATCCATTAACAAGTCAAATTAAACGACTATATCCCTTTGTCTTTAATACACTATATGATAGTATTCGACAATTATCACAAGATACAAATATCCAATTAAGTGAAGACGAGATTGCCTTTTTAACTATACATTTTCAGTCTTCTATCGAACGTCATAAGTCATCACATATTCATGTTGTAATTGCTTGTTATTATGGTTTAGGCATCTCAACGTTACTCGCTGAGAAAATCAAACAACTTAATCATGCAATACAAATCGTAGATACATTAAAACTTGAAGATATTAACGACTATCATTTTGAAGGGATTGACTTATTAATTACTACTCAAGACTTTGATACAAGTCAACTTTTACAAACACCTAAAGTCATACAAGTATCACCTTTATTTTCAGATGACGATGCTAAAAAAATCAAATTCTTTATAAAAGCCATGCAAAACCCATTATCAAAAGATGATATATTATCAAAAATTCAGTTGAGTGTTGAGTCCAATTTCAAACTGAATCATTCAACTCACATTCTTCCAATTTTTGAGAAATCCAAAGAAATTTTAGATTATCATCATGCAACTCTAGATGGCTATATAGAAAGTGCAATAGATCGCGAAAAACAATCCTCAACATATATAGGTAAAGGGATAGCACTCCCGCACGGCAACCCTGAAAAAGTACTAAAATCACACATGATTATATTTAAACCTTCTCAACCTATAACATGGAAACAACATAAAGTTAAACTTGTTTTCTTTTTAGCAATGAGTAAAAAAGATTTAAATATTAACCGTAAAATTATACAAACAATTGCTCAATTAGAAGAAGATGACATCCATCAATTATGTCTTTTAGATGATTTACAACTAAAAAACACTTTGTATGCACGTTTTAAAGAATAATTGCCACTATTGACGGCAATTATTCTTTTTTACACTTAAATGTATGCGTTTACAATTATTGTTAGGAAAAGGAGCGTGCATACTATGAAAATACTTGCAATTACATCATGTCCAAATGGAATTGCTCATACATATATGGCTCAAGAAAAATTAGAACAAGCAGCAAAAGATATGGGCGTTGATATTAAGGTTGAAACTCAAGGAGGCGTCGGAGCAGAAAATGTGCTCACTTCTAAAGAAATCAAAGAAGCTGATGGAATCATCATTGCTGCCGATAGACAGGTAGATTTATCAAGATTTAATGGTAAACCTCTCATCAATGAAAGTGTACGTGAAGGTATTCATAGACCCAAGGAATTAATACAGCGTGTGATTGACCAAGATGCACAAATTTACCATGATCAAAATATTTCTACAAATATGTCTAGAGATCAGGAAGAATCTCATAAAAGTAATATTCAAATGGTGTATCAGCATTTAATGAATGGTGTATCCTTCATGGTGCCATTTATCGTCGTTGGCGGTTTACTCATAGCTATTGCCTTAACTCTTGGAGGACACACCACTCCAAAAGGATTAGTTATCCCCGAAGATTCATTTTGGAAATCTATTGAAAATATTGGTAGTTTATCGTTTAAATTTATGGTTCCCATCCTTGCAGGTTATATCGCGGTGAGTATTGCTGATAAACCTGGTCTTGTTCCAGGTATGATTGGTGGTGCCATTGCTGCAGATGGTAGTTTATATGGAAGTGAAGCAGGAGCCGGTTTCCTTGGTGGTATCGTCGCAGGTTTCTTAGCGGGCTATATTGCAAAATGGATTAAACAGATTAAAGTTCCTAAAGCTATGGCCCCTATTATGCCTATCATCATTATACCTATTCTATCTTCATTAATAGTTGGTCTCATTTTTATATTTGTAATAGGCGCACCAATTTCGAATATTTTTGGTGCATTAACATCATGGTTAAAAGGAATGCAAGGGGCTAACATCATTATTCTTGCTCTTATTATTGGCGCGATGATTGCTTTTGATATGGGAGGTCCAGTTAACAAAGTAGCATTCTTATTCGGTTCTGCATTAATTGCTGAAGGCAACTACACTGTGATGGGAATGGTTGCTGTTGCAGTATGTACACCACCGATTGGTTTAGGTTTAGCAACGTTTGTTCGTAAACACCAATTTAATAAAGCAGAACAAGAAATGGGTAAGGCATCATTTACGATGGGATTATTTGGTATCACTGAGGGAGCAATCCCTTTTGCTGCACAAGATCCTCTAAGAATCATTCCAGCTAATATGATTGGCGCGATGTTCGCTTCAGTGATAGCGGCCATTGGTGGTGTCGGTGATAAAGTTGCTCACGGAGGTCCTATTGTCGCTGTACTAGGTGGAATCAGTAATATTTTATGGTTCTTTGTAGCTGTTATTGTCGGAAGTCTAGCAACCATGTTGACAGTCTTGTTATTTAAACGTCACACCCCTGCTACAGCAAAAAGCAGTAGTGGAAATGATACTTCTGTTGGAACTGACAATGTATTTTCTGATGATCAATCTACTAATCACACTACACAATCCTCACATCATATGGTGTTCGATAAATCACTCATTGAAATTACCAAGGAACCAATGACAAGAGATCAAGCGATTGATAGATTACTTACAAAGTTATGCCATCGTCATTACATTACGAATATAGAAGAGGTAAGAACCGCAATCCTTAAACGAGAGGCTGAGTCAACAACTGCTATCGGAATGAACGTTGCAATACCACATGCTAAATCTTATGCAGTTAAACGTCCTATCGTCGCTGTATTAAATCATAAAGCAGGTGTAGAGTGGGAAAGTCTAGATGAATCAAATCCTCAGCTCATTTTCCTTATAGCAGTTCCCAATGACAATAACGATACACATTTAAAACTGCTACAACGTTTATCACGAACACTCATGAAAGATAATACGCGTGATGAGTTAATTCATGCTCAAAGTCGTGATGAAATATTTAATATTTTAAAAGAGATATAAAGGAGCGTATGACAAATGGTACTTTTTCTTCAACCCGTATTTCAAGAACGTTTATGGGGTGGCACCAATCTCACTCAATTTGGTTACGATATTCCGAATAATTCTACGGGTGAATGCTGGGCAATTTCCGCACATAAAAACGGTCCCAACACAATTCTTAACGGAAAACATAAGGGGAAATCTTTAAAACAAGTTTGGGACGAGGATAAAGCACTTTTCGGAAATGACTCACGTAAAGATTTTCCACTCCTCACTAAAATTCTAGATGCACATGATCGTTTGTCAGTACAAGTACATCCTGATGATGAATATGCACTTAAACATGAAGGCGAATACGGTAAAACTGAATGTTGGTATATTTTAGACGCTCAACCTGGTGCTGAAATTATCTATGGTGTTAATGCTACAAGTAAAAATGAACTTGAACATATGATTGATCATCATGAATTCGACTATTTATTTAAACATGTACCTGTTAAGCCGGGTGACTTCTTTTATGTACCAGCCGGTACAGTTCATGCTATTGGTTCCGGAATACTCATTTTGGAAACCCAACAATCCTCAGATACAACATATCGTATATACGATTATGACCGAAAAGATAAAAATGGTCATACGCGTGAATTACATTTAAACCAAAGTAAAGATGTTATTGATATCACTACAACTGAACCTAATACAACACCTAAGACTGAAATGATAAATGGCAATCAATACACTCAATTTGTTGCTAATCATTTCTTTACGGTTGAAGAATGGTCTATCAAAGACATATTAGATTTTCAAAAACCACACACTTATTGCTTAGTGTCAATGATTAACGGCCACGGGCAAGTTTCAATCAATAACGAAGTATATAAAATCGATAAGGGTGATCATTTTATTTTAACTTCTGAAGATCAATATATTAACTTTGTTGGTAATATGGATATAATAGTCAGTTTTAGTAAAGATGAGGCATCTTAAATAAACGTGTTGCATCAATTTTTAATTTAAATCAATTGAATAAAACATCATGTTACTTGAACTGACTTAATCATAGATTTTTCTTTCATATAAGAGAAGCATCGATAATTACAACTGTGCCTGTTTCTATAGCAATAAAATCTGTCACTGTTAAACTTAGGATAAACAAAAACGGTTATCCACCTTCTGTTAAGGTGAATAACCGTTTTTTAACTTATCTTTCTAAGATAAGAACAATACAACATGTTTTCCTGTAAGTATCATTTTAAATCATACTGTTCTAACATTAATTAAGTAAAATCGTTGATCTTTATTCAGTTACTTTACTTTCGTCAGCTTTTTCAGCAATTTTACGGATAATAGGGTCAGTCACAGGTTTCAAGCAATAACCTACAACCATGAATCCGATTCCGAATAAACCTAAAATGATCACTTTCGTAATCAGTATCTCTGGAACTATACCTCCAACTGTTTCACGTAATGCGTCGATAGAATACGTGAATGGTAAATATGGAGATATCGCTTGGAAGAATTCTGGCGTTGTTTGAATTGGGAATGTACCTCCTCCACCAGCAATTTGTAACACAAGTAAGATAATAGCAACAGCCTTACCAGGGTTACCTAACAATGATACAGATGTGTAAATAATCGAATTAAATACGAGAGAACTAAACACGGCAATAGAGACAAATAATATCGGTGATTCTATCGATGCTTTAAGGATAACTAAATCACCGATAGATACTATTAATGCCTGTATGATACCTAATAAGAAAAAGAAACCAGATTTACCAAGATACACTTGTCTCTTCGTCATAATAGGTTGTAAGTGTTCATGTTTGTTATCTACAGATAATAAGCTGACCATTAATAATCCTCCAACCCAAATAGACAATGCAGTATAGAACGGCGTCATACCAGAACCATAGTCTTTTACTGGGAACACATCTGTCGTTTTTTTATTAATAGGGTTAGCAACAATATCTGCCTGTTTCTTCAAATCATTTTTCAATGTATCTATTAGCTTATCTACAGCATCATCTTTATCTAACTTTTTGAAGATTTTATTTGCTTTTTTCAAGTCTTTCTCAACATCTGGCAATTTATTTTCTGAGAAATCGGCAAGCGAAGCAAGTGCTTCTTTTGCTTGAGGCTGTTTCTCGTTTAATAAATCTACAGCATTATCATAACGACTAAATAAAGATGGTATTTTTTGGTTTACAGACTGTGTTACATTAGCTAATTCTCTCTCTAATCCAGGCAAGTCATTACGTACAAAGTCTGCAGCTTTCGCGACATCTTTTTTAGCTGTTGGGAAGTAAGCTTGTGCAGTTCGCATTGCATTTATATATGCGTTTTCGATTGCTGGCAATGCAGTTTGAATCGTATCAATTCTCTTTTTACCGCTATTTAAAATATCTTGACCAGCGTTAATCACTCGGTTAATAGTATTTAATTTAGATTGGATTGTCGATAATGTATTTTGACCTTTATTAAGTTGATCAGTAATCTCATTAGAAACAGCTAGTAAATTACGATTAAGTTCTTTTTTAATGTAATTTCGTAATGTATCTAACCTTTTATTTAAGTTAGGTAAGTCACGTAATACATTGACTGCTTCTAATTGTCCGGAGCTACCATTTGACAATGCATCTATTAATTGATTAGTACTTTTTAAATTATCATTAATGCTATTGTTTGCTTCTTTCACTTGCTTAATTTCATTAGATAGATCAACATGTTCACTTTTTTCCAACTCTGACAAGATATCTATAAATTGTTGATTATACTTAGATGCGTTTTCTAAGCGTGATTTTATATTTTTTAATGGTTCTTTAAACTCTGATGGTTTATCTGAAGCGATAACACCATATGCTATATTTTTTAATGACTTAATGTCTTGTTGGGTAGCTTGTGCTTGTTGATCTGTTTGATTAGATAATGATAATAAAGCTTCTGTTAAAGCTGTATTCATTGATTTTACATCACTGTTAGATAAAATGTTATCACCATAAACGGGTTGATTCTCACCTGATTGACTCACAGGTACTGTTTTAATGCTTGAATGACTCTTCCCTTCCGAATGCGATGATTTTATAGCGCTTTGGGGTGTAGTTGATGTTTGATTTCTTAGATTTTGATTTGCTTGGTTGTTCACATCTTGAGCGCGGCCAGCTGCTTCTTGATAGTCTCCCACTCTCGCTTTAGCTTGAGTCAAATAACCTTTTGCATCATTTAACTGACCACTCGCTGCATCAATACCTTCACTTGCAATATCGACACCCCTATTAATTCTAGGAAATTGTGCTGGAACATCATTAGCAGCAACATTTAAAATTCTTTCAATATTAGGCATGTAGCTATCAAGTGCAAGTATCAATTTAGCCCTTTCATTAAGCGCCGGAATAGACGAATTAACAGCATTAAGTTTTTCTTGAGCGTCTAATACATTCCCTTTATACTTTCCTAAACTTCTAAATTGATTAGCATAAGCATCCAAATCGTCTTGATGTTTATTTAGTTCAATAATCTTGTCTGCAAATTGATTAATTTTAGGCAATGAATTATTAGCTTGATATACAGCACTCTTAATTTTATTGATTGTAGGTACATTATCTTCAATTGATAGTCCGACTTTATTAGCTTCAGAAAGTAAAGCGGTTGCTACGGTTTTGTTAAATTGTTTATTTGCTTTATCAATCACAAACGACGATCCCGTATCGGTTAACTTAGCTGCTACAGCATTAATCTTCTGATTTACTTTAAAATCTATATCCGCCTTTTGAGGATGTTTTCTTAAAGTACCAGTGATTTCATGTGTGAATTTCTTCGGTATATAAATACCTGCATAATATTTTCCCATCTTAATTTCATGGTCGGCTTTTTCTCTACTCACAAATTGCCAGTCAAAACTATCATTCTTTTTTAAAGTTTTGACCATTTTATTTCCTACATTAATATTCTTACCACGAACTTTTTCACCTTGGTCTTCATTCACTACGGCAACTTTGATATGTCCTGTATGACCATACGGATCCCACATAGCCCAGAGGTTAAACCATGCATAGAATGAAGGAAGAATTGCTAAACCAGCTAAGATGACCCATACACCTGGTGTTTTAGCAACTCTTTTTAAATCCGTGATAAAAAGTTTTAGTGCGTTTTTCATTTTCACACTCCTAATTATCATTATTCTTTTTTATTGTAATACATTTCCGTACAGATGATTACTTAAATGTGCATATTTTTTTGCTTACGTAAAGATGATACACATATTATATTAAAATTTGATTAAATGGATTTATTTTTCTAATGTTGATTAGTATAATATTTGTATTAAGGCGTAATTCATTTTTGTTGATGCTTGTCAACTTTATAAACCATAAGATAAATTATATCAAATTCTCATTTGTTATGACAATAACTAAAAATAATTTTTAAGGGAGCACACATAAGATGAAGAAAAATAAATTTTTAGTATATTTACTATCGACGGCGCTTATCACGCCAACCTTCGCTACACAAACAGCTTTTGCTGAAGATTCATCTAATAAAAATACAAATTCAGATAAAATGGAACAACATCAATCACAAAAAGAAACATCAAAACAATCTGAAAAAGATGAATTTAACAACGATGATTCTAAACACGATTCTGATGATAAAAAAAGCACTTCTGACAGCAAGGACAAAGACTCTAATAAACCATTATCAGCTGACTCAACACATCGTAACTATAAAATGAAAGATGATAATTTAGTTGATCAACTTTATGATAATTTTAAGTCTCAGTCAGTAGATTTTTCTAAATACTGGGAACCGAATAAATACGAAGACAGTTTTAGTTTAACGTCACTCATACAAAATTTATTTGATTTTGATTCTGATATAACAGATTACGAACAGCCACAAAAGACAAGCCATTCTTCTAATGACGAAAAAGATCAAGTAGACCAAGCAGATCAGGCAAAACAACCATCACAACATCAAGAACAATCACAGTCGTCTGCTAAACAAGATCAAGAATCATCAAACGATGAAAAAGAAAAGACAACTAACCATCAAGCCGATTCTGACGTCAGTGATTTACTTGGAGAAATGGATAAAGAAGATCAAGAAGGCGAAAACGTAGATACAAACAAAAATCAATCTTCTTCTGAGCAACAACAAACTCAAGCGAATGATGATAGCTCAGAACGTAACAAGAAATATTCTAGTATTACAGATTCAGCATTAGACTCTATATTAGATGAATATAGTCAGGACGCTAAGAAAACAGAAAAAGATTACAATAAGAGCAAGAATACAAGTCACACTAAAACATCTCAAAGTGATAATGCCGACAAGAATCCACAATTACCAACAGATGATGAATTAAAACATCAATCAAAACCTGCACAATCATTTGAGGATGACATTAAACGCTCAAATACACGTTCAACAAGTCTTTTCCAACAACTACCTGAATTAGACAATGGTGACTTATCTTCTGATTCATTTAATGTTGTTGACAGTCAAGACACACGTGATTTCATTCAATCAATTGCTAAAGATGCGCATCAGATTGGAAAAGACCAAGATATATATGCATCAGTTATGATTGCTCAAGCTATTTTAGAATCTGACTCTGGAAAAAGTTCACTTGCACAATCACCAAATCATAACTTGTTTGGAATCAAAGGTGACTACAAAGGACAATCTGTAACTTTTAATACTTTAGAAGCTGATAGCAGTAATCATATGTTCAGTATCCAAGCAGGTTTCCGTAAATACCCAAGTACTAAACAATCTCTTGAAGATTATGCAGATTTAATCAAACATGGTATCGATGGTAATCCGTCAATTTATAAACCAACTTGGAAGAGTGAAGCTCTATCATATAAAGATGCTACTTCACATCTGTCACGCTCATACGCCACAGATCCTAATTATTCTAAAAAATTAAATAGTATTATTAAACATTATCATTTAACATCTTTTGACAAAGAAAAAATGCCTAACATGAAGAAATACAACAAATCAATAGGTACGGATGTCTCTGGTAATGACTTCAAACCATTTACTGAAACTTCCGGTACATCACCTTACCCACATGGCCAATGTACTTGGTATGTGTACCACCGTATGAATCAATTTGATGCATCCATTTCTGGTGACTTAGGTGATGCTCATAATTGGAATAATCGTGCTGAAAGTGAAGGCTATACGGTAACGCACACACCTAAAAATCATACTGCAGTTGTGTTTGAAGCTGGACAATTAGGTGCTGATACACAGTATGGTCATGTTGCTTTCGTTGAAAAAGTTAATGACGACGGTTCAATTGTTATTTCTGAATCAAATGTTAAAGGATTAGGTGTCATTTCATTCAGAACTATTGATGCAGAAGATGCTCAAGATTTAGATTACATTAAAGGTAAATAGTAAAAATTTAAAATTATTTGAGGTACCATCCACAAAATAATAGCACAAAGATGTATTCAAATTTATAATACATCTTTGTGCTTATTTATATTCAATAACTATATTAGAGTAACTTTACATTGAAAAGTCCATTTTTATAATTTACTCAAGTGATTTCTAAAAGTATATTATTCATTATATATAACAATCATTATTGCATGTCAAAAAAGAGTAGGACAGAATTGATTTTAAATTCTTAGTCCTACTCTTTTATACTGACTCTTGTTATAAACTTTGAGTAAGCGTTGCACCACCTCAATCACTAACTGTGAAATAGTTTAACTACACATAAGATTGATGATGCCTATTACTATATATAATTTTTAAATTAATTTTGGTGTTTTTTTCTACGCGCCATAAAGATGAGCGCTCCACCTAATGACATGAGTACAACAGCCACTGGTATCCAATGTTGTTTGATGACTTCACCTGTCGCTGGTAATGAGATATTACCATCGTCGTCAAATAGATCACTTAAAAGGCCACCTTTATTATCTAAAGATAATCCATTCTCCGGTGCCGAATGATCTAATTTATCAAGAATAGATCCTCTTGAGTGAAGTTTATCAAGTAAACTTGGTCTATCAAATATTGAATTAGAATCACCGACACCTTTGTTAATACGATCTAACAAGGATGGTCTATTCTTTATAGGATCTAAAATATATTCTAAATCTTTCTTAGCTTGTTTTGCTCGTTTTTCTATATCTAATAAATCATTTGCCTTGCCTTCAATCGCAGAGTGAATGAGATCCATGATATCTGATTTGTCCTTTTGTACACGCGCAATAACATCAGCGATAATTTTAGCTTTGTCTTTATTGATACGGGTTTGTAATATTGTTTCAATCGCTTGTCTTTTGTCTTTAGCATCATTAATCACACCATTCAATATATCATCAGCTGTAGCTGTTCCTTGACTATTGAAATGACGTTTTAATTGTTCTACGATTTGAGAATTCGACAAGTTTTGGCTTAACAATTTTTTAGCAATACGATCTGCTTCATCATTACCAAGTCGTGTCGTCAACAATTGTTTAATTAAACTTTCTTTATCTTTAGATTGATCTAACATTGATTTTAAAATATCATCACTAGAAGTTAATGCAAGACCATCAATTTGCTTGGCAATTTGATTAGCAATATCTTCATTACTTCGGCCATTTGTTTTAATACGTTTCATTATGTCTTCTACTTCATTTTTGCTGAAAACACTATTTAAGATATCTTCGGTTGCTTGTTTTTTATTACTAGCACCATTGAGTTGATCTATAATAATATTTCTTTGTCGGTCAATACTTTGCTTAGTCTTATCAATTTCTTGTTTAAGCGCTTGTTTCTTATCATCAGATAAAGTGTTATTATCCTCTACTTTTGTATCTAGTGATCTTAAATTCATTAATTTATTATTTATATAATTAGAATCTAGTGATTGATTGTCAGATTGTACCTTAGCAAGTGCTTTTTCAATCTTATCACTACCTTGTAGTGAACGTGTAATTGCTTGTATATCTTGTTTTTCATCTGTGACATGTTGATCTTTTGAATCCCTAATTTGATCAGTATCTGATGCTATACGTTCTAATGTTGAGCGACGACCATCATTACTTTTATCGTCTTTACTATCACTATCGGATTGATTTGTTGTCGTACTAGATTCTTCTTTGTTATTTTCGTTTTTATTAGATGGTGATGCTTGCTGATCGCTTTGTTCAGAAAGCTTATTATTAGAGTCAGACTTAAAATCTTGTTGGATTTTATCTAATTTATCAATAACCGACTCTTCAGAATCATCAGTAGTTGCATTGCGTGTACTAGCATTTGTATCGTGTACTTTATTATTTGAATCATCTTTTTCATCGGTTGTTGAGTCACTAGGTTTAGAAGCACTATTTTCACCTTGTTGACGGTTATCAACATTTTTAGCAATTGAATCTAAATCCGACAGTATTTTATCTAAGTCTTTAGTCATATCATCATTATCTTTTTCAGATGTATCGTCATCTTCAGTTTTTGATGATGTGGCACTAGAGTCTGTCGATTTTAAATGATTATTTTTATCTTTTGCATCATTTATAATACGGTCAATACTTGATTGATTATCGACTTTATCTAAACGTTCTTCAAAACTTTTGATATCTGCGTCAGAAAGTTCTTTCAAATCTTTAATATCATCTTTAGCTTGTTGGATTTTGTCAGCGATGGAGTTACTATTAGAAGTATTTTCAACATTTGATGATGTACTTTCTGAATCTGCAAAAGCATCTTTTGTGAAGCCATAACCAACCAGCGAACCACTAAGTAACAACGCAGAACATGACAGCTTGAGGTAGACACCAATTTTATCTGTTCTCTTCATTTACACATACTCCTTTAATAAAGTTACCTGTATTATTCTTTAAATAGATTTATATGATTTAATCAAAAATATACATATCACATTATAATACATAATTTCATAGATTTGTAGATAATGAACCTAAAATAACAAATTTAAAAAACAAATTTCTTGTAATTATTAGTAATTTGGTATTACACTTCTTTACACACTTAATTATTTAATTAATATATTAAGTTAAGTGTAATTCAAAAACAAGGAGTTTTTATAATGGCAAATTCTATTTACTCAACTACAATGATTTCAAATGGTGGACGTGATGGTCGCGTTTTTAGTCCAGATAATACATTTGTTCAAAACCTTGCAACACCTAAGGAAATGGGTGGTCAAGGAGGCAACGATACTAATCCTGAACAATTATTTGCTGCTGGATATAGTGCATGCTTTAATAGCGCGCTATCATTAATCTTATCTCAAAATAAAATAAGTGATGCCAACCCAGAAGTTGAAATCACTATTGAATTACTTAAAGATGATACTGACAATGGTTTTAAACTTGGCGCAGATATTAAAGTCACACTTGAAAATATGTCCCAACAAGATGCTGAGAAATTTGTGGAGCAAGCACATCAATTCTGTCCATACTCAAAAGCGACACGTGGTAACATTGACGTTCAGTTAGATGTTACAGCGCAATAAAACTTGTAATCGTACAACTAATTCTTAGCAAATGTTTCTATACAAGATTAAAGAGTAGAATAATGAATTCAAATTGAATTCTGTTCTACTCTTTTTATATACTTTCATACTTCCACAGTCTCTGTTTTTCATTTCCAATCTCTCATTCAATTTACTTTTCATAAACAAAATATCTTTTTTTAAATAAATTTCATACTTTTTAAAAAATTTCACTTTAAAATAACTATAAAAAGGTTAAAATGGGAATAGTATAAGTAAGTAGATTTTTTCTTCATAAAATGTAAAGTTGCTCATCACCGAAGGAGGACTATTTATGTTTACCATATCAATCATCGCTATGATTATTGGTGTTGTGCTTATTGTTTTAAGTCAAATTATCTATCATTCAAAACCGATAGATGCTAAGGAAAAAATGTTTATACCCGGTGTATGCCTTTTTTTAGTAGGACTCTTAAGTTTAATCGGTCACTTTGTTAATGGCTACGTATGATCTTTTTTCAAAGCTGTAAAACATACCAACATCTCTATAACAAAACATAGTATTTAAAAATTTTGTAATTATTAAAAGAGCCTAGGACATCAATGTCCTAGGCATATTTAGCTATTGGCTTTTGTCAGTTAAATTTAAAATACTCTTTTTCAAGTTTTTAAATTTCTAGTTCTCATTAATGAATCTGAACGACGAATTTAATATGAATATGATTTCATTCTTTTTGATGTATCATGATTCTTTATTAGTGTTGTCAAAATTTCGACCTTCAAGTCCAGCCAATTCTTCTTTCGACGCTGCAGGTGCTTTCATTTCAAATATTTCATCGACAACCGTGTAATCATAATAACCGAGACGTGCTATAGGTCTGATTGACTTAATGTCTAATTTTCCGTTGTCCATAATTACTTTATCGTCAATATGCACTTGTGCTACACGACCGATGACTATATCCACAGTTGAAACAGGGTCTCCAGTGGGAATTCTTACTGTTTGAACGTATTCACATTCAAAATGAACAGGTGATTCCTTTACTCTACTTCCAGGAGCTTCGATACACGATTCTTTCGTCACACCAGCAAAATCAAATTCATCATCTTCTGGAGGTAATGCTTTGGATGATAAATTCACTGCTTCACGCAAATCATATGTTGCCATATTCCATACAAACCAACCAGTTTCTTCCGCATTTTTAACTGTATCTTTTCTTTCATGATCGCCAAGCACTGACTGATTAGCCGCAAACATTACCATTGGGGGATCCCATGTAAGATTTTGATATTGACTGTACGGCGCCAAGTTATCTTTACCTTTTTTAGATACTGTAGAAATCCAACCTATAGGTCTAGGTACGGTGCTACTTTTGAACGGATCATGTGGCAATCCATGACTTTTAACACCTTGTTTTGGTGAATAATTCATTTTATATCCACTCCTATCGTTAATCGTTCTATCAACTTAAGGTTACATAACTTGACTTAGCATTGTCTAATATTTATCAATCATTTCAATATAGTTAAAAGTTAAAAATAATATTTATAACTTTTAACAACCAATATTGCTTTTATCATTTGAAGCTATTTTCAAGAACGTTGGTCACCTGGCATAAATATTGATACAACTAAAGCAATCAGTCCGACAATAGCAATCATTAAAAACTGTAAGAAAAAGTTAGACAGTTCGCCTACAAATAACATTAAAATAGGTGCAATCGCTGTTCCTAAGAATAATACAAATGTATTAACAGATAAAAAGAAACCTTGATTGTTTTTAACAACTACACCTACTTTTGAAATAACAGTAGGAATCGCAAATGCGATGCCTGCAACAAACAACACACTAAATGTTGTAATAAGTATAATATTCGTAGTCACACCCATGAGTATGATCGACACAATACATGTTGTTAATGCGATAGTTATCAAGCGCTTCATACCTATACGACTGCTTAAACGCCCTGCAAATAGAGATAATAGCATGCCTATCACACCGAACAATTTCATCATTGAGGACACAGACATGTCTCCCCCAACTTGGTGTGATGTGACATATTCATTTAAAATATCATACATACTTATAAACATAATCAATAATGTTAGTGAAATAAATAAACAATAGAAAACTTTAAGATTGTCTTTGAAATCTTTAAAGTTATTGAAAAACTTAAAGAGTTGTATATCAGGATTTTTATGTGGACTCTCAGGTACATTTTTATAAATAACTAATACGAGAATTAAATATAGGATTGTTAAAATAAAATATACCCACTGCCAATTCAAATAACTTACCACTAATTCACTCATATTTTGCCCTAACACACCTGATAACATAAAACTTGTACTGATAAAACTAATTGCTGTTACACGTTTCACACGTGGATAAGTTTCAGTTGTATAAGTCATGACTACAGGAGAAAATGATGCAGCAAATACGCCTTGTAGTGCTCTTAATATTAATAACACTGTAAATGAATGAACAATACCTATCATCAGACAGATGATAACTAATGCACTCATACCTACTAAAATAGTTTTAATTCTGCCATACTTTTCAGAAATCGTTCCATAAAATAGACAACTGATTGAATATGTTAATGAGAATAAAACACCGTTTAAAGTTGCTATAGATTCAGGAACATGAAAGTCTTCTGCGAAAGTTGCTGTAAGAGGTAGAGCCGTATATAAACTTGCCATTACAATGATACCTGAAATAAACATGATTGTCGTAATGAGATTATAGTTTTTACTTTCTTCCATCGATTTCCATACTCCTTTCTAAATTTTAATCAATACGATTATTATGACAGGTTGTTTCAAATACCTAAAGAGATATTTAAATTGACGAAAAATTAAAACATTATAAATACACTTGTATACATTTAATTTCTTTATAGACACATGAGAGCTGAAAAATTGACATACAGATTACTTCAATTTAAGATTACCATTACCTTTTATTATCTATATTTCACAAACCTATGATTAAATCGTTAGTATATTACAACATTTCTGTTAAATTGTGCATTTAATTTTTATTTTAGGGAAAAGAGATGTCTAGAAGGAATTCATATTTACAGATAAATAGGAGGAATCTTTAATGATTTTACGTTATGCTACAAATTTAAAACTAGCTAAAGAATTATATGATGCAAGTAAACCTAAATTAAAAGGCGATCAAGGTATGATTGATACGTTCACTAATACATTTGGTTTACCGGAAAACTCAGTTAAATTAGCAGGTGGCGTTGAAGCTGCAGCTGCTGGTTTATTTGCTGCAAGTTTTTTAAATAAAAATATTTCACGCTTAGGCTCACTTGCAGCAATTTCAGTACTTGGTGTTGCAGCTTACAAACATTTTGAAGCAGGGCATGGTAAAAAAGGTGCACAACATGCTTTAGACTTATTAGGTTTATCAACACTTAGCTTATTAGATACTTTTTCTTGTAAAAAATAAGTACTTCAACATATAAATATATATTAAATAAAATAACAGCGGTAATTTCCTTATTAATCTTATCAAGGAATTACCGCTTCTTTTATGTTATCTATCAACGAAAAAAAATGCATTCAATTCATCAGTCTAGATGAATACGACAATGATTATTTCTTGTATTTATTAAGCAATGCTGGAGGAACATGACATAAATAATAATCCTCCGGAAATTTCTCAAGATGATTCTGATGTTCTTCTGCACTCTTCACATAATTACTTAGAGGTTGTACTTCGACCATTACTTGTTTCGCGTCTTCCCTGCGCTTAATGTAGTCTTTTGCTTCATTTAAATGCTTCGAACTTTCACTATACACGCCTGTTCGATATTTTTGACCCTTGTCTTGACCTTGTTGATTTAAACTATAAGGATTTATCATTTCAAACAAATAATCCAGCAGCATATGTATTGAAGTTTTTGCAGGATCAAAGTGTATCTTCACACATTCGGCATAGCCATCATAAGGAGCATCTAAACATTTCGACGTTCCATTTGCCCTTCCAGCTTCTGTTTGAATAACTCCTGGAATCGTATTAAAAAAAGCTTGAGTTCCCCAGAGACATCCACCAGCAAAATATACCGTTTCCATATCCTCACTCCCTAAAACAAATGTGTTAACTCCCTTTTCAATAATAAAGAATTCAAAATAAGTCTCTCAGTTCATTCAATTACAATCAAATAAGAAAAGAACCTGTACATATGATTGATGTATCAGGTTCCATATTATTAACTTGATTACTCTGTTCATTCTGTCTTACTAAGGCATCAATAATTTGATACCCTTCACAATATTAATAATAAATAATACAAGCGAAGCGATAAGTAGAATACCTCCAATAATTACTCCTATCACTAGTACAGCAACTCCATTTGTCGAATCAATCAAGGATAGTCCAGCAGCAAATGATATAAGTCCTAATGCCAAACACACCCAACTCAATATATGGTTAAATAATGCATTTCTTGAATACGTAGATGCTGGTGGTTGTCCAACAATCCATACGATTAATGGAAACAATACAGGTGCAAAAAATACACTTAGATAACTTAAAGCCCCTAACATATCATCCGTTTTATCATGATAGCTTTTATCAAAATTTTCCATACAATCAATCACCTCAATTTAAATATAAACACATTCTGAGAATTCATTTAAGTGATATGGAATACAATTACAATATTGTAAGTTTCGATACAAAAATACTAATGATTAACCACTTAATGCTTGTACTAATGCATATTTAAATGTTGATACCGGCACAGCATTAGCATGACGTTGTTGTAGTGCTAAACGTGTTTCAAATTGACCACGATGATTTCCTATCTCTTTCAAAGCGTTACTCAACTGACTTATATCATTTACAAGAAACTGATTTTCTATTGCAACGAAATCTTGGTTATGAACAACCTCTTTATATCCCATAATTAACAATTGATGATTATATGCGCTTCTTACAGCATTCCCTATTTCGTTCCCCTCATTAATGTCTAAATAGATATCACATTGTTGATATAAGGTTTGAACTGTTTGATCTTTAATTATTGGATATAATTTAACATTTTCATATTGCGATAAACTTAATAATTTTGAAGACATCTCAGTTTTAGCGCCTATGTGAAATTGATAATCTTTATGCAAACGTATCAACGTTTCAACATGTGGTATTTGATCTGAATTTGTTAATGTTAATACATTCTTAGAATATTGATTCCGTTTATACATGTCATATAAGTAACCAGATGCATATACTTTCTGTTGTTCCTCTCTAGATAGTTGTTCTTTGATCAATTTATATTCATTTTGATTAGGAACAATAACGGCAAAGCGACTTTGAAGGTTTTGTGATAACATGACTTTCATATTTCCTGGGATATAACCATGAGATTGCTCTTGCCAAAATAAAATACCTTTTTTCAATGTCGGTAAATGATAAATTGCTAAAAATGGTGTTGATAAAGTATTAAATATAACTTCTTTTATCTCAACGCCCATTTCACTCAAGTAAAATTTAATCCACTCTGTATATGACTCAAAAAAATAAGATTTCCCTTCATATTCTACAACTACATCGTTAGTTACATAATTCTCATAAATCACTTCTTTACCTTCACGTGTCATATACTTTTTTAATATTGCATTACCTAACAAATCATAAACTGTTTCAGCAAATTTAAATCCTTCTTTTGTATAATAATCAACCGAACGCAAACGCTGTTTTGAATCAAGCCACTCTACATGGCTAACTACCCGTGTCTTATAATGTTCCTTATAAAAGATTTTACCTCTAAGCTCACCCATATCTGTAATGGTAGCCATTGTCGCATCTCCTTTAATTTCCCAAAAAGGAGGCGTATCAATATCATTAAAAAAAGCAGGGGTATCATCTTCATAAATTTGATATGCTGCGAAAAAACGATACGGCGATGTCACATCATCAGGTAAAAAACCATCATCATTAATTACAATCGTAAAATGATTGTAACCAGCATGCTTAAGAGAGTGATGTAATTCCTGTGTTTCTTGATTATAATTTTCGAATAAATTAATCATATAGCACCTCTTCAATGAGTTGTCTCCATAGATCAACAATATGCGATGTTTTAAATGATTCTGCAATGTTATACGATACCTCATGTGCCCTTATGGGACCATCTTTAAAATATCGAATAATCATATGAGCGATTTGCGTTGTGATATCATCAGTAGACGCTTGTTCAAAATCTATCGATATCAAATAGCCATTTTGATGATGTCGAATAAATGTCGGACTGCCATAATTCACATCAAATCCAATCATACCTAAACCTGAGCCAACCGCTTCCATTAATGTCATGCCGAATCCTTCACTTTGTGAGGCAGCTATGAATAATTCATATTGCTGATATATTGTACGAAGATTTCTATGTCCTTTAATTTGTATGTAATCCTCAGCACGATGTTTGATAATAATATTTTTAATTTTTTCTTGTTCTTCTCCTTGTCCGTAGATATCAAAACTCAATTGAGGTAACTGATGTTTAGCTTTAATCACAGCTTCCACTATCCAATCAACATGTTTTTCGGTAGCAAGACGTGATGCGGTTATGATGGAATATGGTTTTCTTTCTTTTTCAGGATATTGTAACGATTCTATACTACCTACTGGAATTGTACGTATACGTGGGCAATCATTCTTATATTGTTTAAATTGTTCACTTAGTGTATGCCTTTGCAAATCTGTCGCTGTGATAAAGAAATCAATATACTGTGCATTTTCGAATTGATACTCATAATAATTATTCCATAAAATGTGAGTCCCATCAGTCGCCCCTTCACTGAAATGTTCAGCGTGAACGACTACGCCAACTTTACTGGATCCCTTGTTTTCTAATATGGCTTGTCCCACATCAGTTGCTCGATCAATAATAATGATATCATCTGAATCCAATCGCAATTGGCGTATAAAGTATGCGACGAGTGCTTGTTTACTGTATAAACGTGCATCATCAAACACAAAAACATGTTCATCTTCATCTATATATTCGCGGTATGCAATTGATCCATCTTCATTATAAAATTGACGCATATATATTTTAGCTTTATTGTCAAAAGGAGCATAATACTCCGAGAATGTTCTTACATAGCTATAAAAATCTTTCCTAATTAACATTCCATTCACTACAAACTCCGCACGATCAACGTAATGTTCGTTAGCATTTTTTAAATAGCAGGTTACGAATGTTTGCTGATTATTTAAATAGAGTCGTAATACTTTACCGTTTTGTTCTTTTCGAGTAACCTCATTACCTAACTCTGAAATTAAATCATCAACTGTGTACGTTGTAGGAGCGATTTTTACGTCTGTGAAGTATTGATATAGCCAAATAACTTCATCATCTTTAAAACCTATGTTGCTTGTTAGTGTTTGAATATTTTCTGATTGAATAAAATCTAAAAATATAAATTTTGTTGGATAAGGTAATTGCCTTAATAGTTTTGCTCGATACACTTGTGCATATTCAACACCACTACTGGCCCAACCGATTCCAAAATTGATATTATAAATCGTCATGTCTAACACCTCTTTGTTTATGGGAAATGAATGACCATATCTCCGTCCTTATCAAAGGTTAGAATACTTAAACATAAATTTCTAACCATCTTCCTTTTTATATCTTCAGACATATATTCATACGTTTCAAGAGCAACTTTGTGATATTCAAAAATGACATTACGCTGTCCATTTTGTCGATTGTTTACACTGGCTTTAAGTTGTTGTAAGTTATCTACTTGCTCAATCCATTCGCTATCTATCGCTTTCAAGATTGATTTTTGAATGAAACGAAGTTTTAAATATGAATCCGTCGCAATTTCTAAACGATTGTTAAATTGTTGAGTAAATTGTTGTATTAAGAATTGTATGATTTCTTCATCATTTTGCATATTAATATTTGATACATCTTCATCAAAGATAAAACTTAAGTTTTCGTATATATAATTCACAAGTGCACGTTCACTACTTAAGCCAAGATTTTTAACGTCTTTTGTAAACACATCTCGTGCAAGCTGTTCAAAATTAAAATCATCAAAATCGCTTGCTTCAAGTATGTGATTACGTTCAGCATAAATTTTATCTCGTTGAACACTAATACTTTTTTCGAATTCATTTGCCATTTCTCTATTTTTCATAACAGTCTCTTCAGATACACGTTGCGCTTTATTAACAATTGACTTTACACGTTTTTTAAAGAGTGCACTACTTTCTAGTTTAGATGCATCCATCGTTTGGAGATTTTTATTTTCTGCCAAGTTAGAGTTACTCCAACGTTTTACTAAATCATCATCAAGTGATACAAAAATCTGTGAATATCCAGGATCTCCTTGGCGACCTGAGCGTCCTCTTAATTGACGGTCAACACGACTGTTATCCATATATTCATTAATTATCACTGCTAAGCCACCGATATCATGAACCTCTTTTGATAACTTTATATCAGTTCCACGCCCTGCCATACTTGTAGCAACAGTAACTGCAGATAATTGTCCCGCCTCAGCAATCATTTGTGCCTCTTTAGCTACATTTTGAGCGATTAATAAATTGTTAGGTATATCACGTTTAAATAACTCAGCTGAAAAATATTCTGCCGCTTCTGCAGTACGTGTAATTAGTAACACAGGTTGTTGAGATTCATGTATATCAATCACTGTCTTTAAAATTGCATCGTTCTTTTTGTCACCATTAGCAAATACTCTATCAGGTCTATCATCCCGTTCAATCGGACTGTGCGTCGGAATCTCTATAACAACTTTTGAATATAAATCAAAGAATTCTTTTTCCCCTAATTTACCTGTTCCAGTCATACCTGAAAATTCATCAAATTGTTTAAATAAATTTTGGAATGTTATGGTTGCCATCACACTCATATCTTGAGAAATTTCAACATTTTCCAGAGCCTCTATAGCTTGATGTAAACCAGACTGAAGCTTCGTTCCAGGTAGCATACGACCAGTGATTCTATCTATAAGCACAATCTCACCATCAAAAATAAAATAGTCTAAATTATATTTGAATAAATACTTAGCTCTAAGCGATAAATGAATCATCCTCACTAAATCAAAATATTGCTGTTGGTATATATTATTCACTTTGAAATAATGGTTTGCTTTTTCCGAGCCCTCATCAGTGAGCCACACTTCTTTTTTATTAAAATTAACTATGAAGTCTTTATCTTTCTCAAGTGTTTCAACAAACGTTTTAACGATGTGAAATAAATTAGATTGTTCACGTGGCGCACCAGAAATAACTAAAGGCGTTTGGGCAGCATCTAATATAATAGAATCGACTTCATCAATAATAGCAAAGTTTAATTTCGGTAAAAATTTGGCACGAATATCATCAGCTAAATTATCAATTAAATAATCAAACCCTAGTCGCCCATTAGTCGTGTAAACAATGTCATGGTGGTACAGTTCATATTTTTCATTTTCAGCGTATTCGTATTCTGGAATGTCCACAAATCCTAATGATACAGACAAGCCTAGCCATTCATATAGTGGTTTCATTTCTAAAAAATCGCGTTTTGCTAAGTAATCATTTGTTGTGATTAGATAAGCACCTTTACCTGTAAGTGCATTTAAGTACAGAGGCATGGTAGCTGTAAGCGTCTTACCTTCTCCTGTTTGCATTTCTGCAATATTCCCCTGATGCATAGCGATTGCTCCTAAAATCTGCACATCTTTTGGATACATACCTAAAACTCGCTTAGAAGCCTCTCTAACTGTGGCATAAACTTGTGGCAGAATGTGATTGAGTGAAGATTTATTATCATTTAAATAAACTTTAAATTCTTTTGTCTTCGCTTGAAGTGTTTCATCACTAAAATTTGAGAATTCCTCACTCAACGCATTAATTTGATTTAATATTTTGCGCAATTTTCTTAACCTAATATTATTAATAATTTGGTTGACACCTTTAGCCATTCATATCACTCCTGTGATAGTTTGATGAGTCTAGATGATGTGTCCTTATATTGGTTATGATTTGATTAATTACTTTAAGTTTTTTCTTAGGATCTATATATTGCGTTGCCTCGTAAGCTTGATTACTATCTTCTCTTAATTCTTGCACAATTATATTGCGAAAAGATAAATGATTCATGCCAGCATTAATAAGTTCTAAATCATATGAATATGCTTCTCTAGGATAGACAATATTTTCTTTTTTATTTTTTAAAATTTGGTGACTAAGAATTTCTTTATTCTTACGATAAAATTTCATTTTAAAATAAGCCGCACCCTCAGGTTCAACTTCAAAATTAAATTGAAATTGATATTGGTGCCCTTTTTTTTAAATGGGTAGCTTAGGGCTTACACGGTCTTCTGCAAAATCAGTTAACATATACCAACTGTGAATGATTGTACCGGATGGCATCAAAGGGTTCTCAAAATAGATATTATCTTGATTAAAACGTAATTTTGTACCATACATAAACGTTGATGAATTAACTAGTCGCCATTTGACTTCAAATTTCCTATTTTCTTGCATGTGTCACCCTCCCAAATCGCTCTTCCATGATTAAATGATAAAAATTAATAAACCAATGAGTAACAGTAGCAGAATCATCGTTATGTCTACCAGGAATTCTTTTACTTATCACACGTGCATGTTGTTTTGTAAGAACAGGCAATAAATCTTGAAATGCATATTTGTCATAATCATCATGCTCCATGTAAGCAATCGCAAATGTTGTCATTGACAAATCACTATGCTGAATTTGCTTCCAAAAATGATTATCTAACTGAACAACATCTTTGTTAGTTATGTCATTTTGATTCAATCGCAAAATATCAAGTGACGTTCCAAAATCGTCTGGACGAACGAGTTTCATATTATTAGCAATAGTACCGAGATTTATCAAAGGTTTTCCTACAATAACAGCCGCTGGATTTAATTTTGTAGCGTAATAAAGTGCGCCAAATGATCCCATTGATAACCCTGAAAGAATTAATTGGTTGTTCGCAAATCCCAAATAATCCAAAGCATTTTGGATGACCTTACGGATTGCCTGTTCATAATTCTCTGACCCTAGGTAAAAGGCACCACCTTCGATTCTAGGATCCACTATTAAAATAAATGGAGCATTCATGCGTTTCATCATAAAGTACCCTTCAAAGCCCTCAGCAGTACGATACCCACTAAAATATACATTGAGTGGTGGTTTTAAATCTCCAGGATGAAAGTAATGTATAAATTCTTGCTTATTTTCATCACTATATCGTTTTCCGCCTAATATGAACTGCCCTAATTCCAAGCGTGACCAACGTTTATGAATAGCACCTATAAATAATGTTCCTTTACCTTTAGCTTTGATTGATACACTCACATATGTTTGATAAGGACGAGCAGGTAGTTCTATGGGAGCGTCTAAATCGTCTTGTTCATATATTAGCTTTTCTACTGGTTGATCAGTTGAATAAACAGGCGTCAATCTCAATGTATATTGGATTTTAGCATCACCTTCAACTTTAAATTCTGGCCATATTTGATTCACCTTATTGGCATCAGCGATGATATTTTGACTCCATGTAATGAGGGGTTGGTATGATTCCCCAAATCGTCCTGATACTTCAATAGATTCATTTCCATTAAATTGATAAGAACCATCAAAATGAATACTAACGCGACAATGAATAGGTTTTACTTTATCTCCATATTGCCCAGGAAATGTAACTGCTTCTAATTTTTGTTGTAATTGTTCTTCATTTTCATAAATGAGTGGTTTTATAAAATTACGTTGTATTGTCTTATCTTGTTGGTAACGAATAAAAAACTAACTTTAAATAAAGTTAGTTTTAAAATTATTGATTAATGAATTTCTTTAGACAAAATATTATTTACCATTGTCCGTTGTTGTATTGATACATCCCTTCTTTTAAATATATTCCCCAAAATATATAACACAATATGCCTAGCCCCATGGAATCAAATAAAATAATATGATTCATATTAACAAAGATAGTGATTAAAAATAATAAAATAGTTATACTCATTGGAAAAGTAACTAAAAGTACCATATGAAGCATGTATATCGTACATAAAGTAAGTCCTATTATTCCAGTAAAGATAATCATACCGAAAATGATATTACTCGTTTCTACATTAAAGTATTGTATTTCTGAACTCGCTTTTATCATCGGTATACCAAAACCGCTTCCTAAAAAAGGATGCTCAGTTAGCGCATAATCAATAGCTTTAATATTCATATCACTCGGCATAAAGACTTCCTGGCTATTCTTCCCTTTTAAGATTAGTTTAATAAAAAGGTGATAAATGTATGGTTGATTTATTATAGCAATTGTCATTAGTATCATAGCACCAATTATGGGATGTTTAATTCTCTTTTTCATGTGAGATAACGGTAATAGAAGCATTAGACATAAAATAACAGATATAAAAATATGACGAGAATTTGATAAATAGAGCTCTATCATTCCAATATTTAACAATAATAAATTGAATACATCATAATCTTGTTGTTTGATTTTTGTTACCATATATAAAACTAGTCCCATAGCAAGAATAATTGCGAATGAATGTTCATCTTTGAAAACACTTCGAAGTGATTCCCCATCAATTAAATATGATTTTGGCGCTATAACTATAAGTAAAAAAGTAAAGGCAATCATTAGCGTGATAAATTGATTAATCCAGTTAATAAGATTTTTTATCTTTTTTATTAAACTAACATACATAACAATCAAAATTAGCGGTATAAAGAAGTTAAGCAATTTAAGAATAGATTCTATCGGATCGTTAGATACAACTAAACTCATTATGATATAAAGTAGCATAATAATCATAGTAGATTTGATAAACCTTAATATCATTTCATTTCTTATCCAATTTTTTACATATTTAAATAGAAAAAATACCCCAATGACATAAGTCAAGATATATTTCATACTTACTATGTAATACGTCATCTCTAGTGTGTCAAAGGGAGTATATATCTGCGATCTGAGCATATAGAGTATGATTAATTGAACGACACCTAGTGCCCCTCTTTTAAGAAGTAATAAAGATAAAGCGATAGATATCATTAATGTCCATTTATTAGGAATGCTAACCATAAAAATGGATAAGATAATCAACCATTCGATAAATTTACGTTGAGTGATGTTTAAAAATTGTTTCATGATATAAGCCTCAAGTTGTCTAATTCGTGATGTAAGTGTTTAATCAATTTTTAATTATGAACATGTTATTATATTTCTATTATAAATAATTAAACGCTATCAACAAAATATTTTTCTAAATATTTTTATTATATTTTAGAATTATAACATGAATACATTCCTACCGAAAATTAAAATGATGAATATGCCGTATGTCTTAAATTAAAATTTTTATTCCAATAAATGAAAACAATTAATGCTTTAGACAATGAACATATCCTTTCACCATAAATGCACTAAACGATACGTTTACGAACCGCGCCAGATATTAAATCAACTAAAGCGACCATCGCAATCAAACCAATTAGAATCATGCCCACTCGGTCCCAAGATCGTGTTTGTAAAGCAAAAATTAATGGTGTACCTATGCCACCTGCGCCGATTAATCCTAAAATGGAGGCTGAACGTAAATTCAATTCAAATCGATATAAAATAAGTGAAATAAACGATGGTAAAATTTGTGGTATTACAGCAAACATTAACGTCTTCATTTTATTTGCTCCACTCGCTTTTAAAGATTCTACAGCGCTAAAATCTAAACTTTCAATATCTTCAACAAAAAGTTTCCCTAACATACCGACTGAATGAATCCCCAGTGCAAGTACACCTGAAAACGAACCCGGTCCAACAGCTTTAATAAATATTAACGCCATTACAATTTCAGGAAACACACGTATAATGCTTAATATGAATTTACTTATACCCGTAACTGGTCGTAATTTCATCATATTTTTAGCGCCTAAAAATGCAAAAGGAATACATATAATTGATGCAATGAACGTGCCAATTACTGCAATAGCAAAAGTTTCCAGCAAACCTCTAAGTAAATCTTCACCATCAGGTATATATATGTAACTTAAATCTGGATGAAATAATCCGTAAAAGATAGACTTTAATATTTCAATAGACTTACTTTTAAGTTCAAGGCCTGGAATCCCTGCAAACGCCCATATAATTATAGCTGCAACAACAATGACTATAATCCAATTTTTAATTATTCGTTGACGATGTTTTTTTGATTTTAATTCATATTTACTATCCAACGTATTCATGCTAATCTTTCCCTCACTTTCGAACTCACATAGTCAATAATCACTACAATGATTAGAGTGAACAGGATAATCATTGCTGTCTTCTTATATTGAAATAATCCTAACGTTTGATCGTAGAACAACCCAATACCACCTGCGCCAACAAGACCTAAAACTGCTGATGCCCGAATGTTAATTTCAAAAGCAAATAGCACATATGACATAAATGATGAAAGTGCTTGAGGAACAACGCCAAATGCAATCCATTTCACTTTATTAGCCCCTACAGCTGTCATAGCTTCCATAGGTCCTGGATCAATTGTTTCTAATGATTCATATAATAATTTACCAATGATACATATTGTTAGAACAAAAAGTGCTAATACACCCGGAATTTGTCCAATACCAAATATGGCTACAAATACGGCAGCTAATAATAAATCAGGTATTGTGCGTACAATATTAAGAACAAAACGTGATGGTATCGCAATCCATTTAGTTTGAACAATATTACTCGCACATAGTAGCGCTATTGGAATGGAGACAATACTTCCTAGAAAAGTACCGACAATTGCCATACGAATCGTGTCTAGCATTGGTTGTGTAATATGATCTAGATAACCCCAATCTGGTGGTATCATTTGTTTGAAGAATACGCCAATTTGTGGAAGACCTATCATTAAATCTCCAATGCTAAAACCAGTATAAATAAAACTCCAAATAATCAAACCCGTGATTAAAATAATTGAAAAGCTAGTTTTAAGAGACATCCGTTTATTTAAATAGCGATTATATTTATGCGTTGTTGGTGTCGTCACTTTATTCCACCCCTAATTTTTCATCGTCCTTAATAGAGCGACCGTATATATGATTAAATACTTCATCATTTGCCTCAGACGCGGGACCATCATAAACGAGCTCTCCCGCTCTTAAACCAATTATTCTCGAGCCGTATTCCTTTGCCAAATCTACAAAGTGTAAATTAATCAAAATAGTAATACCTAGTTCTTCATTGATTTTCTTTAAGTCATCCATCACTTGTTTTGTAGTTAATGGATCTAATGAAGCAACTGGTTCGTCTGCTAATATAATGGTTGGTTCCTGACATAACGCTCTAGCTATTGATATACGTTGTTGTTGACCACCTGACAACTGGTCAGAGCGTTGGTCATATTTATCTAAAATGTTGACACGTTCTAAAGCATTCATTGCCTTGACTTTATCTTCCTTAGGAAAAAGACCAAGTATCATTTTCCAAGTAGGGTGGTATCCTACCCTACCACTCAAAACATTTCTAAGCACTGTTGAACGCTTAACTAAGTTAAAATGTTGAAAAATCATCCCTATACTTCGACGCATTTCTAATAATTTTTTACCGCGTGCTTTAGTTATTGATTGACCTTCGATAGTAATTTCACCTTTGGAAATATCATGTAGCCGATTAACCGATCGTAGTAATGTTGATTTACCTGCTCCAGACAATCCAACAATAACTGCAAAATCACCTTTTTCTATATTTAAGTTAATATCTTTTAATCCCACATGGCCATTTGGATACACTTTACTAACATCCTTAAATTCGATTTGACTCATCAACAAACACCCTTCTTTTATAAAGAAAAGCTATGAGACTCAAACCGCAAGAGGTCTACAAACCTTCACGTTTAATCCCTTAGCTTTTCTTTTTATAATTCATTCAATTTATTTTATTTCATATCATGAACAGCTTTTTCATATTGTCTAACGATATCAAAGTCTGAATCTTTAGTATCAACATAACCTTCATGAGAGTATACCTCGCTAATGATTTTATGACCTTTTTTAGTTTTAGAAATTTCTTTAAAAGCTTTTTTCAATTTATCTTGGAATTTTTTATCCATATCAGGACGTACTGAAATCGTATCATTAGGAATAGGTTTAGTGAGTTTTAATATTTTAGTATCTTTAAATACATTTGGTTGATCTTTTTTTACAACTGTACGTGCATCATTAAATACAGCTGCTGCATCCACATCTCCATTTAACAATGAAATAACTGCTTGGTCGTGTCCTTTAACATTGACTATCTTCATATCTTTTGTTGCATCAATACCAGCTTCTTTTTTTAATGTTACTAGAGGGAATGTATATCCTGCTGTAGAAGTTACATCTTGTAATGCTATTTTTTTACCTTTTAAATCTTTGAGACTATTAATACCAGAGTCCTTTTTAACAAGGATTTCTGATTTATAATCATCAACTAACTTTTTACTTGGAGATCCATCTTCATTAACGTCGTAACGTTCTGCCTTTAATAATAAATCCGCTGCCTTTTGATCGTGTGCTAAAGTATATGCAGTTGGTGGCAAGAAACCAACATCCACTTTCTTAGATTTCATCGCTTCAACTATCGTGTTGTAGTTTGTTGAAACTGATACTTTAACCGGAATCCCTAATTTATCTGACAACAATTTTTCTAACGGTTTTGCCTTAGCTTCAAGTGTATCAGCATTTTGAGATGGTACAAATTGTACTGTTAATTCTTTAGGTGTATAACTACCTGATTTTGAATCTGATCCGCTATCAGAACTTTTATTATTATTCAAAGAACTTGAATTCCCACAGGCTGCTGCAAAAATAACCACCGATAAAACAAGCACCACTAAAAACTTAAGATTTTTCATTCTACTTACTGTCCCCTTCATATCAATATTGGTGTAATATGTATATTTTTGAAACTATATTTATAGATTAGCATATCTTATAAGTGATGGGTATTTAATTTTAATTAAAATTATAAATTTTTTATAATAAATCGTAAGAAATTGTAAAAAATCTGTTAAGCAAGCACAATACGCTATACTTTTATACTATACTTTTTAAAAATTCCATCTTTTATATAAGGAGTAATCATAGAGATGAAAATATTTAAAACTTTAAGTTCTATACTAGTTACATCTGTTCTTTCTGTGACTGTGATTCCATCAACATTTGCATCAACAGAATCTACTGCTACAAATCAGACACAACAAACAGTACTTTTTGATAATTCTCACGCTCAAACTGCGGGCGCTGCCGATTGGGTGATTGATGGCGCTTTCTCAGATTATGCAGATTCAATGAGAAAGCAAGGTTACCAAGTTAAAGAACTAGAAGGAGAATCAAACATTTCTGATCAATCTTTACAGCAGGCGCATGTATTAGTTATTCCCGAAGCTAACAATCCATTTAAAGAAAATGAGCAGAAAGCAATCATTAATTTTGTTAAAAATGGTGGTAGCGTCATTTTCATCTCAGACCACTATAATGCCGATCGTAATTTAAACCGTATTGATTCTTCAGAATCAATGAATGGTTATCGACGTGGCGCATACCAAAATATGACTAAAGATATGAATAATGAAGAAAAAAATTCTAACGTTATGCATAACGTTAAGAGTTCTGATTGGCTCTCACAAAACTTCGGTGTTCGTTTTAGATATAATGCACTTGGAGATATCAATACTCAAAATATCGTTTCAAGCAAAGATAGTTTTGGTATTACTAAAGGTGTACACTCAGTTTCAATGCACTCAGGTTCAACATTAGCAATAACTAATCCTAATAAAGCTAAAGGCATTATTTATATGCCCGAACATTTAACACATAGTCAAAAATGGTCTCACGCAGTTGATCAAGGTATTTACAATGGTGGTGGCATCAACGAAGGACCTTATGTAGCCATTTCAAAAATTGGTAAAGGAAAAGCTGCATTTATTGGTGATAGCTCTCTCGTAGAAGATCGTTCACCTAAATATCTTCGTGAAGATAATGGGAAACCTAAAAAAACGTACGATGGTTTTAAAGAACAAGATAATGGAAAGTTATTAAATAATTTAACAACATGGCTAGGCAAAAAAGAATCTCAATCTTCTATGAAAGACATGCGTATTAAACTTGATCATAAAACACCGTTACTTAACTTTGAGCAACCTGAGAATTCAATTGAACCTCAAAAAGAACCGTGGACTAACCCAATAGAAGGTTACAAATGGTATGATCGTTCAACATTTAAAAAAGGGAGTTATGGAAGTGATCAACAGGGGGGAGACGATGGAGTAGATGACAATAGCTCTTCTCATCAAAAACAAAATGGCAAAGTTGAATTAACTTTACCTCAAAATATCCAACCGCATCATCCATTTCAATTTACAATCAAACTCACGGGATATGAGCCTAATAGCACAATTAACGATGTAAGAGTTGGACTTTATAAAGATGGAGGTAAGCAAATCGGTAGCTTTTCTTCTAACCGTAACCAATTCAATACTCCCGGCTATAGTCCTAGCCAATCAATTAAAACAACTGGAGCGGGTGAAGCCTCAATCACACTCACAGCTAGAGTGACAGATGAAATTAAAGATGCTAATATTCGTGTTAAACAAGGGAAAAAAATTCTATTAACTCAAAAAATGAATGAAAATTTTTAACACCGATAATAACTTAGTGTTGAAAAGTGAGACATTGTTTTTAATTTATATATCACATAACTATGTCTCTTCCCCGTACTTGAGGAGGTTAATTCAATGTCTCAAATTGCTTTCTATATCCTTAGTGATGTCCACGGTTTTATATTCCCAACAGATTTTTCATCAAGAGGAAAAGATTTACCCATGGGGTTGTTAAAAGCCAATCATCTTATCGAGCAAGACTGCGTGCACTATGACGACAGTGTAAAGATTGATAATGGAGACTTCTTACAAGGTTCTCCATTATGTAACTACTTAGTATCTAAATTAAAGAGTAGTCTCCCATTAACATCAATATATAATCGTTTAGGGTTTGATTTTGGAACTGTTGGCAATCATGAATTTAATTATGATTTACCTTATCTAAAACAGGCCATCAATCAACTTCATTACCCAGTTTTGTGTGCAAATATAATTGAAAATACACAGCCATTCACTGGCCAAGGTATTCATTATTTTAAAGTAAATGGTTTAACTATAGGAACTATTGGTTTAACCACTCAGTATATCCCTCATTGGGAACAACCTGAATACATTAAGACACTCACTTTTAACAGTGCTGTCCAAACATTAAAATCTGAGTTACCTACACTTAGGGAAAAGAGTGATATTGTAGTAGTAAGTTATCATGGTGGCTTTGAACGTGATTTAGATAGTGGCATCCCGACTGAGGCGCTTACTGGGGAAAACGAAGGATATGATATTCTAAGTCAGTTTAGCGATAATATCGATGTGTTGATAACCGGCCATCAACATCGTGATATTGCGACAATCAAGAACCAAACAGCCATCATTCAACCAGGTTCAAAAGGTACAAAAGTTGGAAAAATAGTTATTGAATATACGCATGATAAAAAAGTATTAATTAAAGAATGTAACTTAATGAATGTTCATAACAATACCTCCTTTAAGCCGAATGACGAAGATATCGTTTTACGTAATCAATTAGAAGATTGGCTTGATACTCAAATCGCAGAACTCCCCTACGCTATGAGAATAAACAATTCATTTGAGGCAAGAAAATCACCGCATGCATTTGTTAACATTCTTAATTATATTTTACTAGAAAAAAGTGGTGCAGATATTGCATGTACAGCACTATTTGATTCCGCAAATGGCTTTGATGAGAAAGTAACCATGCGTGATATCATCAATAATTATCCTTTTCCTAATACTTTTAAAGTGATAGAACTTAGTGGAAAAGATATTAAACTTGCAATTGAACGAAGCGCAAGTTATTTTGACATTGTTAACCATAAAATCACAGTTAATAAAGAGTTTCTAGAACCTAAACCTCAGCATTTCAACTATGACATATTTGCAGGTATCCAATATACAATTCATGTTGGTCATCCTTACGGTGAACGTGTTAGTGATTTGCAAATTAATGATGCACCACTACAAAGTGATCAAATATATACAATATGCGTAAATAATTATAGAGCTGTTGGTGGTGGGAATTATGATATGTATGTTAACAAACCTGTGATAAAAGATATTCAAATCGAAGGTGCTCAATTGTTAATAGATTACTTATCTCACAATGATTTATCTCAAATCCCACAAGTGATCGATTTCAATGTTGTTAAGTAATCCCTCTTTCTATTAAAGTATCATTGCTGAAAAGTTTGATTGTATAAAGAAAAATCCTTATAGAGGTGTCGCCACACTTCTATGAGGATTTTTTAATAATCATGAATATTCATTAAAAGTGACATGTTTCTTTTCATAAAGTTGATTAACAAGATTAAGAAGCATACCCAACACTATAATCCCACCAGATATCATAGTAATTTGAATGTAAGGTAATCCTACTGATAATAATATAGATCCAATAATTGCACCAAGAAAATTAGCAACATTGAAAATAGAAGCTGCTAACGTGCTTGCAAGAAGTGGTGCTTCTTTTGCACTTAAGATAATTTTGCTATTAAGTAACGGTGTTGTACCAAATGTACCAAAACCGAATAAGAAGCAAATGATTAATGCTAATATTGAATTTTGAATAACAGTAACAAATAGTACGATTGTTAAAAATAGTAAAAGAAATGTAAGGTATAAATTTTTTGTTAATTTATTTTCCGGTACATTACCAGTAATTAAATTCCCTATTACACCGCCTAAACCAAACATAAATAAACAAACAGTTAAACCTACAATTTTAAATGGAGAAAAATCTCGTATCATTGGCTCCATAAATGTATAAGTAGTAAACACACCAGAGTAACCAAACACAATAATGGCAATCACAATTAAAATGTGTGGATTCTTAAACACTGTTAATTCTTTGCTAATATTTGCTTCTGCACTTAAAGAAACGTTGGGAACAAATTTAATCATTCCTAACATAGTAATGATTGCCAACACAATCATGAATCCAAAAACAACTCTCCAATTTGCAAAGCCACCTAAAAATGATCCGAATGGTACACCTAACATTACAGCAATAGTTAAACCTGCCTGAACAAGTGCAATGGCCTGTGTTTTTTTAGCAGGAGGTGCGACTGTCGCAGCAACACTCATACACACACCGAAGAATGGCGCATGCATTGCCGCAGACATGAGTCTTGATAATAACAATACATTAAAATTCGGTGCAAGCATCCCCACTATATTACTTATTATAAAAATCGCAACTAATATTGGTAACAGACGATGGGCGTGAACTTTCAATGTAATGATTCGCATTAAAGGACCTATCAATGCAACACTAATAGCATAAACACTAATTAATAAGCCAGCACTCGAAACAGAAACCTTCATATCGTCAGCGATTTGTGTAAGTAAGCCTGTCACTACATATTCAGCCATTCCTACTGTAAATGTTCCTATCATAAATATAATGAACAACATTTTATTATCTTTCATGAGCGTTTCCTCCCTTTTCTTAATATCAAAAAATCAATATGAGTGGTATATTATAAAAAATTCGTCTCAATGTGAAGAGTATGTTTTCAAATTTTCATCTTCCTCAAATATTAATCTCATAAGTTTTCATATTGTTTTCATGTAATAATATTAAGACAATTTATGATGACTTGATATAAAGCATACGTTTAAATATGTCTGATTGAATTGATTTAATTTTGATAAATAAAATTGAATATTCATGAAATAATGTCGATTTTTTGACGAACCCTCTTATAATACGTTTTCTTTTCCCTGTTTGATTATAATTAAATGATTTTTTAAATAACTCGACAGTAAATATCTTTAAATTCATTTTAATATTTGAAGGTGATTGGGTGATCTGAAATTAAAACAGTTACCTAAAAATTAATTGTAGTATGGACAATGTAGTAGTATGTGATTAATGTCGATTGAATGATAATCACAGTCCGAATTGTATATATATTTTAAGTAGCTTAATGAAGTCGATTTACATGTTTATAATGAAAAACTAATTGCTACTTTACAAAACCTTCTATATATTATATGATATTAATTGTTGAAATTTTGGAGGGATACTCAAGTCTGGTTTAAGAGGCTAATCATTCGTGATTAGTAGGAGCTTTTTGCTCGCGTTGGTTCAAATCCTTCTCCCTCCGCTATATATAAAAGAGCCTGAGGCATTTATTTGTCTCAGGCTCTTTTGCATATTGGCTATGATGATTAAATTGAACATCATAAATATCCCTTATTCAAGCTACGATATATGTAAACACTTGAATAAGGGATTTTTATCTTACTATAGTTTTACATTATGAAAATAAATTTTTTAATACTCTGTATAAAGAGCCTAATAATTGAAAGAAATCACCTGTCATTTATTTCACTCCTATCTATATAAGATTACGTTAGGTTTATACCCTATATCATTTTATTTATTTGTTGATGTTAATTGTTCACTTTGTACTAAATCATCAGCAAGACCGTGCCAGAACTGTTGTAACTCATCTCTAGTACGTTTAGTATCTGTACTGTCTTGTCCTACAAAGTCCACATGATCCCAGTCATGTTTTGTTGGAGTTACTTGCCATACACCTTTTTGATTTTTATCTGTAGCTTCAACATATTTTTGATTAAATGGATGTTGTGAAGAAATGACTGAAACAAGTCCATCATTTTCTCTCCATTCTTTCTCTTTAGCTTTTCCAATTAAGTTACCAGTAATTGTAAATGGTAAGAACATGTTAAGATCAGCTTTTTGTTTTCCTGCCAATGTTTTATGTGTTGATTCGCCCGTATAAGTTTTATATACAATATTAGGATTTAATGATGTTTTTCGGTTTAAATCTGTTGCGCCATCGCGTGTTAAATCGTGTAAACCACTATCTTCTGATTTCCACAGTTTTGAATTTTGAACACGTTTAACATATTGAATATAAGATTCATTTGGTTTTTGTTTTAATCCCCAATGTTCTAATCCAAAGTCTACACGTGAATCTTTATTACCATACATTTTACCTACGTCATATACAAGTTGGCGTACAATCGCTTCGTTACCTAATAAGTCTGACGCATGTGTACCATTATGTGGTGTACCGAGTGTTGTAATAGATGACACCATATTGTCGTGGCCACCTTGGAATAATGGAGAAATTTCCCCACCATGTTGTTTTTGATATTCAACTTCTTCTGGATTACCATGTCTCAATAACTCTTCTAATTGACGAATTGTTTGACCACCCATACTATGACCAACTAAATGTATTTTTTGACCTGGTTTCCAATCTTTATACACACCTTCATAAGTTTTACCGTAACGTTCATGACCATATTTAGCTGCGTGTGCTGCACCATAGTCAACACGTCCACCTTTGATGTAGTAGTATAACTCAACAGCACGGTCATAGTTACTACCAAATGCACTTATACTTGCTTCATAAGCCTCATATCCATTTTCTTCTAAGTCTTGGCGAATATTCATTTTATCGCCACCCCAATAATGCGTTAGCACTGATGGGTTGATATCGTCTGTAAATCCATTGAAACCATGTACTAAAATAATTGGATCATTGTTTTTATATTGTTTTTGTTTTGCTGATTTATTTGTTTGATCCTCGTTTTTTTCACTCACTTGTTGCTTAGACTGTTTATTAGTTGTAGCAACAGCATTACTTTCTAAATTAGCGAGGCCATCTTGAGACCCTTTATCATTTTTAGAAGATTTATCTTTATCTGTAGTTGGATTCGCTTGCTTGTCAACTTTAAGAGGTTCCTCTTTACTATTTAAATTAAATGTTTCAACTTTGTCGTCATCTTTCTTAGCAGTCACTTGTTGAGTGTCGTTATTTACTTCTTTGTTTACCTCTTCTGTTGATTGACTATCTTTTGATTGATTTTGACCTGTTGTTCGTAGTAAATCAGTATTTTTAGATGATTGTGTATCTTGTTTACTCAAATTCTCTTTTTGAGAGTCTTCTTGTTGGGCAGTTGTATTATCGAGTTGTGAAGGTTTAGTTTTCACATCTTCATTGGACTGTGCTGCATTTGAGTGTAAAGTTTGATTGTTTTCACTAGCATGCTTTTCCAGTTCAACTTGTTCTTGTTGTGGTTTCTCTTCAGAATGATTTTGAACAAATGCTTCATTCTTTTTATTTTGTTCAACTACAGATTCAGATTTATTGTCATTTTGAGAATCTTTTTGTTGCTGAATCAAATCCTCATTTTTTGGTGTTTCGTTATGTAAGTTTTCATTTTCAGTAATAGAATTAACATTACTTTTCTCATTAACATTCTTATTTTGCGTTGATTGTTGTTCACTTAACTTTTCATTTTTATCCCCAATAGATTGTGTTGTGCTATTTTCAACAGTTCCTTTATCCTGTTGTTGCTCAGCTGCCTGAGCCGATCCTCCACCCATAAATAATAATGCTGCAATCAGAATGGATGATGCACCTACGCTAAATTTACGAATACTGTATTTATTTTGTCTTGTCTTCACAATTAGCACCTCTATCTATTTGTTTATTTTAAAATGAAATTTTTGTCGGTAATTTGTTAGATGAAAATATTAATAATCATACGTGGTATAAATCCGAAAATTTTACTAAAAATGGGTTTGATTGCTTCCATAACTATCTCCTTCCCACCAAAGGTAAGCGCTTCCATTTTTGTTCAAAAAAATAAAAATTATAAAAATAATTTTAATAGGCCATAAAAGAATAATTCACTTATCTACTTTGGTTTGATTTGATTAATATATTACATCGATGTTCACAATTTGTCAACAATTACATGCAATTTAATTATTTATCATACTAATATTAAATCTAAAGAAATGATGGTAATCTATATATACTATAAAATAAAAAATATCGATTTATATAAAAATAAAGGATGATTAGTAATGGATATACAAAAGTTTGAATCTTATCTAAAAATTAAGAATTCATATTATTCAAACCCTTCTCTTGAAGCATTGAATTACTATGTAAGACGCTTTATGATAACTGTGCCGTTTGAAAATATTAATGTTCAAAACAAAATCCCTATCTCAGTTGATATCAACGATTTATACAATAAAATTGTTATTCAACGGCGTGGCGGATTTTGCTATGAATTAAATCATTTGTTTGCTACGTATTTAGAACATAAAGGCTTCCACGTCACTCGTGCTGCGGCAACAGTTTACACACCAAATGGTGGACGCAGTCCTGAAGGTTCGCATATGTCACTTTACGTTAATATCGAAGGAACACTTTATATTACTGATGTTGGATTTGGTGATTTACCTACAAGTATTATCGAGATAGGTTCTAAAACACAATTCATTCCAACATATGATAAAAATGGAGTTTACCGTGCTGTTTGGATTAATGACAATCAATATGCCTTACAGAAGCTTAGACAAAATAAATGGATGACACTCTATGAAGCACATTTAAAATCTCAAAGCATTAAAGACTTTGAAGATAAAATAAGCTACAATGAGCATCATCCTCATTCTATTTTTGTACGACATTTGCTTATTACACAACCACAATCGTTTGGACGTGCAACAATGACTTATCATTCTTTAACTTTAAGCAATGATAGTACTAAACATAAATATGACGTTACTACCAATAACTACAAATATTTTTTAAAAAAATATTTTAATTTAAACGTATCAATTATCCCATTTGAACCATAAATAGGATGAATCGTCATTCACTTTCATCCTATTTTTAATCATTGATTTATAAGATTCATGGAATAAATCCCCCATATTAAATTAATTAAAATTCTAAATTATACTACCTTACCATTCTCGAACCTCTTTGCGCTCGCCTTTAAAATTATTTCTTTTTTGATGGCGATGTGCTAGTACCTGTTCTACTTCTGAAAATGGAATATCTAAACTATGTAGTAACACAAAAAGGTGATACATGACATCTGCTGTTTCATTAATAACTTCTTCACGATTATGTTTTATCGCACCTATCACAACTTCAAATGCCTCTTCACCAAATTTCTTGGATATTTTCTCGATGCCTTCCTTTAACAAATATTGAGTGTAAGAGTTAGATTGATTGGCTTTAGCACTTTGATGAATCGTTTGTGCTAAAGCTTGAATTTTAAAGCGTGATGCAATTTCAGTATTAAAACAACTCAGACTTCCAGTGTGACATGTAGGACCTTGTGGCATCACTTTGATTAATATTGTATCTTGATCACAATCTATATGAATACTCTCAACGTGTTGGAAATGACCAGAAGTTTCACCTTTAGTCCACAAACGTTGTTTAGATCTAGAGAAGAAAGTTACTTTCTTTTCTTTCAGAGTTTTTTGATAAGCTTCTTCATTCATATATCCCAACATTAATACGCTATCCGTTTGTGCATGTTGCAAAATTACTGGTACTAATCCTTTAGAAAAGTCTATAGGTTTATTCATCTCACAAGGATACCTCCTTCACGCATTTTATCTTTAATTTCTGCTACTGTAGTTTCTTGATCATGTAAAATACTTGCCGCTAAACCTGCAGAAACATCTGTGTGTTGAAACAGTTCAACAAAATGTTGTGCATTTCCTCCACCCCCAGAGGCGATAATCGGAATATTAACTAATTGTTTAATTTTTGCTAAATGTTCAATATCAAAACCTTGTTTCATTCCATCATGATGCATGCTAGTTATAAGTAATTCCCCGGCACCTAAATGCTCTACTTCTTGTACCCAATCATATACTCTGACATCAGTTAATTTTTTACCACCGTGCGTAGTACAGAAATAATCCTTTCTGTCTTTATCATAAAAGCTATCAATAGCAATACAAATACATTGACGACCAAATTTCTCACTTGCTTGTCGAATTAATTCTGGATGTTTTAAAGCGCTTGAATTGAGTGATACTTTATCTGCTCCGTGATTTAATAGTTGTGTAATATCATCTAAATTTTGAATACCTCCTCCTACTGTTAAAGGGATAAATAATTGTTTTGCCGTTGCTTCTATCACTTCTATCATAAGATCATGTCCTGCTTCCGTCTTCGAAATATCAAGAAAGACTAGTTCATCTGCACCGGCTTCATTATAAAAAAGAGCCAAATCAACTGGATTACCGATATCTCTTAATGACTGGAACTGGATACCCTTTACGACGCGTCCATCTTTAACATCTAAACATGGAATTACTCTTTTTTTAATCAAGATAATCCCTCCCAGAATTCATCCCGATGTGATGCTTTTCCTACAATAGCAGCATGAACATTTAACGATTCTAATCGAAACAAGTCCTCTTGATGTCTAATACCTCCTGAAGCAATCACAGGCAACGATGTATAAAGTGCGAGACGACCTGTCAAATCAAAATTAGGCCCAGAAAGTTTACCATCTTTCGAAATATCGGTATAAATTACACCACCCAAAGGTAAATGCTCAATTTGGGCAACATAATCAAATAAATTGAGTTTGGCATCCTCTTTCCATCCATTAATCTTTATTTTCTCTCCAAAAGCATCTACGGATAAGTAGAGTTTATTGGGAAATTGATGTGTCATATGTGTTAACCACTCTATGTCTTGGATACCTTTTGTACCTACGATACAATAGTCTATTCCTGAATGAATATAATTTTCAATTGTTTGTTTTGAACGAATGCCGCCACCCACTTCTATAGGCTTAGTGGTCAACTTTCGTAAGGAACGAATGTAGTCGAATTCTTTTACTTCTTTTGCTTTAGCCCCAATTAAATCTACAATATGTATACGTTTCACACATTTAAATTGACTATAAAATCGGATACTGTCTTCTACAGATTTTTCCATTTTTTCTTTTGAATCATATTTGCCTTCTGTTAATCGAACACTTGTTGAATTAATCAAATCAATAGCAGGCCATAAATCAATCATTAATAAACCCTCCTTTAAGCGCTTGATTTAGAATCTCTAATCCATACGTTCCACTTTTTTCTGGATGAAACTGGATACCGATATAATTTCGGTATTGAATGACTCCCGGAATCTTCGTACCATAGTCAGCATAAGCCACTACATATTCTGACATTTCTGCTTGATATGAATGAACAAAATACACATCACTTTGCAGTAAAGGATGTGTACTCTTTAATTCATTCCATCCCAAATGAGGAATAGGATGAGATGATTGGATTGGCACTATATTTCCTGGGACAAGTTCCAATCCACTAATGTCACCTTCTGCGCTATGTTGAAAGAGTAATTGCATACCTAAACATATTCCAATTATCGGTTTATCATGTATATTTTTAAGCATATCTTTGATGCTTTTTTCTTCTATAGAATGCATCGCATCTCGAAAATGTCCAACACCTGGAAGTACGATAGCTTCAGCTTTTTGTACATCTTTATCATCACATGTCAAAATCACATCATATCCTAAATGTTGAATCGCTCGAGTGATGTTACTTATGTTTCCCAATCCATAATCAATAATCGCAATCATTCAATTACTCCTTTAGACGATGGAATACGTCCATCTTCATTTTGTGCAAGAGAAATCTTTAATGCTCTTGCAAAAGATTTAAATATTGCTTCAATCTCATGATGTGTATTTCCACCTCTTAATAAGTCAATGTGAACGGTTAATCGCGCATTAATTACTAGTGCTCTAAAAAATTCTTCAACTAGTTCAGTGTCAAAAGTTCCTACCTTTTGAGCGCTCAACTTGCTATTAAATGAGAAATATGGACGACCACTAATGTCCACTACTGTTCGAGCAAGCGCTTCATCCATGGGTACATATGAGCAACCATATCTTGTAAAACTTTGTTGAGTCTTAACTAATTCAAGAAGTAATTGTCCAATAACTATTCCTATATCTTCAGTTATATGATGATCATCAACATACGTATCACCAGTGGCCTCAATAGATAAAGTTAATCCACTATGAAAAGTAAATAGCGTTAACATATGATCCAAAAATCCTACACCAGTATTAATATGAGATTGTGTTCCGTTATTAGCCAGCGAAATATTAAGCTGAGTTTCTTCAGTGTTTCTTTTGATTTGATAGTTCATAACATACGCTCCATTTCTTCACTATTTTTTCCAGTAGAAGAAGCTGTTCTTCTGTAGCAATAGAGTAACGAACATACGCATTCATTTTTATTAACAGATATCGTAATAACCTATCCTTATCGGCGTACGTGAATCGATTTTTCATGATTAAATAAAGATTCTATATGTGCAATATGCTCAGCTGATTCTGCCACTTCGTTAAATGTTTTTTGTGATAAATGAATGACTGAATGTCGTGTCATAAAGTCATTCACAGAAAGCCCATTTGTAAATCTAGCTGTTTGATTAGTAGGAAGTACATGACTTGGACCTGCCACATAGTCCCCAATAACTTCAGGAGAAAAGTGTCCTAAAAAAAGTGCGCCAACATATTTAACTTTATTTATATACATTTCAGGTGCCCGAGTTTGAATAGATGCATGTTCAGGTGCAATCGTGTTCATAATTAAACATGCTTCTTCAGTATCTTGAGCTAATATTAGATAATGATGATTAGTAATACTTTGTGATATGATATCTTGCCGTTCAACATATTGAAGCTTCTCTTGTATTATAGTGTTCAATTGATTAAGTACCTTTTCATTTTCACTAATCACATAAGTACAAGCCATTTCATCATGCTCTGCTTGTGCAAATACGTCATAAGCGATTGCGTCTAAGTCAGCACTTTCGTCTATAATCAAGGCTATTTCTGTCGGTCCTGCGATTTGGTCTATGCCTACTTGACCGAATACAAACTTTTTGGCATAAGCAACATATTGATTTCCTGGACCTACAATTTTGTCAACTTTTTTTATAGTTTCCGTGCCATAAGTTAGTGCTGCAATACTTTGTGCTCCACCGACTTGATAAACATGATGAACGCCTGTAATGTAACAAGCGGCTAACACCTCTTGACATATACCGTTATTTTGAGGTGGGGTAACAACAGTAATCTCATTAACACCTGCTACTTGAGCAAGTGTTGCAGTCATTAATACCGTAGACGGATAGCTAGCCTTACCTCCCGGCACGTAAATACCTACTCGTTCGATAGGATGGTATCGTTCATAACATTCAGTTTGTTGAGATGGTTCCTGTTTCACCTTAATATTTTCTTGATACACTTTAATTCTCTGATAGCTTTGCTCTAATGCATCTCGTGTTTTATTATCTAGCATGTCATATGCATTTTTTAGTTGGCTTTGCTCTAATTCAAGATTCTCAGTTTCCACTTGATCAAATTGTAAATTATAATTTTTTAAAGCTTTATCTCCCTGTAATTTAACTTCTTCACAAATCTGACTCACTATCTCGTACAAAGATTCATCTAGAGATTCAACATTATTAAATTCTTTTAAAAATTGTTGTGCGCTAAGCATAGCTAATAGACACTCCCAACTGCTTGATTAGTCTCTCTATTTCAGATGATTGCTTAAAATATGATTCTTTATTTGTAATTAACTTAGCGTTAATTTCACTGATATACTTTTTCTCAACGAGCCCGTTAGCTGTAAGCGTAGAACCAGTTTGTACAATATCTACAATAGCATCAACCATATCCACTACACATGACAATTCAACTGAACCGTTAAGGTGAATCACTTCTACATCCATACCTTCTTTATTGAAGAATTGAGTAGCTGTATGTACATAGCTCGTTGCTACTTTTTTATAGCAAGATGTTTCTGGTTTTGCCGCCAACGCAAAATGACATTTACCAAATGGCAAATCGAGTAATTTATTAATATTATATTTTTGACCATTCAGAATATCACTTCCCACAATTCCTACATCAGCAATACCTTGTTCTACATAAGTGGGAACATCGCTTCCTTTAACTAAAATCATTTCAATGTTGTCGACTGTAAGCAATAACTGTCGTTGTCTATTTAAAAGTACAGTTGCAATATCTATCTGATTAACTTGTTGTAAATATTCGATAAAACTCTCTAATAAACGACCCTTTGCTAATGCAACTCGTAACATGGCGTTCCACCTCACCTTTTATAATTAAAGTGTTAATCCTAAACCAAAACCTTCTAGTGAACCGTGATAATAACCACCTGTCAAAACGCTATGAGTAGTATTTTTAAGATGACATTTTATAAAAATACCTTTGTAATAAGATCTAGGCGCTTGTGCAGTTACGTCAAGGTGGATTTCAGTAATCCCATGATCAGTAAACCATTGTGCCCAAGATTGAATTGCCCCCATTGCAGGATGTTGCTCAGGTAAATAATGAGATAATATTTTAAGTTGGTTTAATGTGTTCTCTTTAAGAATTTGAATGATGGGATGATTGAAAGTTAGTGTTTGAATAAGCCCTGATAAATTGCGTTCTTCTATCATCTCCATAACTTCTCTAGTTTGATGATTTTTCTCTAAAAGTGCATCAATCAATTGATAGTGACCTAAAATGACAAATTGAATATCATCATGAAGTACGTTTTGAATAAAATATTGGAAATCTAAGAAATTTTGAGTGATTTTATCAAATTGTGGCTCGTAGTTCTCGATGCCGACTTGCTTTATAACTCTGTTATCTCTGATAATATCCCCTGCATAAGCTACTTTTTTAAAATGTGTTGGATAGTTCGAATAATATCTGAATAATTGATCAGTAAAATCATTTCTTAATGCATAGATAGATTTATTTTGTTGCCAAAAGCTTCTTTCATCCATTTGTTGCAAATCCTCGTGAGTCAATCGTCGCCAATCCAATTCTTCAATTAAGTTAAAATCTACAACATTATACTTTTGTTGATGAAAAAACTTTAAAAAACGTAATTCCTTTTCTTTCATTGAAATAATGGTATTGTTCATACTTACGCCACCCCTCCCTCACGCTGCATTCTTTAGTTCGATAATACACTAAAGTAAAAATGTAGTAATACACTAACATGTTACAAGTTATCTGACAAGTATTTTTCTGAAAATTCTTTCTTTTCTAATGAAATATATCTAAGTCTTTAATTATCAATTTTTAATTAAAATAAAAACCTCTTGTGAAGTAAATAATACTTTACAAGAGGCATATATTATTGATCAGTATTAAATTTTTAATTATTGCTAGGTTGTAAATTCATCATGGCACCAAATTCTTGTTGACAGTGGGTAAATGATACGAATGCTAACAATTCTACAATCTCTAAATCAGTCAGTGTCTTTGTTAAAACCTGTATTGTAGATTGTGGAACCTGTCCCTTTTGTGACACATAAACATCAACAAAACCTATGCAAACTAAAGATTTTTCATCGGTAAATTTCTTATTGGGTTTTCCTTTAGATTTGCAGTATAGACAACCACTGTTTTGAGCTAATATTTTCCTGATTTCTTCTTTTAAATCAACAGATAATTGACCCTCATTTTTTAATATATCTTCCAAAGCATTCCATTTTTCTTGAACACTAGGGAGATGTCCGAGAAGTTTGTCAAAAGAAGTATCACCACGATGAGATAAGTTAATTATAGCCATCTAATCACCTCTTATTTATTTTAATTAATCAAACATCAATGATGAATGTTATAATTAAAGTAAATTTATAGTTTACTTATTAATAATAAGGAGATTTTCCCATTGGACCTAACAAATCAAAAAATTCTACACTTACTTGAGCAAAATAGTAAGCTATCGCTTTCTGAAATTGGAAAGGAAGTAAATTTATCTACACCTTCTGTTCGAGAACGAATCTATAAACTTATTGATTCGAAAATCATTGAGCGATATACAATCGATATTAATTACGATGCATTAGGTTTCGATATTAATGTTTTAATAGAAGTAACTATAAAAAATAACCTATATAAAGATTTCAAAGCATTTATTTCAGTTCAAAACAATGTTGATTTTTGCTATAGAATTTCTGGAGATAGTTGTTTTATATTTAAAGCGCATTTTAAAAAGATGAGCGAAGTCGAAACACTCATCAACGAAATCCAGTATTATGGTCATACAAAAACACATTTTATATTTTCAGAAACAAAATAGTATTTTATGATTTATCAATATTGTCGTTTATGTAATACTATATAAAGAAATGTAAAAACACAATTGGGTTGGTAGTCCCAATGCAAATCACTTATATTTGTCAGTAACCTTCCTCCTCAGGTCGTCCATCATTTCAATTTTAAATTGAGGAGGGACTTATCTATGAAATTATCTATTTTTCATGATGGTCAATTTTTTGTAGGTGTCGTTGAATACCAAGAAGGCTGCATTCATAAATATCTAAAAGTTACATTTGGTAATGAACCTAGCGATGAAACAGTGTTACGATTGATAACTTTTAAACTTATTCCTTTATTAAATCAAACACAGGGCAAGAAGAAACCTATTCAAAAGCATAAAAAAATTAATCCAAAACGTTTACAACGTAAAATCGCTAAAGAACAAAAAGAGACCAATTTAACTACATTTGCCCAACAAGCGATTAAAGAAGAACAAGAATTGAATAAGCTAAAAAGTAAAAAGCTTCAGCGATTAGAAAAAGAACGACACAGACAATACAAAAGAATGTTAAAAAGAAAAAAGGCGCATGAAAAGCACAAAGGTCACTAATTTAATTGAGTCTGCCACATATATTAAATGTGCTGCAGACTCTAAACTTTTTCAAATTAATATAGATAACTTAAATCTACCAATTTGAAGTTAATCATTGCTTCATTTTTAATTACTCATAAAAACTACGAATTCATCATGCTTATAGTTTTAGTTATTATCCAACGCTTGTACGTTAAAAAAACAACGATCTCCTTTATTAATTACATCGTCCCAGTTAGCATCATAATTATATCCGAGTCTTTGTGCTAATTTAATAGAATTTGTATTATATTGATTTGTTCGAATTATTTTTGGTGTTATAGTATCATGCTTTTTTAAATGACGAGCAATCTCCTCCATCGACTCAAAAGCTAAACCAACACCAGTATACGATGGAAAGATTCTATAATATGCATTAAGAAACTGTTGTTGATGAATTGTACGATACTCAAATCCTGCTATTCCCATTACTTCTTGATTATCTCTCATAATTAAAATGAAGTAACCAAATTGATATTCATCCCAATGCCTCATCCATCCTTTAATAAAATCTCGGGTTGCTACTTTATTCTGATGAATACCTTTAGGTGTATACTTTGTAGCTACCTTATTTGTATGCAATTGATAAAGTTCATCTGTATAACTCAAATTGGGCTTCACTAGCTTTAATCTATGTGTTTTTAACATCTACATCACCTTTTCCAATAAATTATTCAATTGTAGATAACTTAATATTGTTTACGCACTCTTTTCACTATTGAGAAGAGTATATATTATATTTAGACTTACGTCAGTCTCACCTAAAAATTTCACATAACATCCAATTTTGACAATATAGTTCACCTTATATTTATACTTGTTCACTAGTAAATGTGTCTAATCAATGATCATATTGTGTCCAAAATATTACAAAATGGAATAGGTAGTATTATAAATATGTATTTTTGTTATATGGACTATCGTCTTATAATAGGAATCAGCGCAATAATTTAATTATTTTTGCACGAATTCTTAAACCAAAGAAAGGTGAGCAAAAAATGGCTAATAAAGAGTCAAAAAATGTTGTTATTATTGGCGCTGGTGTCTTAAGTACGACATTTGGTTCTATGATTAAAGAATTAGAACCTAATTGGAACATCAAACTCTATGAACGCTTAGATCGTCCAGGTATTGAAAGTTCTAACGAAAGAAACAATGCCGGTACAGGACATGCGGCGTTATGTGAATTGAACTATACAGTACAACAACCTGATGGTTCAATTGATATAGAAAAAGCCAAAGAAATCAACGAACAATTCGAGATTTCAAAACAATTCTGGGGTCACTTAGTAAAAAGTGGTAACATCAGTAACCCTAGAGATTTCATTAATCCACTTCCTCACATTAGTTTCGTAAGAGGTAAAAATAACGTTAAATTCTTAAAAAACCGTTACGAAGCAATGCGTAACTTCCCTATGTTCGATAACATCGAATATACAGAAGATATCGAAGAAATGAGAAAATGGATGCCATTAATGATGACAGGTCGTACTGGTAACGAAATCATGGCGGCTAGTAAAATCGACGAAGGTACAGATGTTAACTACGGTGAATTGACTCGTAAAATGGCAAAAAGTATTGAAAAACATCCAAATGCTGATGTTCAATACAACCACGAAGTAATTAATTTCAATCGTCGTAAAGACGGTATTTGGGAAGTTAAAGTTAAAAACCGTAATTCTGGAGACGTTGAAACTGTTCTAGCTGATTATGTATTTATCGGTGCAGGCGGTGGCGCTATTCCACTATTACAAAAAACTGGTATCCCAGAAAGTAAACATCTTGGTGGATTCCCTATCAGTGGTCAGTTCTTAATTTGTACAAACCCTGATGTCATTAATGAACATGACGTCAAAGTATATGGTAAAGAACCACCAGGCACACCTCCAATGACTGTACCACACTTAGATACACGTTATATCGATGGTGAAAGAACATTATTATTTGGACCATTTGCAAATATTGGCCCTAAATTCTTAAGAAACGGTTCTAACTTAGACTTATTCAAATCAGTTAAACCTTATAACATCACAACATTACTTGCATCTGCAGTTAAAAACTTACCTTTAATCAAATACTCTATCGACCAAGTATTAATGACTAAAGAAGGTTGTATGAACCATCTACGCACGTTCTACCCTGAAGCTCGTGACGAAGATTGGCAATTATACACTGCAGGCAAACGTGTTCAAGTTATCAAAGATACTAAAGAACACGGTAAAGGATTCATTCAATTTGGTACAGAAGTTGTTAACTCTAAAGACCACTCTGTTATCGCATTATTAGGTGAATCACCTGGAGCATCAACTTCAGTATCAGTAGCCCTAGAAGTTTTAGAGAAAAACTTTGCTGAGTATGAAAAAGATTGGACTCCAAAATTACAAAAAATGATCCCATCATATGGTAAATCTCTTATCGATGATGTTAAGTTAATGAGAGCAACTCGTAAACAAACATCTAAAGATTTAGAATTAAATTATTACGAATCTAAATAAAATACTTTCCCTGTAAAATATAAAAATGATGAAGAGAAAATAAATAAATATAAAATATTTCTCCCCTATCCTCAAAACCTTAATTAATATTAAATTAGAGTAAATAAATTTAGAAACAAAATTAACCCCTACCCCTGATACCTCCAACGAAGTCGAGCCAACTTCGTTGGAGGATTTTTTATTTTTTTCTTAGCGACTTAAGTATCTACCACAGTAGATATCTAACAAATCAGCGATACAACAAAATTTATGAATTGTCCATGTTTTAAAACTCAATGAGTTAAAATAACTATTCACACGATTTCTTCTCAATTCACTTTTTATAAACACTGTTTCTATATAAAAAATAAGCTTGTCTCTCTTTTTATAAAAACAAACTCAAATATCATCTCATTATACATTTTTAAAGACGTCGTTTAACCCATGCACTCTTTATATAAATATATCCATTGTACTAAAGGTTATTTAAAATTCCATGTTGCAAGTCATCATAGATACGAGAAAGCCTGTGAGTTGATTTAATTTCAGAATATAATTGAATAGAATCTTCAACAATTTCATCACTCTACTATAAAAAAACACCCGTCCTAAGACGAGTGAAAATAAAAAGAGTTAGAAATAAAAGGAAACTAAACATAAAAAGAACAATATAATAGATGATGGTCAATTGATGTGTTATATGAGGTATTGAAGAATTTTCACTTTGTTTGCACTTCAAATAAAATAGACAGGGACGGATGTGTCCATCTTATATTCATCCAACCATCATCTCTATATCATTCTTAAATCGTAAAAATTACGATTTAATGTCATGTTACTTTCTTCTAATAGCAATGTCAAATGAAAATATATGTGTTTAATTATTTTTTGAGATATACGTTGTCTTACTTCAGTATTAAATGAAATATTCTTAATTTATACTTCAATAATTCTCTCTATGAGCAACCTCAAATTAACAATCACATGTTCTTTTTTATTTTAAAATAAAATTTTACAACATTTTTTCTGGAGGATAAATTTACTGTTGATTGCAAAATATCATCATTTTTTTATGTATACTTCATTTCTTTTTAACGAATCTAGTATTATAAACACACTAAAAAAAGGGGTTAAAAATCCGTAAATTTAATGAGAGCAAAAAAAATTGATAAGTCATCTTACTATATCTAGAATAACAAATATAAGAAACATAACTATTGTAATAAAGAGAGAAGGGGTTATAATAATGACAAAATTTAACTTTGATCAAGTTCACAGTGATATTCAGTTTAAAATTAAACATCTTATGGTGTCTCAAGTAAAAGGAACATTTAAACAATTTGATGTTCAATTAGATGGAGATATTAATGATTTAACTTCACTAAAAGCAACAGCTACTATTATTCCAAGTTCAATTGACACTCAAAATGAAGACAGAGACAATCATTTAAGATCAAACGATTTCTTCGGTACAGAAGACAACGATAAAATGACATTTGTAACTAAAGAAATCAACGAAGATCAAGTAGTTGGAGATTTGACAATTAAAGGTGAAACTCATGAAGAGACATTTGATGTTGAATTTAATGGTGTAAGTAAGAATCCAATGAATGGACAACAAGTCACTGGTTTTATCGTTAGTGGAACAATTAACCGCGAAAAATATGGTATTAATTTCAACCAAGCTTTAGAAACTGGTGGCGTGATGTTAGGTAAAAACGTGAAATTTGAAGCATCAGCAGAATTTAGTATCGAGAATTAAACGATTTGTTATAGAAAAATTTCTTAAACTTTTTATCTTTAACAGTAAATTACAACAACACATATAATAAATGCCTGGGACACATTCAATGTCTCAGGCATATTTATTTATGGACAATCGTTTTATTAATAGAAAATACAATGAGTTGTATCAAATTTTCAAATTGAGCTATGCGAGTGAAGAACATAAAGTTTTATTCGACCTTTGTGCTACTTCCTTTATTTATACAAAACAACTTATTCCATACGCTTTTTTAAGAATTTATTGAAATTGATAACTCTCATATCCTTTAGCAAAGCCATTAACTGTATAAAGCATAGCCCCACCTTCTGAATGGTTTTCAATATCATTAGTACAAATTATAAGTTGATTTGTACCAGGTATGAATTGTGGATGTGTTGTACGTAACATCTTCCCATCATCACGTCCCGGCATTAAAATTTGACCTATAGGATAACCTCTCTTATTGAAAACTAATACACATCCTTGTCCATACATAGCCACATATAAATTATCATCACTATCAATACAACAAGAATCCGGTCCTTCATGACCTGTAAAATAATATGGTACTGTTGCTCCAAATGGTGCAATAGTCACACCATCATCCTCTAATGTGATTCGGTGAAGTCGATTAGTTGTAGTTTCGGTTACCCATAGTACTTTTTCATCCGTACTTAAAGCAATACCATTAGCCACAGAAATATTTTGAATAATTGGCGTAACCTTCTTAAAGTCTGGATCTACATAGTAAACACCGCCCAAAGGTTGTGTAGAATACCCTCTAAAATCAGTGAAATAAAACCCGCCTTTACTGTCAAAAACCATGTCATCAATACAATATTCTGTATTTAAATCAGAAATAATTTCTTCTATTTGTTCACCATTTTCTGTTGTCGCAAATATGCCTCCAGTTGTCTTAAAATCACCTAGATAACAGATAAATAAACGGCCATCTTTATGTACTTTAATCGCTGCCGGATTATCTTTAACAGACTGAAATTCTGTTGTAACCTCCTTGGTCGCGGGATTAACTTTAAAAATATTCCCTTCAAACACGTCTAATAAGAATAACTGACCTTCGCGATTAAAATTAAGTCCTTCTAGTTGTAACCCTTTATCTGAAATTTTCACCCACGGCTCTGCTGTTACCGTTTGTAATTCACTTTCTGACACAATTGGCACTGCACTTTCTGATTTACCAGTATATTTTAATGTTGGTAATTTTTGATTTGCCATCAATTGGATCCCTCTCTTTATTCAGTGACTTTATTCTCATTTTACAAAAAATTTATATTAAATGTCATTATAACTACACAACTACACTTTTATTCATATATGAAAACAATCACATCTTATATCGGTCAAATGACGGATTTATAAGCTACCTTATTGAAAGTAATTCTCATTTTGATACAATATTAAAATGTCTAATTTTTAAACTTCAATCACTATCAATTTTTTTATATAACTTCAAATACTTTTAAATTAACTAAAATTGACTAAAGAGGAGCACAGATTTATGGATTATAGAGTACTACTTTATTATAAATATGTAAATATAGATGACCCTGAAACTTTTGCAGCCGAACATTTGAAATTTTGTAAGGAACATCATTTAAAAGGAAGAATACTAGTTTCAACGGAAGGCATTAATGGAACATTATCTGGAACTAAAGAAGATACTGATAAATATATAGACCATATGCATGCAGATAGTCGTTTTGCTGATTTAACTTTTAAAATTGATGAAGCTGAAAGTCATGCGTTTAAAAAGATGCACGTGCGTCCAAGACGTGAAATTGTTGCACTCGACTTAGAAGAAGATATTAATCCACGTGAAATTACCGGTAAATACTATTCTCCTAAAGAATTTAAAGCTGCACTAGAAGATGAAAATACTGTTATATTAGACGCTCGAAATGATTATGAATACGATTTAGGACATTTCCGTGGAGCTATTCGTCCTGATATAACACGATTCCGTGACTTACCTGAATGGGTGCGTAATAATAAAAAACAACTCGACGGAAAAAATATTGTCACATATTGTACAGGTGGCATTCGTTGTGAAAAATTTTCTGGTTGGTTAGTAAAAGAAGGATTTGAAAACGTAGGTCAGTTGCATGGTGGTATTGCTACATACGGTAAAGACCCTGAAACTAAAGGGCAATATTGGGATGGTAAGATGTATGTATTTGATGAACGTATAAGTGTCGATGTGAATCAAATTGATAAAACAGTCATCGGCAAAGAGCATTTTGATGGAACACCTTGTGAACGTTACATTAATTGTGCAAACCCTGAATGTAATAAACAAATTCTTGTTTCTGAAGAAAATGAAGAAAAATATTTAGGTGCATGTTCGTATGATTGTGCAAAACATGAGCGCAATCGCTACGTTGCCCGTCATCATATTAGCAATGAAGAATGGCAACGTCGTTTAAACAATTTCAAAGATGTGCCAGAACACACACATGCATAATTCAAACACGCCTTTATTGTGAGTTTAACATTTCACATATAAAGGCGTATTTTTATATGCTTTAAATATCTACAATAACTTTTAACCCTGTTTTTTGACATAAAGAATACGTAAAATGGCAAATATTGATATCATTTATGTCACTGATAGTTTTAAAATAATATAATAAGTCTACTTAAGGAGTGTTTGCATGGAAATATTAGTCACAGCATTTGAACCATTTGGAGATGAAAAAATTAATTCTGCACTTGAGGCTGTTAGCCATCTGGAAACTAAAATTGGCTGTCATAAAATTGATCGATTGATACTTCCTACAGTATTTCATGACTCTGCGAATGTGATTGCTAAAGTGTTAAAATCTAAAAATTATGATGTTGCTCTAGCTATCGGACAAGCAGGTGGTCGTAGTGAAATCACTCCTGAGCGTGTAGGTATAAATATAGATGACGCACGTATTAAAGATAATCAAGGACACCAACCTATTGATCAAGTTATACGTCACGATGGCGCACCCGCTTATTTTTCTAATTTACCTATCAAAAGAATGACAATGGCAATTCAAAAGGCTGGTCTCCCTAGCAGACTATCTAATTCCGCTGGAACATTTGTATGTAATCATATCTTATATCAACTTGGATATATGGCAGACCATTTTTACCCTGACTTATTATTTGGATTTATACACGTGCCTTTGATTCCTGAGCAAACAATTAATCATTCTCAACAACCTTCATTGTCCGTTGAAGATATCGTAAAAGGATTAACTGAAGCAATCAAAGCTATCGACTTCGTTGAAGATAACAAGATTGCATTAGGAGAAATCCAATAGTCTCTTAGTTCACTAATCATTCTGTATGTACTTTAAACAGGTGGCCCTGGGAACATCAAGCTCGTTTGACGTTTGCTCACATATGTATTAGCAAAAGCGTGCATGATAAGAATATAGAGTAATTGATGTTCTTTAAATAGCCTATCATTCCCTTCTGCATAAGCATAATCACCAATTTGTTTCCAACTCGCAATTTGTGTATCTCGCTTTATATCTTTGATAGTAGTATGATGTTTCTCATTAGCATGAATATTTAATATTATACCGTCAATTTTTAATATTCCATACGTCTCCTCATAACCATTACTTTGCTTATCAAATAACGCTTCACACTGCCTACCTTTTGAATCACGATATTCTACTTTAAAATGTTTTTTCTCCATATATCGCGATACCTTAATATAAGCTACACTATTATTATTCACATCACATATCTCATATTGATTTAATTTTAAACCTAAGGTCAAATAACCAATACATTTTTGAATAAAATTTTTATACACTTTCGATATCATACCAACAGGTTGCTGAGCATCATTTTTTATAATTGAAGTCTGCGTTGAGAATCGATTTCTTTTTAAATATTTATACATTTTGTCACCCATCTCTCTAATATCATACTTTTATCATATACAACAGACTTCTCTAAATCAAAATCTCTTTTTTATCAAATCATTTTAAATACAAAAAGTATTTTTGAAAATATTTCCAATTATCTGTATACTTTAAACAAATACTTTGCAAGTTAAAAAGGGATGAATAAAAATATTAAAATGAAAAACAAACGAAAAATAAACAATACGCTTGTTTATACTATCTCTGTTTTAATTATTGTTGTTATTACACTTATTGCGGGTATCTTTCCTAAAGCATTTGGGATGTATGCGCAAAGCATTTATGATTGGATTACAAATTGGTTTGGTTGGCTATTCCTTATCATTGTCTTTGTTTTGGATGTATTTTTAATATTCTTAGCTTTTTCTAGATATGGTCGATTTAAACTTGGATCGGATGAAGAAGAACCAGAATTTTCCATGCTATCTTGGATTGGCATGTTATTTTCAGCAGGCCTTGGCGTTGGTATAGTCTTTTGGGGTGTTGCCGAACCTTTAACGCATTATCTCCATTCACCCTTCCCAGGAAAAATTGCAGATCACTCTGAAGAATCAGCACGTGTCGCGATGGGATATACATTCTTCCATTGGGGTATTTCACAATGGTCAATTTTTGCTATTTCAGGATTAATCGTTGCATACTTTCAATTTAGAAAACAACGTAACGGACTTATTTCAACAGCTATGGAACCCGTTTTTGGTGAAGCTTATAAGCGTCCGTTCAGGAATATTATTGATATATTAGCAATTATTGCAACCGTCATGGGAATTGCTACGTCGATTGGTTTGGGAATTATGCAAATTGGTGGTGGATTAAACCATCTCTTTGATGTTCCTAATAATAATTTCACTAAAATCTTAATTACTATTTTAATGGTAGCCATATTTTTAGGCTCTTCATTAACTGGCTTAAATCACGGTGTAAAATGGTTAAGTAATTTAAATATTTTATTAGGTGCTATTTTACTTATATTTATTTTGATTTTTGGAGATTTAAAATTTATTTTAGAATCATACACACTAGCAATTTCTGATTATTTGCAGCATTTTATAGAATATAGTTTACGCGTAAATCCATACTCAGGAGATGATAGTTGGATTCAACAGTGGACTGTTTTCTATTGGGCTTGGGTAATTTCGTGGTCACCTTTTATTGGTGGCTTTGTAGCAAGAGTATCTCGAGGACGTACAATTAGAGAATTTGTCGTAGGTGTACTCATTATCCCTCCTCTAATTTCGTTTACATGGATTGCAGGTTTTGGCGGTACAGCTATTAAGCTTGCTTTAAATCATAACGACAAGCTTGTTCATATTGTCGATAAAGATTATTCTGTTGCCTTGTTTGAATTATTATCACATTTTCCATTGTCGGAAGTCACTAGTTCCTTAGCCATTGTACTTATTTTCATCTTTATTGTAACAAGTGCTGATTCAACTACGCATATTGTTGCAGGGATGGCTACAGGTGGTGCTATCAATCCATCTTTAAAACATAAAGTCTTATGGGGTCTGCTTATTGGGGCGATTTCAGTTGCTATGACAATTGCAGGTGGTCTTAAAAGTTTACAAACTGCATCAGTCATTACAGGTCTACCATTCTCTATCATTTTATTACTAATGATATTCTCACTCATGAGGGCTTTAAAAAGAGAACCCATCCATCATTTTAAAATGACATCAATTGATGATGAAAAAGATTACTCTATTTCATTAGAAGAGCGTGAAAAACAGGATGAACAAGAAAATCAGTAAAGCAGCTTTAATTGAGTAGCGCTATTATTCATTTTCTTGATTATTCTTTTGAACTATGACACAACGGGAGCGGGACAGAATTCATATTGAATTCGTTGTCCCACTCCCGTTTATCTATGTTTTAAAATAATATTCTCTTTTTTAATTTGCTATATATAATCATTTATGACAATGTAGCACTTGTAACATACCCATCTTTAACGTGAAAAACGATGTTTCCTTTTCCAACTTGATAACCGTACAAGCCATCTGTCTTACTTGTTTTGTTTTTAGATAATGGCGGCTGATAATTATAATTTTTTCCATACTTTTGTTTAATTTGATCTAAAGTAACAGTTCTGGAAGCAATTTTAAATTGTACGTTGTTTGCTTTATTTCCGTTAATTTGTTGAAATGTCTGATCGTATATTTTTTTAGTAGCAGTCTTAGATTCATATTTTTGATTTACCTTAATACCATTAAATGTAACGTTTCCAGCTTTTAAACCTTGATAAAATGAATTGCTAAGTACAAAGTCGCCACCCGATGCAGTATAACCATTATATTTATACCAGTAACTGTGTGCTGTTTGTGCCTTTGCTTCATTAGATACACCATTATGCTCTGTTACATTTAAACCTAAAATTGCACCTAAAGTAATACCACTTACGACAAATGCTTTTGCAAACCCTTTCATAATGTATCACACTCCTAATATAAAATAATAATGTGTTGCTACACTCAACATATAATATTTCATTAAATATTACAACTATCTATTAATAGGTAAAAAATCTCTTAATGATTTTTATCAGTGCTCTATCAATCTTTATTTTGAAATTAAATGAAAGCGGGCTAACAAAATTGTTCAATGTTGTTAGCCCATTCATTGTCACTACCTATAACATCAATAAATAAGGGTTTTCGATATATTTAGCTAGTACTTTAAGAAAATCGGCCGCACCTGCACCATCTAAAATTTGATGATCAAATGTCAGACTTAAAGGAATTTTTGAAACTTGTTTAATGTTATCCGCTTCTAGCACGACTTCTTTAGTTAAAGCACCAACGCCTAGAATACCTGTTTCACCTAAATTTATAATTGGTGTAAAGTATTCTATACCACTAGCACCCATATTAGTGATTGTAAATGTTGCTCCCTCTAATTGCACTGCTCCTGTGTTTCCTTCACGAATAGCTTCAGCCGATGATTTAATTTCATGGGCTAAAGTACCAATACTTTTTGTATCTGCATGATTAATCACTGGCACCATAAGGCCTTCGTCTAGAGACGTTGCGATTCCTAAATGGACATCTTCATACTCAGTTAATTCGCCTTGTTCATAACGTGCATTCATTGCTCCATATTCTTTAAGTGCAAGGACTACTGCTTTAGCTAATAATGCAGTAACAGTTAATTTAACATCTTGATCTGCTTGTTTAAGTTCCGTAGCTAATCTGTCTTTGAAATCTAGCAAGCGATCCGCATCAACCTTACGATGTAATGTTAATTGAGCAGTATTATTAAGACTTTGTCTCATATTTTGAGCAATACGTTGACGCATAGGATTTAATCCTTCACCAATCGCACTTGTATCCACAGTCTGTGTTGGAACATGACTTGTATCTTCATTAGATGTCGTATCACTAGCATAGTCGTATCCATTTGCTTCAACACGTTGAATATCTAGTTTTGTAATACGATGATTACCGCCTGTGCCTTTTATCTTGTTAATGTCTAATCCTTTATCCTCAGCCATATTACGTGCGAGCGGTGAGATAAAAATTCTTTCTCGTGATGCGCTTTTAGGCGAATTATCTTTATTATCGGAAGATTGTTGTGATGTATCTTTAACTTCTTGCGTTTCTTTTTCATGCTCGTTGTCTTCTTTTACTTTTTCTGATGCTAAATCATCTTCATCTTTATCAATAGCTTCCCCTTCTTCTCCAATTACACCTAATACCGCTTTAACCTCTGCATCTTCTCCGGCTTGCACTTTAATTTCTAACAATGTCCCACTCGCCGGCGCTTCAACATCGTTGGTTAATTTTTCAGAGCTTATTGTAACAATACTCTCTCCTTGTTTTACGGTGTCACCCTCTGATTTAAACCACTCTTCAACTGTTCCCTCTTTCATTGTCATTCCAAGCTTTGGCATAATAATATTTTCACTCATTGTGATACACCTCCTATGCGTTAGCCTTTTTTAAATCATCAATTAATTCAGATGCAATGTCTAATATCTTATCAGCATTCGGCATATATGCCGCCTCTAAGTTCGCTGCAAATGGTACAGGAGTATCTGGTGCAGTCACTTTCTTAATTGGACCATCTAAGTAATCAAATCCTACATCTCCAATCACTGAAGCAACATCTCCAGCAATGTTACACTGTGGATTAGATTCGTCAATAACAATTAGGCGACCCGTTTTCTTTACAGAATCTAAAACGGTTTCTTGATCCCATGGTGACACTGAGCGTAAATCGATGACCTCAACTGATACTTGATCTTCTGCAAGTTTTTCAGCAGTTTCTTCCGCTACAGCTACCATTTTGCCAATAGCCACAATTGTTAAATCGTCACCTTCACGCGTCACATTGGCTTTACCAATTTCTATAGTATACGGTTCTTCAGGAACATTACCTTTTTGTCCTAATAATGTTTTATCTTCTGAAAAGACAACAAGATTGTCCTCTTGAATAGCTGACATCAGTAGACCCTTCGCATCATATGGATTAGATGGAACAACAACTTTAACTCCTGGAATTGCTGCAAACATATTATATAAAGACTGAGAGTGCTGTGCAGCAGCGCTTGCCCCTGCTCCATGAACAGTACGTACAACTAGTGGAATTTTGGCTTTTCCACCAAACATATATCTCATTTTTGCACCTTGATTTAAAATGGGATCTAAACCAAATCCGATAAAGTCGTTGAACATGAGTTCAGCAATTGGACGTAGCCCCGTCGCAGCAGCTCCTACTGCCGTGCTCAATGTAATGTGCTCAGCAATCGGTGTATCGATTACACGTTTACGACTATATTTTTTTGCGAGTCCTTTTGTTACACCAAATACACCACCGAATGTATCGTCATCTTTGATGTGGTCTACCTTTGCACCACCTGAGACATCAGTACCAATTAAAATGACATCCTCATCTTTTTCCATAGATTGGTCAATGGCTTCATTAATAGCACCCATAAATGTTAACTTGCGTTCTTCACTCATCGTAAAAACCTCCTTATGTGGTTAGGTCATTTGTTCTTATATCTTTTAATAAATATTCCAACCTTCTGATTTAAGCAAAAACATCTTTGTATAAAGAATCCTCATCTGGTAATTCGCTTTCTTCAGCAAATTTCACAGCATCTTCTACCGCTTGCTCAGCTGCTTTTTCTATTTCATCTGCTTCTTTTTCAGTGAGCCAATTTTCTTCAATTGCTCTTTTTCTAAATTCAACTGTCGCATTTTTATCTGCATTACGATCATCTGGTGATTTTACTTTTTGCTCATCACCTTCAAAATGTCCATATTTACGATACGTATCACATTCAATTAACGTTGGTCCTTCACCTTTTTTAGCGCGTTCTACAGCCTCTTGTGTTGCTTTATATACTTCCACAACATCCATGCCATCAACACGTACACCCGGCATATTATAAGCCGCAGCACGCTCTGCAATTGTTTCAGAAGCACTTGCGTAGTCATGTGTTGTTCCTTCAGCAAATTGGTTATTTTCACATATAAAAAGAACAGGTAAATCTAAAATTGAAGCAAAATTAAGACCTTCATGGAAATTACCTTCATTTGCAGCACCATCACCAAAGAAACATACCGCAACATTATCTTTACCTTGATTGATGATAGAAATACTTGCGCCAATTGCTAACCCAAAACCACCACTGACAATACCATTCGCACCGAGCATTCCTTTGTCAATTTCTGCAACATGCATTGAGCCACCTTTACCGTGACCTAATCCGTCACGTTTGCCCATAATTTCTGCCATCATACCATTTAAATCGCATCCTTTTGCAATCGCATGACCATGACCACGGTGTGTACTTGTAATATAGTCATCATCACTTAATTGAGACATAACACCTGTTGCAACGGCTTCTTCACCTACATATAAGTGTACGAATCCTGGGATTCTACCATCACTAAAAATTTTGTGTACCTTTTCTTCAAAAGATCGAATTTCGTTCATCGTTTTATAAATCCAACGTGCTTGTTCTTTTTCCATTTTCATTGTCAATTCCTCCTATCTTTCATAGGTCATAAAGTTTAAAACTACATATGAATTGCAGAATCAAAAAATGCATCTGCACTCTCACCTATTGCTTCTAATAAAGCCGGGTGTGGTTGAATAATTTGAGAAAGTTCATGAATCGTACCCTCTGATGCTTTGACACTTAAAAGTTCTCCAATGATATCTGTAGCATGTGGTCCTACAATAAAAGCACCAAGAACCTCTCCATACTTTTTATCAACGACAAGTTTAATAAATCCTTCATTTTCTCCTTTGATTAACGCCTTTGCATTCCCTTGAAATGCTGATTGAGTCACTTTCACATCATAACCAGCCTCTTTAGCTTGCGCTTCTGATAACCCAACTGATGCTGCTTCAAGTCTTGTGTATATACAACGCGTAATATCTTCTTGACGCACAAGTGACGGCTGTTTGTTCATTATTGTTTCGACAACATGAATGCCATGCGCACTTGCTGCATGTGCAAGTTGATATCCTTTAATTAAATCTCCTATAGCATAGACATGTTTTTGACTCGTTTCATAATGTTCATTGACTTTAAAGAATTTACCATCCATTTCCAAATTTAAATCCTTTGCAACTTGCGTATTCGGTTGTCTACCTGTTGCAACAAGAAGGGTATCAAAGCTAACATCATCTTGCCCATCTAATATTATTTTCGATTCCTTAACTTGTTTTATCTTTGCTTTCGTCAGTATCTTAATACCTTGATTATCTAAATGTGCTTTTAACATTTCTCTAGTTTCGTTGATTTCAGTTAATAAAATGTCATCTGCAACTTCTATTATCGTAACTCTAACTCCAAGATCAGCCATTGAGGATGCGAGTTCTGTTGCAATCACACCCCCACCGATAACCGCTAACTGTTTTGGTAGCTTCTCTAAATCGAAAAATGTATCGGTTGTTTCATAATTGACTTGATCTAACCCATCAATTGGTGGAATGAACGGCTGACTGCCAGTTGCTAAAATGATATCTTTCGCTTGATACGTTTCATTGTTAACGTCCACTTTTAAGTTTTTAGAAATTCGTGCTTCCCCTTCAATATAAGCAACTTTATTTTTCTTTAACAACTGCTTCACGCCACCCGTAAGTGTTTGTACAACTTTCTTTTTTCGTTGAACAAATTGAGTAAAATCAATTTTAAAGTCTTTCGTTGTGATTCCCCAATCGTTTGCAACTCGTATGTTGTGTGCTTTCTCGCCGTGTTCTAACAACGTTTTAGAGGGGATGCAACCTACATTTAAGCACGTGCCTCCAGCATTATTTTTTTCAATGACTGCAACATTTTTACCAAGTTGCGCACCACGTATTGCAGCTACATAGCCACCAGGTCCAGCTCCTATTACGATTAAGTCATATGATTTACTCATATAATAAATGCCTCCTTTCACCAATAGTACGTTGTGCCATCCCAATTTCATTTGCATGAGGAATAAGAAATTTTACATTTGTAAGCGCTTTCTTATTCCTTCAATTCCATTCTACTTCAAGTATTTTGAGTTTTCAAACAATTGTATGTTATTAATTATTAATACTTTATAAACTTTATAAATTACTGTTTATCTAACTCTTAAACTGATTTAAAAAAGTAATGATGTTTAAAGATTGTATAATTATAAAAAGACCTGTACATCAGCGTGTGATAAGACTATGATTAAAATGTAAAAAAAATTTTAGATAAAGGAAGATGGTGTCGTGGGAAGTACTGTTAAATATCGTAAGTTTATTCTACCTATTGTCGTTGGTTTAATTATCTGGGCATTGACACCTATTAAACCAGATGCCTTAAATGATCAAGCCTGGTATATGTTTGCTATTTTTGTGTCAACCATCATTGCTTGTATTACTCAACCTATGACTATAGGTGCCGTATCAATCATTGGGTTTACAATCATGATTTTGGTTGGAATTGTTGATACAAAAACTGCCGTTCAAGGCTTCGGTAATAGTAGTATTTGGCTTATTGCAATGGCCTTTTTCATTTCAAGAGGATTTGTAAAAACAGGGCTAGGTCGACGTATTGCTCTACAATTCGTTAAATTATTTGGAAAGAAAACGCTTGGTTTGGCTTATTCACTTGTTGGTGTTGATCTTATCTTAGCTCCTGCTACTCCAAGTAATACAGCACGTGCTGGTGGTATTATGTTTCCAATCATTAAGTCTTTGTCAGAGTCTTTTGGTTCATCGCCGAAAGATGGCTCTGAGAGAAAAATGGGTGCGTTTTTAATCTTTACTGAGTTCCAAGGTAATTTAATTACTTCGGCTATGTTTTTAACAGCTATGGCCGGTAACCCAATAGCGCAAAGTTTGGCTGAAAAAACGGCACACGTTCAAATTACATGGATGAATTGGTTTGTTGCTGCTATTATACCCGGATTAATTTCTCTCATCGTTGTCCCTTTCATTATTTATAAATTATACCCACCAACTGTTAAAGAAACGCCTAACGCTAAAAAATGGGCTACTGAACAACTAGAAGAAATGGGACATATGTCTATAGCCGAAAAAGTGATGGTTGGTATCTTTATCATTGCATTGGCTTTGTGGGTATTAGGAAGCTTCATTAATGTTGATGCCACGCTCACCGCATTTATTGCTTTAGCATTGTTATTATTAACAGGTGTATTAGCATGGTCAGATATTTTAAATGAAACAGGCGCATGGAATACACTCGTTTGGTTCTCAGTTCTTGTATTAATGGCAGAACAATTAAACAAGTTAGGCTTTATCCCTTGGTTAAGCAAACTCATTGCTCAAGGTTTGAATGGCTTTAGTTGGCCTATCGTTTTAGTTTTACTCATCTTGTTTTATTTCTACTCACATTATTTATTCGCAAGTGCAACAGCACATGTCAGCGCCATGTACGCCGCGTTACTTGGTGTTGCAGTCGCTTCGGGTGCACCGCCATTATTCAGTGCATTAATGTTAGGGTTCTTTGGTAACTTACTGGCATCAACAACACACTATAGTAGTGGACCAGCGCCTATATTATACGCAGCTGGCTATGTTACACAAAAGCGCTGGTGGACTATGAATATTGTACTTGGTATAGTCTATTTTATTATTTGGATTGGTGTAGGTTCACTATGGATGAAACTCATTGGTATGATGTAAAGTTAGAATTTTAATTAAACTTTCGTTCATCAAACATATTGTAAGCTAACGTTTGAAACGTTAGCTTATTTTTTTGCATCATACTCCCATGATTAATATTTGCTATATTCATTTTACTTTTTACTCAATTCAACTATGTTATTCTGTACATAGATTAACCAGTATCACTAGGGGTGCAATTCAATTTGCTGAGAGAAAGTCTACTTTCAACCCTTGAACCTGTTGGTTAGCACCAGCGTAGGAAAGTGAGCAATATTGATAACTGTTTCTTCATTCACTTTTTTACGCAATAATTAAATGGATGGAGGAATTTTTTATGGACAAATTAACAGTAGGTTTAGAATGGTTTTTAAATCCTGATCATATGCCATTAATCATAGGTATTGAAAAAGGATGGTTTAAAGAAGAATCATTAGAAATTGAGATGATTGAACCAAAAGAGCACTTTGATGCATTAGACGAGATTGAAAATGGTTCAATGGATATCGCGATTACTGAACCTATTCATCTGGTTCAAGATAGAGCTAAAGAACAAAACGTCATCGGGTTTGCGAGATATCTTCACACTAACGGCGGTATTATGTATAACAAAGATAAAAATATCGCTCGCCCCAAAGATTTAATCGGTAAGCGACTTCAATATCCTGGCGCTCCCGGTCCAGGTGGTATTGCCATGGCTAAAACGATGATTGAAGCAGATGGCTGCACATATAAAGAGGGTGACATCACACCAGTTAATCATAGCTTTTATCATACTGATGCACTTTTAACTGATAAAGCTGATGCTGCTACACTTATTTTCGAAAATTTTGAAATTCTTGAAGCTAAAAATCAAGGACTAAATGTAGATTATTTTCCACTAAAAAATTATAATGTACCTGATTTTTGTCAACTCATTTTCATTACTACGCCTGAAGTATTAAATACGAGTGAGATCAAACTTAGAAAGTTTCTGAAAGTCATTCAAAAGGCCATTCATTACATCAATCATCATTTAGCAAGTGCAATTGAAATTTACTCAATGTATACTCGAACTGATATCTCTAACCAATTAAACAAAGATACAATTGAAGCAACAGCTAAATGTTTTACAAACGATTTGTCTATGAGTTCCGACTACTACAATGATTTACAGTTGTGGCTTAAAGAAGTCAATGATATTAAAGACACGATTAACCCAACTTTATATTTTACAAATCAACTACTATTCAGTCGATATACAAAATAAAAAATACACCTTCACTCTATTTAAACGTTGATGTACACATCAATAGTTAGAATCAATATCTAATTTAGAGAATGCACATTAAATAAAGTGAAGGTATATTTATTTTACAACTGGGTTTTTCTTAATTTGAACATATTGAGAAATACTATATAACACAATACCTATCCATATAAAAATAAAGGTAATCAATTGATCAGTGTTAAATGGCTCTTTAAAGACAAAGATACCTAAGATAAACATGATTGTCGGCCCTACATATTGAATGAAGCCAGTTAACGATAATGGAATTCGCTTAGCACCTGCTGAGAACAGAATCAATGGTATTGCTGTAATTGCACCTGAAAATAGTAGCCAAAATGATGATATATTTAATCCAAATGTTATGTGTTGTTGCTGCCATAGGTAAATAACATAGATTAAACCTGCTGGTGCAGTAACAATACATTCAATAGTGATGCTACTTATCGCATCGATATGCACAATCTTTTTTAGTAAACCATAAATACCAAAAGAAAATGCTAACAGAAGTGAAATAAATGGAAATTCACCGATTTTTATTGTCATATAAAGTACGCCTACTAATGCAAAGATGATGGCTAACCATTCGAATTTATTAAATCTCTCTTTTAAAAATATAAGCGCCAATACGATACTCACTAGTGGGTTAATGTAGTAACCTAGGCTAGATTGTAGCACGTGACCATTAGATACTGCCCAAATAAATGTCCCCCAATTCACTGTAATAACATACCCTGCAACTATGATGGCAATAAGTTGTACGGGATGCGATACCAACTGATTAACATCTCTAAAAAAAGCGTTCCGTTGATTTTTTCCTATAATGAGCACAAAAATCATAAATATCACTGAAAAAATAATGCGGAATGCCAAAATTTCAAAAGCGCCTATTTCATCAATTAAACGCCAATAAATGGGTAAAATCCCCCATAAAATATAAGCACCTAAAGCTAAAAATATTCCTTTTTTATACTCCGAAGACACCATTAACCCTCCCTCAATATAAGTGATTAGAAAATGAGACTCATTCCAACTCATTGACAGTTATGTAATCAAGTTTACTAATAAAACAGTAATATTTACACATATCTGTTTGCGCACAGCTTTTGATTTTATAATCAATCTTCATTAAAATAAGCACGTTTAATACTTGGTACATCAATTGTTTGAGACATATCTATAAAGTATTGTTTTTGCCACGCTTGTGTCTTTTGAGCGACACGATTTAAATCTTTCTCCCAAGTAGGATACACTCGAAAAGCCATTTTCCCTTTAGATTCATGATGTCTTAAAATACCTTTATGGAAAAGTACATGTTTTGGAAAAATAAACTGACCTACTTGAGAATCATCTATCACATGTACAATTAATTTCCCAGGAAATGACTCGTAGTCAAATGCACGATTTTTCTTTGTTTTATCTTTTTCCCAAAGCGATAAAAAATATCCTTTTTTCTTTGTTGTTTTTTTAGCTAACCTACTTTTAAATACGTAGTCGTTAATATTAAAATTGTATGCCTCATAAGACTGATTCCATTGTTCATCTCTTATAATTAATGATTGTTGTAAATTCATTATCTTTATGATGTGATTTAACAATCGAACTGAAGACTTCATCTTCATACTCCCCTTTATTTTCAGTCTCAAAGTTCAACACATCGACGCAAACTCTGAGATACTTTTATAATAAATATTTAAAATGGGCATATATTTATTCCCTTTGCTTTATTTTTAATCTACGATATCGATTAAGTGTCGCAATAAACTCCTGCTTTCTAGGTAGCGCTAAATGACCAGGATGACCATGATGATTTGATATAACATCTAATCCGTGTTTCTCAATCCGTTGATACAAACAATTGGTCAATTCTACAATCGTACTTTTGTCATCTAGCAATTCATTTTTTACATAACTTAACATCATCGCTAAACCTTGTGTTTGACTGTCATCGACAAGTTGTTCTAAGCCAGAAATATGAATAGTTTCCTTACCATACGTTACTACATTCAATCCTTTAGCTTTAAAGCGATCACGTTTCCCTTTTTGATTAAAACTCGCTCTCAACGGAATTCTTGATGGAATGTGACCGAACTGATTGTGAGAAGAAACCTTTCTTTGATAACCGTCTGACTGCGCAATGTCTTTAGCTTGTTGCGTAACATCTTTCAATACATATTCATCCATCATCAATACTTGATCTGCCACGTCAAAATAATCTCCCGAACCTCCAACGATTAGAATAGTCGACACGTTATGGTCGTCATATAATGCTTTTACCTTATTAGAAAAGGGTGTAATCGGCTCTTTTTCGGGAGCAATTAAACGTTGCATACGACCATCACGAATCATGAAATTCGTTGCAGATGTATCTTCATCAATGAGTAACAATGACGCTTGTGATTCTAAAGCTTCCATGACATTTGCAGCTTGAGACGTACTACCACTCGCATTTTCAGTTGAAAAATGTATAGTATCTTTTTCACCTGGCAAATGATCAATAAATGGCTGGATATTAACATTTTGAATACTTCTTCCGTCTTCAGCACGAATTTTCATTGCATCTTGATTTGTAATCACATATTCTCTACCATCACCAGCAATATGATTATATACACCTCGTTCTAACGCTTCAAGTAATGTTGATTTACCATGATAACCGCCTCCAACTATTAGTGTAATGCCTTTGGGAATACCCATACCCTTAATAACTTTGCCACTCGATAGTTTCATTACAATCTCATATTGTTTGGGACTTTTAAATTCAATAGCGTTATTCATAGGTAGATCTGAAACACCACTTTTTCTTGGTAAAATAGCACCATTTGCTACAAATGCAACAAGGTCACGTTTTACTAACTGTTGTCTAATCTCCTCTTGATCCATCACTAATTCAACTTGTTGTTGCAATTGTGAACCATTAATGTTGCGATAACATAAGGCATGTTCTACTATTTGAGGCAATACATTAATAAGTGTATGTCTTGCTATTCTACCTAATATGGTACGTCCTCGTGCTGGTAATCCAACTTCAATACGTGCCTCAATTTGATGATTCTTAATTACTACTGCGGTACGCTCTAAGATTTCTTGGCCACAACTATCAATTTGAATTTTACTTACTTTTTTATCTTGGGCTACTATTGATTGAATCTGCTTATGAAACACGCGCGTTAAGTAATCACTCACAGCTCGTTGTTTCAGTTCAGAATTTAATAAAGAATCAGGAAATTTTGCTTGTTGGCGATCTATAACGACACTCATCTTAGATGGTGGCGCAAATGAATCAGCTTGAATATGATCAATACGTAGTTTAAATAAATTAAATTTGTATAGGTCTTTTATTTGCTTATACGCACCGTACTTTTGACCGTCTAACGATGTTAAAATCTGTTCAAGTGCTTGGGCACTTTTCATATTTTCAACCTCCAACGTTCATATATTATTACTTTTATTCTTGTACTTATTATCAAGTGTACTAAACGTTGACATTCCTACAAAAATATTTGAACTAAAAAATACTCCAAATTTTCAACTATACATTGAAAATTTGAAGTACTTCTCATTGTAATTATTCAGTTCTTGCGCCTGTACGCTCACGTAATTCATATTCTATTTCTTCTAAACTACGTCCGCGTGTTTCTGGTAAGAATTTAATTACGAACATCATCGCTAACACGCCTATGAACGCAAAAATTAAGAATACCCATTCTGTACTTAATGCATCACTTAATATTGGGAAGAATAATGACACGATAAGCGTTCCGATATTTAGCACAAGCGCTGAAATACCAGTAGCAGCGCCACGTGCGCGCATCGGGAATAATTCAGGTAGCATAACCCATAGAACAGGTCCCCAAGAAATCCCGAAGAATACGATAAATAATGATAAACAAACAATAATAATCCACGCTGATGAAGCGATTCCAATTGTCCAAATTAAGATTGCCATAATTAATAATGAGGCAATCATACCAATATTACCACCAACAAGTAATTTTTTACGATCAATCTTATCTACTACAAAAATGGCAACTATTGTTACAAGAACATTAATAGTTCCTATACCAACTGAACCTAATATAGACGCCGCTTCACCCAGTCCAGCCTTAGCAAAGATTGAAGATGAATAGAAAATGACCGCATTGATACCAATAAATTGTTGGAAAATAGCAAATATACAACCTACAATTAATATTCTACCTAACCATGGTGATTTAATGACTGTCCATGTTGATTCAGAGATAGCGTTAATTTCTTTCATTTCTTTAAGTTCTTTATCAATTTCGCTATCGTCATAGGTAATTTTCATCACTTGACGAGCAGCTTCTTCGTTTCTATTTTCAAGTAACCATCTTGGACTCTCAGGCATAAAATAAATACCCACGAGTAAAATAACCGATGGAACAACTGCTAATCCAAGCATCCAACGCCAACCCTCAATATCCGCAAATGCATAGTTGACTAAATATGCTGCTAAAATACCAATTGTAATCATTAGTTGATTAAGTGAACCTAGTGAACCACGATATTCTGTCGGCGCCATTTCACTTAAATAAACAGGTACTGTAGACATCGAACCACCCACTGCTAAACCAATAATTAAACGTCCAATAATTAATAATGCTAAATTGGTTGATGCAGCAAGAATCAGTGCCCCAATAATAAATACAATAGCGATGAGCATTACTAGACGTCGACGACCTAATTTATCGGCAAGTGGGCCACTGCTTCCTGCACCGACTATTGCGCCAATTAACATTGAAGACACAACGATACCCTCAGTTGTACTATTGAGAGGTATGTCTTTATGTATAAATAATAAAGCACCGGAAATCACACCATTATCATAACCATATAATAAGCCACCAAGTGCTCCCAAAATAAAGATTAAATACTTATTTGCTTTCATTCGTATCATTCCTTTTTCTATAGCTAGACTAATTATAATGCCTATATGAAAGCGTTTCAACATAATTTTATTAACATTTACTTATGAATGGTTATGATTTGATATTCAAGTCAAGTATAAATAAATATCATCATATTGCTTAAATTATCTATATCAATAACTTCACTAATCATAGCAATTTAAATATAATCATTGATTCTAGAAATACATATATAAATAAAACACCCTATCCGCTCACAATTTCTATCGACCGGATAAGGTGCCTTTGATTTTTCTTTATTTAATTATTGTTTATCTGTCACTTTTTCATTACGTACCATATCTTCAAACATGTTGTCCCAGAAATCTTCTAATTCTTCTTTAGAGATACGAACTTCTGATGTATCTGTACCAACAAAGTCACCATGGTCCCAATTATGTTTAACTGGTGTCACTTGCCATACTCCTTTTTGAACTTGATCTGTCGCAGACGTATGCGCTTGGTTCAATGGATATTGCCCAGAGATGACAGACACAAGTCCATCGTTTTCTCTCCACGCTTTGTCTTTTACTTTACCAATCGTATTTGCAGTTAATGTATAGCCTATGTTCATATTGACATCTGCTTTTTGAGTACCATTTGGACCTGGTCTTGTAGATTCACCCTGATATGTTTTGTAAACAATATTGGGGTTTAAAGATGTTTTTTGATTTAAGATATCTGTACCCTCAGTAGTTAAATCATAGAATCCATTATCTTTTGTTGTCCATAATTTACTTTGTTTCACACGTTGAATATATTGAACTAATGTTTCGTCTTCTCTTTGTTTAAGTCCCCATTGACTTAAACCAACATCAACATGAGATAATTTATTACCTTTTGACCTTGCATAGTCATATGCTACTTGTCTAATGATTTCTTCATTACCTAATAAATCTGCAGCATGAGTGCCATTATGTGGTGTGGCAATAGTAGTAATAGACGATATCATATTATCTTGCCCACCTTTATATAACGGAGAAATGTCACCACCATGTTGTTTTTGGTATTCTACCTCTTCTGGACTACCATGACGTAATAACTCTTCAAGATAACGAATTGTTTGACCACCCATACTATGGCCAATGAGATGAATTTTTTGACCAGGCTTCCAATCCTTATAAGCACCGGCGTATGTTTTTCCGTAACGCTCGTGTCCATATTTTGCAGCATGTGCCGCACCATAGTCTACACGTCCACCTTTAATGTAATAGTACAATTCTACAGCTCTATCATAATTACTGCCAAATGCACTTACACTTGCTTCCATCACATTATAACCTTTAGCTCTATAATCTTGAATAATTTTGAGACGGTCACCACCCCAATAGTTACCTTTTCCTGTAATGGGACCAGTTCCTGATGCATAACCATTAAATCCATGTACAAGAATAATAGGATCGTGATTTTTATATTCTTTTTGTGATGCTACTTTATTTGTTTGATCCTTCAATTCTTTGGATGCCTCTGTTGTCGCAGTATTTCTTGTTGTTGCCTGAGAATTTTTAGTGAGTGCCTTGATCCCTTTTCTAGAATCATCTTTTTCATTTTCAGGAGATTCTTTTGTGGAAAGATCTTTGTCTATGTCATCCACTTTAAGTTCTTTATCTGATGTTGTTGACTTTTCTTGATTTAAACGTTCATCTCCACGATTATTTCGAGTAACACCTTCATCTTTTGCTGTTATATGTTGCTCTGAAACATTCTCAGATGCAGTATCCTCATTCGATTGCGTTGCATCTTTATTGTATTGATGATCTAATTTTCCATCTATTCTTGAAGATTTTTGAACCTTTTCGATGCTCGATTGTTGGAGGTTAATTTTTTCTTGAGATTTTTCTTGTTCTATATTTTGATTTTCCTGTTGAGCATTTTTTACATCTTTACTTTGTAACTGCTTTTGCTTGTTTGTAATCTCCTGTTCACGTGATTCTTTCATTTTTGTTTGTTCAGATGTTGTTTTATCATCTTGTTGGGGTTTTACTAGGCTTTTTGCATTTTCATTCTTTCTAGTTTCTTCTTTTTTTGCATTTATGCCATTCGTTGCATGTTCCCCAATCTTTTTAGGATTTTGTTGGTCATTCTTTGTCATGGATGTCTGAGGTTGATTGGATTGACTATCAATTTGTTTGCCTTCATTAGATTTAACGTCAGTACTAGGTGTCTCATGATATGAGTAGTCATTGTTATGTATTGTTGGATTTTTATCAATTGTTTCTGAATGGTAATTTTTATTATCTTTATTCTCAGGTTGTTGAATTTCTTGATCTTTGTGTTGCAGCTCAATAGAATGTGATGCACTTACTTCTGATTGTTCTTGATTTTCAAGATGATTGGATTCAGCAGCATGTACTGAGCCTCCGCCAATAAATAACATCGATGCAACAATGATTGAAGACGCACCAACACTTAACTTTCGAATGCTATATGAATTCTTTTTATTTTTCATGTTTAAAGCACCTCTATCTTTTTTATATCATTTATAACCGTGACTTAAATGAAAAGATTAATAATTTCGCGCGGGATAATTTCTAAAATTCTTTGAATCCAGGCCTTCATCAATAAACTCCTCTCTCTTAGCTGAATGATTTAACAATTTATGAGAACAACACCAATTTTACACAATGAATATTAATCTATTATTAATTTCTTTTTACAACTATATAAACAACAATAAAATATGTACTTAAATTTAAACTTTTAAATACACACATATGCATTATCTGGATAGCAATTAGTCAATCGAACAACCTTTAAAGTTTAAAAAGACACTCAAACGATTTTCATATCGCTTAAGCGCCTTTTGTAAATTTACACCATTATAATAATTGTGTGAGCGGCACCACTTCAAAGTTTAAACTATGTTTACTCATATGACATATTTGAATGAGCCTTTTAAAATAATCCACTGAGGTAAATTGGACATGTTTTTTTAAAAATCTTAAATTTTGTGTCACATCATAGCGGTCTAAACCATTCACTAATCCCTCACCAATGAGTTTTGTATAACTTTCTTTCTTAGTCCAAATTTCATAAAAATCTTTAAGTGTAGTCACTTGGTTAAATTCATTTGTTGTAAAATTCTTCGCCAAATATTTATAATCTAAGTCTTTCATTTCTTCGATATCAATGCCAATAGGCTGATTATCTATTATACAAACGAGATAAGGATAACTATACGAAAGACTCACGTATATATGACAAGAACTTCGTATCTCAACTTTACCCATAGTTGTGATGTGATACCTCCATTCTTTAGGAGTTAATCCAGCACATTGTTCAATAGCATACTGAATCAATACATCACCTAATTGGTGCATAAGTCGATCCTTTAAAAATTTATAGTGCATTCGTTCTGGCTTTTTCAACTGACGAGAACTTCTATTCAAAAGCAATTCTACTTCCTCTAAAGTTTCTGTCATCTTAGTCACATACAAATACATGATTCACCTCTAGTTGGCATCAAATTTTTCAAACAATAAGTGGTACCATTGTTGCAACCATTGGCAAGAAAGATGTGGCCATTCACCTTGTAATTCTTTCATTACTGTTTGAGTCATATTTGAATCTGTCACACCTGAAATTTGATTATCTCCATTACTATTAAGACCAATCAATTCATGCATACCTAATTCATGTAATTTCTGTTCAAACTCACTATCACTTACTACAGTCATTTCTGACCCTTTGGCATTGTCACTTACTTGTTTCATAGTTATTGAACGTGGTGCGTATACATGATAAATAATAGGTATTGCATTGGATCTTGCCAATTTAATAATATGGCGCGCTGTGACATCTATAAATGAAAATTCAACTTTAGCTTTCGATATACTTTCTCCTATAAACGGCATTTTTAATAAATCATGCATGACAATACTAAAACGATTAGTTGTTAAATTTTTCATATTTAATGGTCCGGTAGAAGCACTTGTCAGATTTCCTAATCTTATAATCTGAGCTGCTAGACCTTCATTAACCGCTTCTAACACTTTCATCTCGCTATAAAACTTACTTTTAGTGTATGGTGATGTAAATAACTGGCCTTTATATAAATCTTTTTCAGAAAATGAAATATCGTCTTGATGTGCTTTAAACACCGTACCTACACTTATCGTTGATATATAGATTAATTTCGCTTTTTTATCCTTAGCTAAATCAATTAATGCTTGTGTACTTCTTACATTGACATCAAAAAATGTTTCATCATCACCAAAGTGATCTGTACGTGCTCCGGCATGAATAATTGTATCAATGGCTGAATCGATAATGAGATGATCAAGTTCTGATAAATCAGCTAAAACAATATCAATATGCTTCATTAATTTATCCACATGAGCCATATCAAAATAACAATTTAAATTATTTTCCAAGTTAGTCTTAGCTTGATTGATATCATGACCTCTGACAATACATGTAATTTGATCAGCATTATCTTGCATTTCATCAATTAAATATGCGCCTAGGAACCCCGTTGCACCAGTTAGCAATACATGACCTAAAGAAGATTGCGCTAGGTGTTGTGGTTTTAGTTGATATCGTCGTTCAACTAATGATTGTAATTGTGGTAGATGATCTGGTAATACTACTTCTGGTAGTGCTTGGCGTGTTTTTGTGTGATTAGCTATATAACGAACAGTTTTAAATTGATATACATCTTGCATTGTAATGTGTATGCCATTTGATTTTAGTTTTGATACTACCACCATTGCATCTAGTGATGTACCACCCATTTCAAAGAAGTCATCATCTATACTCATAGATGATACGTCCAACACTCCGCTAACGATTTGTGCTATTTCTCGTTCGATATTATTACGTGGTGCAACAAATTTATTTTTGTGTACATTAGGTACAGGTAATTTTGACTCATCCACCTTATCATTTCCTGTTAATGGTATTTCGCTAATAGCTGTTAATGTATTAGGAATCATGTATTTAGGCAAATATTGATTTAAATGTTGTGAAATATGATTTTCGTCTTCTTGACTTCCAACATAATAAGCATGCAGCACTTCATGCTCACTTTGTTTAGCTAAAATAACAACGCTATCTGTCACAGTATCCACTGAATTAATGATATTTTCAATTTCACCTAGTTCAATGCGATAGCCATGTACTTTAACTTGCTTGTCTATTCTACCAAGAAATTCAATTTGCCCATCTGGCATCAATCGTGCTAAATCACCACTTCGATAAAGTTGTCCTGGACCAAACGGGTTTTCAATAAATTTTTCCGCCGATAGTTCGGGTCTGTTTAAATATCCTGAAGTTAAACTTTCTCCTGCAATACATAATTCACCTGGAATACCAACGCCACATAGTTTACCGCCTGACATAATAAAAATATCAACATTAGCTAACGGTTTCCCAATCGGAATAGTCGATGGTATGGCGTCACCTTTTTTGTATATCCAACAAGATGCGATAACCGTATTTTCAGAAGGACCATAGGCATTAACATACATATCACAATGCTTAGAGATATGCTGCACAAATGCTGGCGTACTTGTCGCACCTCCTGTAATTACTTTAGGAATGTAAAAATGATGCATCACATTATATACCTGTAGTGGAATAGATGCGATGGTGATATTTTCTTGTGAAATTAACTTTTCTAATAAATCTGTATTGGTCCGCTCAACTGATGTTGCAATGACAAGTGGATATCCATTTAATAAACTACAGTAGAAATCAGTTGCCGAAGCATCGAACACATAATTAGCGTACTGCAGATAGACTTCATCATCGGATAAATTGAGTCTTTTTGTCCAAGCACACACTAAATTTAATATATTACGTTGTTTCACTGATACTGCTTTAGGCTTTCCTGTTGTTCCAGATGTATAAATATGATACAAATCATCTTCCAAATTCCCTGCATATTCTATATTTAAACTTTTATTATTTTCAGTGTTATCAATATCTTCGATTTTAATTACTGGTATATGTGAGGATATTGTTTTTCCATATGTGAGAACTGCTGCGACTTCAGCGTCTTTAATAATAAATTCAATGCGCTTATCGGGATAAGTGACGTCAATAGGTACATAAGAACCTCCAACTTTTAATACAGCAATCATACTAGCAACCATTTCAAAACTTCGTTCAGTTAAAAGGGCTACACGTTCCCCTTTTTGAATGCCATTATGTATCAATGTTTGAGCTATACTATTAGAATAATCATCAAGTTCTTGATACGTCATCGATTGTCCATTCATTTTAAGTGCTACATCATCTGCTTTCGCTTTCATGACATCATGTAAAAGTTGCTGTATTGACTTATTTTTTGGCAAGTCTAAAGAACAATCATTCACATACTTGTCCAACCAAATTAATAAGTCATCATTTTCATCAATATCTTGAATTTTTAGGTTTTCGGTAGATATTACATGTTTAATAATCATTTGAAGTTGTTCAGCAATATGATGAATGGTTTCTTGTTTATATAAATCTGTATTATATTCAATATTAACGACATAGCCATCTTGATCTTCTTCAATAATAAATGACATATCAAATTTAGCTGTTGTTGACTGAGGTGGGATATGTGTCAGTTGACTATGTCCAAAATTCGCATGATTTGTTTCATTATTTTGAAGTACGAGCATCACATCAAATAACGGATTATGTGAAGCATCTCTTTCATCAACAAGATCATTGACTAAGCTTTCAAAAGGATATTCTTGATGTTCATATGCCCCTAGACACATCTCTTTCATCTCAGCCATCAATTGATCCCATGTCTTTTGATCATGTGGTCGACCACGATATACAAGTGTATTAGCAAACATACCTAACATATTTTCAGTATCGCGATGCGTACGCGCACTGATTACACTACCAATAGCGATATCGTCCTGACGTGTATATTTGTGCAATAATACCATGATTGCACTAGCAAAGAACATAAAGTCTGTCACTTGATGTTGTTCTACATAAGATTTCAATTGCTGTTTGATTTGATGATTGTAATGAAACGACAACATATTACCGTTGGTTGTTTTAATACTTGGTCTAGGATAATCCGTAGGCATGTTTAATATTGGAACCTGATTTTCAAATTGTTGTAACCAAAAGTGACGTTGTTTAGATAAATCTCTATGCACCATCCACTCACTATAATCTTTATACTGAAGCTTAAGTTCAGGTAATGATTTATCTTGATATAAAGCGTTCATATCAGATAGTAAAATCGTGTTACTCATACCATCATTAATACTATGATGAGTATCCATAAATAAATAATCTTGTTGTGGTCCATGTATATATTTAACTCGCATCTGACTTGGTTGTTCTAAATCAAACGGTTCCATAAATGATTGAATAATATCTTGCTCGTTCGTTAGAGATGTCGTTACCTCTTCAAAATCAGGTAAAACGTGTGTTGCAATACGTTGTTTAACTTCATTGTCATCAATTACATATTGTGTTCGTAATATTTCATGACGTTCAATTAACTTAGATAATGCACGTTGCAATTGCATAACATTGAGTTCAGAAGATAATCTCCATAAGAATGGAATGTTATACACTGTGTCTTTAGGATTGACCTTCCATAATAGATACATACTTTTTTGAGACGCACTTAAATCATATTGATACGATTCATTTGCTTTGGGAATCACATCATAGACATCATTTTGCAGTTCTTCAATTTGTTGTCCTAGTTGCTCTACAGTAGGAGATTTCATTAAATCACCTACTTTAAGACGTTTTTTCAACCTTTCTTCAATACGGTTTACAACTAATGTTGCTCTAAGAGAGTGTCCACCTAGTTCAAAGAAATTATCTTTAATACCTACCTGATCAATATGTAAAATCTCTTCGAAAATACGGCAAACAGTGCGTTCAATATCGTTACGAGGTTCTACATAATTTCTATTATTCTTTAGATTAATTTCAGGTAATGCACGCACATCTAATTTCCCATTCATCGTGATGGGTATACGATCCACCTTCATAAAATGCACAGGTATCATATATTCAGGTAATGTTCCACTTAAAATATCTTTTAATTGACCTGTTGATTTTAATTGCGATGCTTCATAATATGCCACTATTTGTTTATCTTGGTCTTGTTCCCGAACGATGACTACAGCTTTATTAATATCACGTATAGCTTCTAATGCTTTTTCAATTTCTGATAATTCTATTCTAAATCCACGTATTTTAACTTGCTTATCGATACGACTAATATAATCAATATTGCCATCTTCTTGAAGACGAACTAAATCACCGCTACGATAAAGCATTTCATTATTAAAAGGTGACTGAATAAAACGTTCAGCAGTAAGTTTAGGTTGATTTAAATAACCTTTTGCTAAACCTGCACCACCAATGCACAATTCACCTGGAACACCTACACCACAAATACGTTCACCTTGCATGACATAAACTGTCGTTCCACTAATAGGTAAACCAATAGGTATACGTGAAGGCATCTCTTGTGGAATCGCAAAAGTTGTAGTAAATGTTGTATTCTCTGTCGGTCCATAACCATTGATTATTTGAGGATGACACTCACGTGAATTTAATAAGTGAACCCACTTAGCATTTAACACTTCCCCACCGATAAACAAATAAGTTAAAGATTCTAATGCTTCGATACGTTCGCTGGCAATTTGATTAAATAAAGATGACGTTAACCACATCGTGTTGACTTTATTTTCAGTAATAGCTTGATCTAACAATTGAGGATTTAACAATGTATCTTTAGATGTAATGACTAACCGTCCACCATTCAATAATGGACCATATATTTCAAAGGTTGCTGCATCAAAAGCTACTGTTCCTGATAATAAGACGGCTGTATTTTCATTCAATTCGACATAATTTGGATTGTGTACTAAGCGATTAATACCTCTATGTGGCACCAGTGTCCCTTTAGGTTTACCAGTCGTTCCTGATGTATAGATGACATAAGCGATATCTTCTGAACAATTAATGCCTCTAGGGTTATCAATCTCTTGTTCTCTTGAACCAACTATAAATTCTATATCCATTTGAGGTAAATCTGATTGAAATGATGTACGATATGTTAAAACCGCTTTAGGTTTTGCGTCCTCAATAATATAATTTATTCTTTCTTCAGGATAATCTGGATCAATTGGTATATAACCTGCACCAGCTTTCAAGATGCCTAACATTCCAATAATCATCTCTAAGCTGCGTTCTGCTATTAACGCCACCATATCATTAGGTTCAATCTGATTATTTAAACGCAATTTATATGCTAAAAGATTCGCACATTGATTTAATTGATGATATGTCATCGATTGTTGTTCATATTGCAACGCAATACTATCTGGATGTTGGTGCACTTGACGTTCGAATCTTTCAACCACGCTTTTATAAGTGACCTCACTATAATTGATGTCATTGTTTTGAAAATTGATGTTGTTATATTTAGCTAAATCTGATCGATCACTGAGTTTTATATCTTTAATTAATAATGATGGATTTTGTGTAATTTGCATATAAATCCCATTAATTAATTTGACTAACGTATGTACAGTTAAATCATCATAAACATTGTCATTATAAACTATCTCAAAACCACCCTGTACGTGAGGATAAAACTCTAAATCCGCTAATGATGATGCTTCATTGTATAGACGATGTATATGATGACATATATGATTAAGCTCAAATTGTTCTTGTACTTTTTCAATATGAATCATCGTTTCTACATCTGTTTGTACTGCTTTAGGTTGAACAACAAAAGACGTACCACACATTTGAAGCTCTTCAAGTAGTGCGGAACACTCATCCACCATATCTTTTACGGCGTCACTTTGACTAACACTTAAATTAAGTGGGGCAATGTCTGTGTTTAAAACCATCATATTCTCAGTATTTTTATTATCTATCGAAAAATGGATGCCTAACGTCACATCAGAAGACTGACTTATAAAATGATGCGCTAAGTAAATACTTACAATCCACACATCAATGTCTAAAGATGGTAGTTCTGTATGCAAAGAACACATTTTTTTCTTTTCACATGTATTCTTAACAGGTATGTAAGCGTAATTATCACCGTCTGCATTCAATACGTTGAAGTGCTTTAATGGACATTCAGCTTGATTTTGATCCATCTTTTGGTTCATTTCTTTGATCCAATTATAAAAATCCGAGATACTATATTCACTTTTTAAAGAGTGGGTATAAGCGATATTTAATTGTTGCAAAAATGGAGTTAATTGACTTTCATTAAAAATAGTAGCGTGGAAATCTAAAAGTAGATAGGCTTCATCTAGAAATTGATAAATCTTAAAATTAAACAGAGGTAATTGATTGAAATGGTAGGAATTTAAATTACGTGTAAAGAATGCTTCTAAATCTATGCTTTGCGACATTTCATTAACTTCTTGAATTTCAATAAATGGAAAAAAATCTCTTAAATTTATCTTGAGTTGATTAAAATCATCTGTCACAAACTGTGTGCGCAACACAGGTTGATTTTGAACGACATCTAATAATGCATACATTAATCTATGTAACTCAATGTCGCGACTTAACTTTACCCAATATGTCACCCTGTGTTCTGAACTTGATTGATTTAAATGTTTAAAATAAAAATACTTTTGAAAATATAGTGCTTCAATATTCATTAGAGTCCTTCTTTCATATTCATTCCCAAAATAACTCATAAACAACATACATCATATTTTCTAGCCATGATTTATATTAGTATACTCTCACTATAGAAAACAATTAGGAATATGAAAATTAACAAAATCTTAATAAATATAGTTTTTTTAAAATTACGAGCAATTTGGTACGAATTATACATTTCTAATTTAAAAAATTATTGTGAATTTGCATTATTAAAACGACTCACTGCAATGTAAAGTGACATGCCACCTAGCAGTAATAAAACAAACATATAAATCCCCATCTCCATTGAAGTTAAAAACACACCTAATATAATTCCAAATCTTGCAAGTAATTCAGCTAGGTTAAATCCTAAAGCATGCACTGCTGAATATGTCCCTCTCTTATGAGAAGGAACCATTTTAAAACGATTTTCTTCAAGAATTGGAGAATATACCATTTCACCTATCGTCGCTATAATCATAAATATGATAAGTAACGTAAAATCATTAAGATAAGTGAGGTTCGAATATCCAATGACATAAAAAATAATTCCAATCAATAATGCTGTTTTAACATCCATTTTCATAACAATTTTTGAAATAAAATAGGTAAAAATGATAACAATGATTGTATTCGTCATTAATAGAAGTGAATACATTTTAACGCCATCGATATGTAACGAAAACAATATCATCGGATCAAACTCTTGTTTTAAACGCACTGAAATGTATGATGATACAGATAACTCACCCATCGTTAAAATACTAAATCCTATAATTAGAAGTAGATATGTTGTATCTTTAAATACTGGTTTATAACTTTTTAATATTTGACCCACGGAGAATTGTTGCTCATTAGCATGATGTGTGTACGACTGATTCACTTGATTTAAATCTTTAGGCAACCATATGAAAAGTGCTATAAAAACCATAATGTAAATAGCAAATGCGATTAAAAACAACATAGATTTATGTGCCCCATACATCAATCCACCTATGAGCGCACCAAAGGCTACAGCAATATTCGTCAGCCAATAACTTACCTTATAAATATATTGCTCAACTTCAGGCGTAATCGCATCCATAATAATCGTGTCCATAATAGGTTGCTGCATGCCTATTGTGATACTAAATATTGCGTAAGCGATACAAAATAAAATGATCATATATACTTGTTCCGAGATTGTAATCGCCATAATTACGAGCATTAAACTTAATATCAATTGATAACTTAGTGTCAATGTCTTTTTAGGTAATCGTTCAATAATATGACCTGATATTATTGATATGGGAAAATTTATCATGACTAGCGCGAATAAAAAGAGTCCTGAAAAATGTTGATTGACCATATCTGTTAAATACAATGCCATAAATGGTAAAAATGCTGTAACGATCATATTTTGGAAGAAATCACATATCAGTCGTATCTTTAAAGTCAAACTCAATTGTTTCAAATTCATCCTTCTCTCTATGTTAGAATATAAACTTTTAAATCAAATGGATTGTTCTGAAAAAGAATTAAGAACAATTTAATTTTACATCATATATACTATATATAGTCTTTCTTATATTTAAATGCAAGTTTCATATTAAGTAAATTGATTAAAAAATTGTTTCAATTTCTCATTAATCGATTTCATTTTAAATAAAAATATTTCATCGGTATATTTAAGTGGTGGATGGGGGCTTGAATTTAGAAATTATGATGGAATTCATTTTTTATTTAACAACCGTTAGTCCGTTTGAATTTCCACTAAAAAGCTGAATAATAAGACATATATTCATAATGTCTTCATTGTCTCACTCTCTAAGCGTCGATACCCAAATTGCTTTGTCTATTGAAATACACTCTGTTAATGCCCAGAAGTTCACCGCTGTCTTTACATTATAAAAAACCTGGAACATCAATTTGTGTCCCAGGTTCATCCCATAATTCAGTCTCTCTTATACAGTTTTTTGAATAATTAATGATTTTTTTCTTCTTTTATGAATAACGCTAAGATAAATCCAACAATAATTAATACTGTAGTAAAAATAAATGCAACATCTATACCATGTACGGTTGCTTCTTGTGTTAATTTCATTTTTGACATTGTCGCGTGTGAAGCTGTATACTGTTTTGCCACTATTGATAAAATTGTCACACTAATCGCTGTACCCATAGCACCTGCAATGATGCGTAAAGAATTCATAATTGCTGTACCATGTGAGACATCATCTGATTCAAGTGCATTCAGTCCAACTGTATTAAGAGGCATCACTAATAATCCTAATGCGATCATCCGTATAGTATAAACGAGAATCACAAACCAGTATGGCGTTCCTGTAGTAAGGAACGAATATAAAAATGTCATACTAATGAGTAAGATAAAACCAGGTATCACAAGCACTTTAATACCATGTTTATCAAAAATTTTTCCTGTATAAACCATCGTTAAGCCATTAATGACCGCGCCTGGAAGTACGACAACCCCCGATAATAATGCGGATTGACCTAAACCTGTTTGAATATAAATAGGTATGAGTAACGCAGGACTTACCATTGTAATATATACTAGCATTGAAGAAACAGCTGAAAGTGTGAACACTTTATTTTTAAACACACGCATATTTAACAATGGATGTTTTAATTTAAGCTGACGCGTTGTAAAAATTATGATAATGGCTATACCAAGTACAAATGTCACAATGACAGGTAGAGAGGTGATACCAAATGTACTCACGCTACTAAATGCGAATAATATTAAACCAAAGCCGAAAGTAGAATAAACTACAGAAATTTTATCAAGAACAATGTCTTTTGTTTTTGTATTATTTTCAACAAAGAAAAATCCTAAAATAAAAGCCACAGCAGCAATTGCTGAAACAAGATAAAAAGGCATTCTCCAACTAAATAAATCTACGAATAATCCAGTTAACGTTGGACCAATTGCAGGCGCACTTTGTACAACCACACCTGCCAATCCCATCGCAAACCCACGTTGTTCAGCAGGAAACAGTGTAAATACTGTAAACTGCATCAAAGGCAAAAGAATGCCGGCACCAATCGCTTGGATAATACGAGATATCATTAAAATTGTAAACGTAGGTGAAAATGCCGCTACAATAGATCCTATAAGAAAAATAGCCATTGAGAAAATATATAAATGACGTGTCGAATATTTATCCATTAAAAAGGCAGTAAGAGGAATCATAATACCGTTAACAAGCATAAATCCAGTAATTAACCATTGCGCTGTTGTTTCTGTGATGTTCAGTCCTTTAATAATTGCTGGAAGTGCTGTGTTTAAAATAGTTTGGTTGAGCATTGACACAAAAGCACTAATAAGCATTACCGTAACGATAGCGTTACGTTTTGAGGTAGTCATTGAAATATTAGACATCGAATGGTACTCCTTTCAAAAATGAAGTTGCAGACACCAAACTTAAGATTGTGTAGAAGACTATTAAAGAAACAAGTTGGTGGGTATAACATGAATGGTAGTCTTACTTGCACATTAACAAGAATTATTACTACATTGTGAAATATATCCTAGAAGTCTTATATAAGTACTTAACTGTATAAAATGATTAAAAATTAACAGAAGTAAAATAAAATTCGTATCGAATACGATGAACTACGCTTTTCAATAGATTGAGTTAAACCTTGTTATAATCACATTTTAGTTCTATCCTCATATGTGAATACATAAAAATACCCGAGACGTTTGATGATGTCTCGGATATTAATCATATATTACTATTTTATATATCTACATTCCTTTTCAATTCCCAACTTACTAGCGTCATCATTTACACAACACTACTTAATAACAAAACGCTTTTCGTTAAACTTAATCCTCTCGTTGTTGTTCATGATATTCAACTTTATTTATATGATATAAAACCTGAAAATTTCTCAACAACTGCTATGTCATAATCATCTTGAGGGATGACTAACTTCCTTTATTTATCCTTTTGTGCTCTCTGCCATTCCTCTGCCAAGAATAATAGAGCCACAATACCTATAATCATAACGCCAATCAGTTTCATATGTATAATATCGGCTTGATACATATATATAAGACTTGCAATCACACCAACAGGCACAATAAGGCCTAATATTTTATTTCCCGTACGCGATAAAAAGTAATGAATAGCAAGCAAAACAGCGTATATAATGACTGGCGGTATGTAATGTAAAAAATCCATCATAACGTATTATCCTCCATTCGAATTCATTAATAACCTTCTATGTAAGGATAACGTACTTATGGTTATTGGTCATTGATTCCAAAGTTTAGTTATTATATTTTTAATGAAATACCATGCCATTTTCATATCTTTAACAGTATAAATAATTACATTATCTTTTTAAAAATAAAATATATTAAGATTTTCTTTTTCATTTTTAATAACATCATATCAGTTTATTTACCCACCTTACCATTAGCGTTATAATGATTAAGTTGCTTTTTTTATCAACAAAAATTTAAAGATGTGAGATGAATAAATGATGGAATTTTGGTCTTCAAAACGAGACAAGATGTTAGAAATCACTGTCCTCGTGTTTATTACAATTTTTGGTGTAGGCTCTCAATTTTTTTCAAATTTAGCCTATAGTTTAAATCAAGGTATCCTTCAAACATCCTTTGGTATTGGCTCTCAATATCTGATTATCCCCTCTGTATTAGCTAATTTCACTTTTGCTTTAGGTATACCGTTGGGGCATACACTCACACATAAATATGGATTCAAGCGTAATTACTTATGCTTTGTGTTTATATTTCTCATTGGTTCAATCTTAGGACTTTTATCTTTTAACTTAATCATTTTGTCTATTGCTAAAATGATTCAAAGTTTCAGTTCAGGTGTATTATTCTTTACCTTGTTACCTAAACTTTTCTTGAACTTTCCAAAACAATATAGAAATGTATTTTTATTGATGGTTATTGTAGGTTTATTTGGTTCAAATGCGCTTGGAGGATTATCTGGTAGTTTATCATTAGAATTAGATCGTTGGCATTGGATTTTTGTAGTAAATATCATCTCCGCGATATTATGCTTAATTCTAGGCAACGTCATATTAAGAAAAGATGAATATCATCAAACGTCAGATATTCATATTAGTCGATCAATGATGATTACTTTAGTATTAAGTACCATTTCTTTAATGATTCCTATGTCACTTCTTACTCAAAAAGGCTACCATTCATTATGGGTGTGGCCGATACTCTTAATTGCAATATTTTTTATTGTAAATTTTATCATTACAAATCGGCAAGCTACACATCCTATTGTTCACTTTCATACACTATTCAGTAAAAAGCCTTTCGTCGGTGCAACAATGGCAATTTCATCACATTTAACTTTATTAACAGGCATTGCTGGTATCAATGTCTATATCGTAAGAATATTAAAGTTGCCTTTTGATATTTCATTACATTTCTATTTCTTTTTCTTTGTTGGAGTCATTATAACGGGTATCTTAAAAATGTTCTTTTATAGCTCTGTCGGTGCAGGTTTTTTAGGTACATTGGGATCGTCAGCCTTGCTATATGTAAGCATCCATTGGATTATTCTGGGAAATACGATTAACATTCCATTACTTTATATTCAAGGTCTTCTGCTCGGCTTCGGTGCAAGCATGACCTTAGTTAGTGGCTCGATGGCTACATTATTGGACGGAGATTTAAAAGAAGCAGCACAACGTTCTCAAACCATGCATACAATGAGAAATTTCTCTGCTGCTATGTTGATACCGATTATTGCTTATACGATTAAGAATCATATCCAAAAAGGAACACAGTCTATATATGCCGAAAACATTACTGATAAAATGATTTACCTTAAAAAGTTGCAAGATGTTGCGATTGATGCTGATCATCAAATATTCTTATTAATGATTATTTTCAATATGGTCATGTTCGTTTCTTCAATTATACAAATGATTTTAGGTAAAGGTAGACGTATTACACCACCTCGGGAATCATAAAAAGATGTTAAATCAAAAGCTAGGCACATTACAATGTATCACTTGTAATGTGCCTAGCTCTATATATAAAGATTTAGTATTATTCTTCAGGATATTTAGCTCTTACTTCAGAGATAACACTATCCATACTCATATTTGATTTAATTCCTACACTTGCAATAAAACTTCCTTCAACGATTGGCGCTTCCATTTTAACAATTTTGTGGTCACCTTCGTACATTTCTAAAGCTGTGTCTAAATTCATGCCTGCTGAACCGATGTCATAGAAACAAAGCGCATCATTTTCAAGTCCATTAATTACAGAGACGATTTGATCAAATGATGTACCGATTTCATCGTCACTTAAACCACCAACGGCAATAAGGTCAACACCACCGTCAGTCATTTGATTGATTAATTGTTTAACACCTTCTGCGATTTTATGACTATGACTTACTACTACTATAGATGTCATGACTTACTCTCCTCCTATAATTGCATTAAGAATATAAACACTACTTTGTGCACCAGGATCAATATAACCTTTTGAAGCTTCGTTAAAATATGATGCACGGCCTTTAGTAGCTACCATATCTTTGGTTTCATTAGCAAATGATTGTAGTTTATCAAGATCTACTGTTTCATCATTTTCAACAGCTTTTCTCGCACGTTCGATAACATCATACATCGTTTTTTCATTTAATTCGACTTTACCACGTTGTTGAATGCCATCAGCAAACGCTTTAAGTACGTCTTTAAGATTATCATGATCAATTTCATCATTCACTGCACTCGCCATTTTGATAAAACCAAACCCGTATAATGGTCCAGAAGCACCACCTACGTTAGACATTAACGTCATACCTGTTGATTTAAATAGCGCTTGCATACTTTGATCATCTATTTTTTCTTTTAAGTGTTCGAAACCTCTGACCATATTTACGCCATGATCTCCATCACCAATAGCTCTGTCTAAATCAGTCAGTTCACTTTCTTTTTCTTTAAAAGTATTTTCTAAATCTAATAAGCGTGCTTTGATATCTGCTACATTCATTCTCTAAGTCACCTCAAAATTTAATATATATTTATTACTTATTGAATTTTAAAATTAAAAATATTTACTTGCTGTAGGTGCAGCTAAAGCTTCACTCACTTCTTCACTGAAGGGGAGTACAGTAATAGAGAAGCCTTGCATGTCTAACGCTGTCATATAGTCACCTACGAACCATTGTTTAACATCAATATCATTCTGATTGAATTGTTCATCTAGATATTTAGTAACTATATTTAATTCTGATAGTGGTGTACCACCCATACCGTTAACCATTACGATTAAAGGTTTTTTCTCAATTTCTTTGTACAACTGATCGAGTAAACGTTCAACAATCACGTTGATGGGTTGTACGTCTTCACGATGTAAACCTTTTTCACCGTGAATACCGATACCAATTTCCATTTGATTGTCTTCAATATCGAAACCATTTTTACCAGTTGTGGGCACCATTGGAGGCGTTAATGCCATACCAATACTTTTAATATCTGGTAAAAGTGCCTCAACTTTAGATTTGATTTCATCAAGTGCAACACCTTTTTCAGCTAGGTATCCAGCATATTTATGCACAAACACTGTACCTGCTACTCCACGGCGTTTTTCCGGGTCAGAAATTGCAATATCATCTCTAACAATGACACTTTCAACTTTAATATCTTCCATTTGAGCCATTTCTTGAGCCATTTCAAAGTTCATAACGTCTCCTGCATAGTTTTTAATGACAAGTAGAACGCCGTCACCATTGTCCACAGCTTTAATGGCATCTAATATTTTATCAGGTGTAGGTGAAGTGAAGATTTCTCCACATACAGCTGCATCGAGCATGCCTTCTGCTACAAATCCTGCATGTGCAGGTTCATGACCACTACCGCCACCAGAAACGAGTGCAACACCTGATTGTTTTTTATGCTTTCTAACAACAATAGTGTCAGATACAACTTCAACATCGTTGTTTGAAACTGTAATTCCATCAAGCATATCTTTTAAAATTGTGTTTTTATCTTGAATTAACTTTTTCATTCAAAGCGACTCCTTTTAGTTGAACTGACTTTTAGATAAATCGTTAACAGTTAAAATTGCGTCTGCGATTTCATCAGCAGTGATTTTATCACTTAAGTTAGCAAACGTATCATTTGGTGTTAATGCACGTTCACCTACTTGAACTAATTCTTCATAACTTGTGTTTTCAATGTGAAGACCTTCTAATGTTGTTGGCATATTGATATTATCGAAGAATGTTTTGTATTTCATGAATTTTTCAGTTGGCGCATTTTCAAGTACTAATTGTACTAAAATACCGTATGCCACTTTTTCACCATGAGTTAAGTGGTGGATGTCTCCTTCTAAAGCTGTGAATCCATTATGAATTGCGTGCGCACCTGCTAATCCGCCGTTTTCAAATCCTAAACCTGAAAGTAATGTATTGGCTTCAATCACAGCATCTACTTGTGGTGTCACGATATGTTTTTCTACAGAAGTATAAGCACTATAACCATATTCAAAAATAACTTCTTCACATTTTTGAGCGATTGCTAAACTTGCTAATGTAGGTTTGCCATGGAACATGTTTTGTCCTTGTCTACGAAGTGTAGATTCAACTTCGATTAATGTTGCTAAACCATCACTCATACCTGATGCAAATAAACGTACAGGTGCTTGTGCAACAATTTCAGAATCTACGATAACTGTATCAGGGTTTTTAGGGTAGAATTCATAACCACTAAATGATCCATCTTCGTTATAAATAACAGATACTGCTGCTGTTGGTGCATCCATTGATGCTGTAGACGCAAAATCGATGACGCTTGCTTTAAGTTCAAATGCCACAGCTTTACCTGTATCTAACGCTTTACCTCCACCTAAACCAATAACAACGTCAATATTTTTTTCTTTATATTGTTTAGCTATACGTTGAATTTCTTCTTCAGAAGATTCTCCTTTAAATACTTCATATTCAAAATCAACGTTGTTATTTGCTGAGAAACTTTCTTTTATTTTTTCTTCAGTAATATTCCAAACTACTTCGTCTGCAATAATCAACGCATGACTACCAAGACGTTCTGTTTCTTCAGCGATAGAGCTAACAATACCTTTCCCTTGTACATATCTTCCAGGTGATTGATAAATAAATTTAGACATAAGTATTCCTCCAAAACATCTTTTATATTTATATTAAAAAATAAGATTTAAAATGAAATAATGTAATCTCATTCCCCTAATCTTAATTTTTAATAAGCATGGATCATACTGTCTCTCATCTCTCAATTCCTAGTATACGCTTTCAAAAAATTTTTTAAAGGATTATCCATCGAAAATTTAATAGTATTTGATTAAATTGTTGTTAATTCTTTTAAAAATTCATTAAAACAGCGCATGGTTAGTGCATTATGACAATTTATTTAAAACTATATTTACATTGAATGAAAATATTTTTAATTATAATTTAACTGTCAATTTCAAACCCTAAATCTTCAATCATACGATAATCTTCCTCATTCGGTTGACCACCAGTAATTAAGTAATCTCCTACAAAAATTGAATTGGCCGCTTTCAATGCGAGTGGTTGTAATGAACGTAGATTTACCTCCCGTCCACCTGCAATTCTAATTTCTTTTGTTGGATTGATTAACCTAAACATCGCTATAATTCTTAAACATTTCATTGGTGACAATAAATCTAATCCACCGAATTTAGTTCCTTTAATAGGATGTAAAAAATTAATAGGAATGCTATCAGCATCTATGGCTCTTAAAGCAAATGCCATATCAATAATGTCCTCATTTGACTCTCCCATACCACATATCACGCCTGAACAAGGAGAAATATGATTATCTTTCATCATTTCAACCGTATTCACTCTATCCTCATATGTATGTGTAGTTACTACTTCATCGTGATAACGCTCACTCGTATTTAAATTATGATTATAGCGATCGACACCAGCAGTCTTTAATTTTTTAGCTTGTTCTTCTTTCGTTAATCCTAAGCATGCACAAATCTTTAGTTGTGGGTGTACCTTTTTAATATCTTCTACTGTTTCACAAATATGATCGACTTCTCTGTTACTAGGTCCTCTACCACTCATAACGATACAATATGTACCGATTTGATTTTCAGTTGCTACTTGAGCACCTTTTTTAATTTGGTCCTGTTCAACAAGTGCATAACGTTGCTTTTCTTTCATTTTTACAGATTGCCCACAGTACCCACAATCTTCTGCACAGATACCACTTTTAGCATTTAATATCATATTAAGCTTAACTTTTTTACCGTAGTAATGTTTTCTCACTGTATAGGCTTCATTTAATAAATCAAATGTATCAATTTCAGCATTTTCGAAAATAGATATTGCTTCATCTTTTGTTAATGACTCTTGATTTAACACACGTTGGGCTAGGTTTAATGTCATAATCTTTAACTCCTTTTTCTTAAAAATTAGCATTTCAAATCATCCGATTGCACATTGTAAACTTTTTCCTATTATAAGTTTACATTAATCTAGATATGATTGAAAATATTTATAAAAAAGGTTTATAAAAAAAGGATGGAACAACGCGTACATTGTTTCATCCTCGCAATGGTATAACACGGAATTAAAGTACTCCATGTAAATATAACTTTATTAATTATTAAAGTGTCTGCACACAATACGATCATTATGCGCAAAACTTTCTTTTACTAATAGAAATTTAGTATTTAATGTCAGGAATTATTTTACTTCACCCGTTTTAGGATTAAATTGTTTAATTGATGCCTTTCGTAATGTATCTTTTTCATTCTTACTTATTTGGTAATTGTTATGATAAAGTGTAGATTCCCAACTTCCATACATTGGATTAGGGAAAATAATATACTTTGTGCCAAAATCTTTTTCATGTTTCTGCACGAGTTTCTCACGTTCTTTAGCAGTAGACTTTTTAGGATCTGTAAAATCTAACAAATTGTCACCAAATAACATCACTAACTTATGATTTTTTTCGACTTGTTGGCGTCGTGATGCTTTACTTTTATCGTTTTTCCCTTTTAGTAAAATATGATTATCTTTCGCTTGCGGTAGTCCAATATTTTTTAAATTTTCCTTTGTAGCTTTAAAATCTTTTTCTTTATCACGGTCAGAAATATAGTAAATATCGATACCTTTTTTGTCAGCATATTTTAAGAATGATTTGGCACCATACACAGGTTTTGCCTTCGCTGCTGCAACCCATTCATGCCATCCTTCTGGAAAAGATGTATCGTGCATAGAAGCATATCCTTGATATGGTGAATTATCAAGCACTGTTTCATCTAAGTCTAAAGCTATAGCAAGTTTTTTCTTACCTTTATGCTTTTTGATATTTTCATCTAACTGATATTTCGCAGTATTGTATCCCTGTAGATAAAGTGCCTTCGCTTCGGCAGAATTTTGATACCATGAGACAGCCATTACATTTTGTTCACCAAGGTTGGGATCATTTTGATGTTGTGTCGTATGATTATGGTTATCTTTAGTATGAGATTCACATGCATATGTATGAATTGGTGCCGAAATTGTCACTGTCGATGCTAATGTAGCTATTGCAATGTACTTTGATAATTTATTCATTGATTCACCTCATTAAAATAATTGAAAATTACAAATTTTAGTATATAGTAATTTTATTCCAAAATGAATCATAAAATTTTTTTACAAAAAATTACATATCAATTAAAATATCAAAACTCACCGTAAAATTGCATATGCGTCTTCTCACTTTTATAATATTCCATTCTATCTTTTAATGTCCCAGTATGTAATTCAATTTTATGCCCATCCGGATCTGTAAAATATATCGACTTTTTGTCTTTAATATCTCTTGGTCGCCCTTTTAAAATATTTACTTGATTCTCTTTAAGCCATTGAATCCATTTTTGAAAATCTTCTTCATCTATGGAGAAAGCAACGTGTGTATAGGAATGGTTTATTTCATTCCTTGGTATATTTTTTTCTTGATTCAGTGCAATCCAAGTATGACCAATAGTTAAATATGCTGTCGTTCTCCCTGATACTAATAAGTCACCTTGTAAAATATCTTTATAAAATTGTATAGAGGTATTTAAATCACTTACTGAAAAACAAATATGATTAACACTTGTTATTTCCATTTATACACTCCTTGTATTAGTGAAGCTAAAATTTAATATCATGCGTAAAAAAACTGTAACCAAACGAATGATTACAGGATGTACTGATATATGATTGAATAATTAATTTAAATAGTGATCCACGTGTTCAAGTCTATAGTGTGAATCTTTCGCTTTCTCTTCTTCAAATTCCTTTTTAGTTAATGGAGATAAATGTTCAATCTTGTAATGTAATTTTTTCGCAAACGCTTCAACTTCATCTTGATTGTCAGCTGTTACAAACATCGTTAATACATTATCATCAACAATATCTTTATGGTGTTGATAATTCAACTTATACACTTTCATCTTACTGTTCCTCCTATAATACTAATATGCCCTTTTTACTTTGAATAACCTTCAATTTAACTAAAATAATCCACTGATAACTTAAATTTCATGTAAGTTGTGGTTTATTGTAAGAGATGTTTTTAAATATAATAAAGAACAAGTGATTAATCAATATAATTTTACAATTATTTTGAGAATTCACTAATAATATAAAGAAGTTACTACGCTTTATTCAACTAACATACCTCTTACATTTCGAGTCTGACCTACCGTCATTATTTAAAATGTGTTAAATTCATTTTAATTGAATTTTCTAAATTCTTTAAAGTTGGTTTTAACTTAAACATAAACCTTTTTGACAAATTTCACACTATTCAAATCCAATGTTAATAAAAAGTTCATTGATTTATTAATAAAAAATTACAATTTTTGAGATAAGTTGAAAACTTCAAGGAAACGCTTACAATAAAATTGTAATTCATTCACAAGGAGTTGTTATTGATGAAAAATTTACGTAACAGAAGCTTTTTAACTTTATTAGACTTTTCACGACAAGAGGTAGAATTTTTATTAACACTCTCCGAAGATTTGAAGCGTGCCAAATATATCGGCACTGAAAAGCCTATGCTAAAAAATAAAAATATCGCACTTCTTTTTGAAAAAGATTCCACTAGAACACGTTGCGCATTCGAAGTTGCCGCACATGATCAAGGTGCACACGTCACTTATCTTGGACCTACAGGTTCTCAAATGGGTAAAAAAGAGACTGCTAAAGATACAGCACGTGTGCTTGGTGGTATGTATGATGGTATTGAGTACAGAGGGTTCTCTCAACGTACTGTAGAAACATTAGCACAATATTCAGGTGTTCCGGTATGGAATGGATTAACCGATGAAGATCACCCTACACAAGTGCTTGCTGATTTTTTAACTGCTAAAGAAGTATTGAAAAAAGAGTATGCAGATATCAACTTCACTTATGTTGGCGATGGACGTAACAATGTTGCTAACGCATTAATGCAAGGTGCTGCCATTATGGGTATGAATTTCCATCTTGTTTGTCCTAAAGAACTCAATCCGACAGAGGAATTATTAAATCGTTGCGAACGTATTGCGGCGGAAAATGGTGGTAACATTTTAATAACAGATGATATTGATAAAGGCGTGAAAGATTCTGATGTTATTTATACAGATGTTTGGGTATCAATGGGCGAACCTGATGAAGTATGGCAAGAACGCCTTAAACTTTTAAAACCATATCAAGTTAACCAAACACTATTAGAAAAAACAGGCAATCCAAATGTTATTTTTGAACATTGTTTACCTTCTTTCCACAATGCAGAAACTAAAATTGGTCAACAAATTTATGAAAAATATGGCATTAGTGAAATGGAAGTCACTGATGATGTCTTCGAAAGCAAAGCTTCTGTAGTATTCCAAGAAGCTGAGAATAGAATGCATACAATTAAAGCAGTCATGGTAGCAACTTTAGGAGAATTCTAAATTATAGAAGGAAGTGAGTGAAATGGCTAAAATTGTAGTAGCTTTAGGTGGAAACGCTTTAGGAAAATCACCACAAGAACAACTTGAATTAGTAAAAAATACAGCTAAATCCCTAGTAGGATTAATTACTAAAGGTCACGAAATTGTGATTAGTCACGGTAATGGACCACAAGTAGGAAGTATTAACCTTGGTCTGAATTATGCAGCTGAACACGATCAAGGTCCTGCTTTTCCATTTGCTGAATGTGGCGCTATGAGTCAAGCCTACATCGGCTATCAACTTCAAGAAAGTTTACAAAATGAACTTCATTCAATGGGCATAGATAAGCAAGTTGTCACACTAGTTACCCAAGTAGAAGTTGATGAAGGCGACCCAGCTTTTAATAGTCCTAGTAAACCCATCGGTCTGTTCTACACTAAAGAAGAAGCACATCGTATTCAACAGGAAAAAGGTTATCAATTTGTAGAAGATGCTGGTCGAGGTTACCGTCGCGTCGTACCATCACCACAACCAATATCTATTATCGAACTGAAAAGTATTAAAACTCTAATAGAAAATGACACACTTGTCATCGCTGCAGGTGGAGGTGGTATACCAGTCATTCGTGAGCAGCACGATAGCTTTAAAGGTATAGATGCCGTCATTGATAAAGACAAAACAAGTGCATTATTAGGTGCTGATATTCATTGTGATCAACTCATTATTTTAACAGCGATTGATTATGTTTATATCAACTATCATACTGACCAACAGCAAGCACTTAAAACAACAAATATAGATACGCTTAAAACATATATTGAAGAAGAACAATTCGCCAAAGGCAGCATGCTACCTAAAATTGAATCTGCCATCTCCTTTATTGAAAATAATCCTAACGGTAGCGTGCTCATCACATCATTAAGCCAATTAGATGCAGCACTAGAAGGTAAAATTGGCACACTCATTACAAAATAGCATTTTAACGCATAAGTAGAAATTAATTTAAACATATTCATACAGTGCATCCTGTTATTCCACTCCTCTCCATTTCAAGCAGGGTGCACTTCCTTAATCAATCATGTAAAATACTAATCAAATTCAATTGATAGGCTTTTATTTTAGGTTAACTGTCGAAGGAGATGAAACCGTTGGAACAAGCGATCAATGATAATAAAAAGAAAAAACGTTTTAACTTTAGAATGCCAGGTGCATTTATGATTCTCTTTATCCTAACAGTTGTCGCAGTTATAGCAACTTGGATAATCCCCGCGGGTGCATACTCAAAACTTTCATATGAACCTTCATCCCAAGAATTAAAAATTGTCAATCCTCATCATCAGGTAAAAAAAGTTCCTGGAACACAAAAAGAGCTTGATCGATTAGGCGTTAAAATCAAAATAGAACAATTTAAATCTGGTGCAATTAATAAACCCGTTTCAATTCCTAATACTTACGAACGTTTAAAACAACATCCAGCTGGTCTTGATCAAATTACCAGTAGCATGGTTAAAGGAACCATCGAAGCCGTCGATATTATGGTCTTTATACTTGTTCTAGGTGGATTGATTGGCGTTGTTCAAGCGAGTGGGTCCTTTGAATCAGGATTGTTAGCACTTACTCAAAAGACGAAAGGCCACGAATTTATGCTTATCGCCTTTGTCTCTATACTTATGATTATAGGCGGAACGCTATGTGGTATTGAAGAGGAAGCTGTAGCGTTCTATCCTGTACTCGTTCCAATATTTATTGCGCTCGGATATGATTCTATTGTCTCAGTCGGTGCAATTTTCTTAGCAAGCTCTGTGGGTAGTACATTCTCAACAATCAACCCATTCTCAGTCGTCATTGCTTCTAATGCAGCAGGAACAACTTTTACTGATGGTCTTTATTGGAGAATAGGCGCTTGTATCATCGGTGCCATATTTGTTATTAGTTATTTATTCTGGTATTGTAAAAAAATTAAAAAAGATCCTAAATCCTCTTATTCTTATGAAGACAAAGCAGCATTTGAAAAACAGTGGTCTGTGCTTCATGATGACGGTTCTTCTGAATTTACATTACGTAAAAAGATTATTCTTACGCTTTTCGTCCTACCATTCCCTATTATGGTTTGGGGCGTCATGACACAAGGATGGTGGTTCCCAGTCATGGCATCTGCATTCTTGATCTTTACCATTGTCATCATGTTTATTGCTGGAACAGGACAATATGGTTTAGGCGAAAAAGGCACTGTAGATGCATTCGTTAATGGTGCTTCAAGTTTAGTAGGTGTATCTTTAATCATTGGTTTAGCTCGAGGAATCAACTTAGTATTGAATAAAGGAATGATTTCTGACACAATCTTGCACTTTTCATCATCTATCGTGCAACATATGAGTGGGCCTTTATTTATCATTGTTCTGCTCTTTATCTTTTTCTGTTTAGGATTTATCGTGCCGTCCTCATCAGGATTAGCAGTACTATCTATGCCTATCTTTGCGCCATTAGCTGATACAGTAGGTATACCAAGATTTGTTATTGTTACAACATATCAATTCGGTCAGTATGCAATGTTGTTCTTAGCGCCTACTGGACTTGTAATGGCAACACTTCAAATGTTAAACATGCGCTACTCACACTGGTTACGTTTCGTATGGCCTGTTGTTGCGTTTGTTTTAATATTTGGTGGAGGCTTACTTATTACACAAGTTTTAATATACTCATAATCTTTTAACAGTGGAAAAAGATTTACCTATTCATAGTTATATCTTTTAGAAATGACGAAAAAAAGAACGCCTAGGACATTAATAGTCGTCCTAGGCGTTCTTAGCATATGAGCAGTCGATGCTTAAATAAAAAAGTTCTATATTCAAATTTCACATGCATGGGACGCTTCATTGTTGAAATAATCTAACTCATTCAATAAGTACGCTCTCCCACTTCTTTATTAACCTTAACAAAAACCGTACGGGTTGAACTATATTCTAACATTCATTTTAAATATGTGATGATGTAAAACGGTCAATGACATCTTCTATTGCTTTATCCCAAAATGCATAATCGTGATGACCTGTCGCTTTTTTAAATTGATATGGAATACCTTTTTCATCTAAATAGTTCACAAAATCAATATTACATTGATATAGTTCATCTTCAGTTCCACAAGTAATATATAATTGTGGTAACGTTTGTCCATTGTCTATTGCTTGTTCAACTAAATAGTATGGATCAAAAGATGTCCCCGCGATATGTTGCGTATTACCTACAATTGCTTCTGGAGTAAAATCATACCATTGATATTGACCAATCATAGAAACATCATATGGCGCTGAAAGCATGGCGGCTTTTGAGAAACGATAACTTTGCGTTAATGCAAATTTGATTGCACCATAACCTCCCATAGAGTGACCTGCTATAAAATTATCTTCTCTCTTTTTAGACAATGGAAATATTTGATGAACATAATCATAAACTTCTAGTATATAGTCATAATAACTATGTCCATAAGCCATATTTGAATAGAAACTATGATCAGCATTAGGCATCACCACTGCTAGTTGGTGGGTATTCGCATAGCGTTCTATACTCGTATATCTCATATAAGAGGAAGTATCACTTGATAAACCATGTAGCAATAACATAGTTTTTAATGGTTTCGCATTTTCATTTGTATCAAAGTAACTTTTATCTTCTGGAAGAATGACATTAATCGTTTGATGCATTCCTAAAGTTTTAGATAAATAATTTAATGTAATATGAGCCATAATGTTGGATCACTCCTCCCTGTGTAAAAAATTAAATTACTTACGTAGCTGGATCTAGCTTTTTCTCTAATAAACGTAATAAAACATCTATAAGTATGACAATGATAACGATAGGTATGGCACCTGCTAGAATAAATAGTGTTCCATCAGTTGCATTTGTACCTCTAATCACAATATCACCTAATGTTGGTGCACCAATAAATGAACCTACAGCTACGACACCAATAGCTACAACAAGGGCAATCCGAATACCACCTATAATAACTGAAAGTGACAGAGGTAACTCAATCATAGTTAATACTTGGTTACGCGTCATACCCATCCCTTTTCCAGCATCTTTAATATTTGGGTCAACTTCATTAATTCCTGTATACGTATTTTTAATAATAGGAAGCAAGGCATATAAGAACACAGTAAAAATGACTGTATTCATACCGAGTCCCATGCTAAGCATTAATATCGCTAACATAGCAATAACCGGAACAGTTTGAATAATATTCGCAATAGTGATAATGACACCTGATAATTTACCAAATCGTGCAATGATGATACCAAGAGGTATGCCCACTAAACATGCTAGTAAAACACCGTAAACAGACATTAACAAATGATTAACAAACAATTCCCATAGGTAGCCAAAGTTCATTTGGTAGTAGTGAACGAGTTGTTGTATTAAATTCCCTTCCATGTTTATTGACCACCTTTCTGTTTACCTTTTTTATTGTCATCGTCTTCAAAATAATGATGTTTTTTCAAGAAGTCCTCTGCAACTGTTGCAGGCTCTTTCCCTTTACCATCAGCTTGATAATTTAATTCTTGCATTTGTTCTGTTGATATCTTACCTTCTAATTTTTTAACAATCGGTTTGAGCTCTGGCTTCTCTTTTAACAATTGATCTGATGCAAGTGGACTGGCATCGTATGGTGGGAAGAATCGACGATCATCTTTCAACACTTTTAAATCATATGCTGAAATACGTCCATCTGTAGAATAACCTACGGCAACGTCTAATTTGCCAGAACTAAGTGCATCGTAAACCAGACCAATTTGCATAGGTCTTACCGTACCGAAACTATAGCCATATTCTTTTTTAAATGCTGGATAACCGTCACCTTTACGGTCCATCCATGAACTATCCATACCTACTCTTAAATCTTTAGCATGCTTTTCCAAGTCTGAAACAGTTTCTAAATGATATTTCTTAGCTGTCTCTTTTGTTACTATCAATGCATATGTGTTTTCAAAACCATATGAATTGAAGAAGGTTTGATTGTATTTCTTTTTAAACCCTTCTTGAGTCGCTTTCATGGCCTTTTTAGGATCTTTAATCGGATCTTCTTTCAACGCCCCTGTTAAGTCAGTGCCTGTATAACGCGTACCTGACATATTAGCTTGGCCACTTGTGACAGCATTATGTTGAATCGTACTTGAACCTAAATTATTAATTAAGGTAGGTTTAATTTCACCTTTTGTATCATGTTCAATAAGTAATCTCAGCATGTGCGATATAATTTGTGATTCACTTGTTCCTAAACTTGTGATTCTAACATCGTCATCTGAATGACTATTTTTTAAACCGGGTAAGTTACATCCAGATAACACTGTTAGACATAATACTAAAACAATTAGATATTTTTTATAATTCTTCATATTATCCTCCTTCAATGATTATCTGGAAACTTTTAATCCTTTAGGTACAACCCATTTTTCAATCAGTGATAAAACATAATCTACAATAAGTGCAATAGCAGTGACAAGAATAGTTGCAGTAATAATCATACTCGGTTCAAATAGTGCTAATCCGTTAAAGATAAAATCACCTAAACCACCAGCACCAACATAACTTGCCAATGTTGCCCAACTAATAACGTAGACAGAAGACAGTCTAATTCCACTAAGTATTAATGGTAATGCGAGTGGCAACTCCACATCTTTCATCAATTGAAAATTAGTCATTCCCATACTACGTCCTGCTTCTCTAAGGTTGGAATCTATATTTTGAATGCCTATAATCGTATTATTTAAAATTGGTAATAATACATATAAAAATAACGCTATAATTGCAGGTGTTTTTCCTACACCAAATAATGGAATCATTAAAGCTAATACCGCTAATGTAGGTATCGTTTGTAAAACGCCAGCTATCGTCAATGACACTTTCGAAAGCTTTTCCTTTTTAGATAATAAAATGCCTAAAGGAACCGCTACGATTATTGCAATAACCAATGCCACTATCGATATGTACAAATGTTCGAATGTCTTTGCAAATAACATACCACTATGTTCCGAAATAAACTTTATCATGGTGTCTCAACTCCTGTGGATTCGGGTTCAACAATCCCAGAATGATTATCATTGTTATCCGATTCTAACTCTCCCCAAATACTGTCATAAACAATGTCTACAAGGTTAGCTCGAGTGACAAGGCCTAATAATGTTTTATTATCACTGTCAACAACGGGTACATTACGTACATTACGTTTAAGAATTGTACGAACAGAATCTTGTAACTTACTATCAATACGTACTCTATAAATATCTCGTTGCATCGTATCTATAAGTTCTTTATGATGTCTTAATCCTTCGTTAATATCTTCAATATCTAAATAACCCAATAAATGCTCATCATTGCCGACAACAAATATCGTATCGACTCTTTTCTCTCTCATAATATTCACCGCATCATTAAGAGAACGGTCAACATGTACTGTCACGGGTTTAATCATCGCATCTTTAACTGTACGGATATTAGGTCTATCTTGAATTAAGCGATTCTGACCAATAAAGTCTCTAACGAAATCATTCGCTGGACTACGTAAAATATTATCTGGCGTGTCATATTGAACCACCTGTCCATTTGTCATAATACATATTTTATCTGCAAGTTTGATCGCTTCATCCATATCATGTGTAACAAAAATGAATGTCTTTCCTAATTGTTGTTGTAATTTTTTGACTAAGTCTTGTAATGTATCTCTTGTGATTGGATCGAGTGCACCAAACGGTTCATCCATTAAAATAATATCTTGTTCAGCTGCGAGTGCTCTTACAACACCAATACGTTGTTGTTGACCACCTGATAATTCTGAAGGATATCGATCTAAATATTCTTCTGGTAAATCTACTAAGCGTATAAGTTCTTTCGCTTTCTCATCCTTTTTCTCTTGTGACCATTTTAATAACTTTGGTACGAGAACAATATTCTCTTTCACTGTCATATGTGGCATTAAGCCGATTTGTTGTATGACATAACCGATACTGCGACGAAGCTCAACCGGATTAAGCTCTTTGATATTTTTACCGTCAATGGTAATTTCTCCCTCTGTAGATTCAATCATACGATTAATCATTCTAAGGGCAGTTGTTTTACCGCTACCGCTTGTCCCAATAAATGCAATAAAGTCTCCTGATTCAATGTCTATGGTCATATTATCTACAGCTTTTTTACCACCTGCATAGACCTTTGATAAGTTTTTAATACTTAACATATGTCCATTCCTTTCTATAGGTAATTCAATTTGTTAAAAAATAAGGACTCATTGTGATGTTATACAAAGTAAACTAAGTAAGAACAAGGCACAAAAGAGTCCTTAAATCATATTCATCTAAATTCTAAGTTGTATTACTCTTTGCTTTTTGGCTTTTTCTTGATGCCGATACGATGACCTATATATTGAGATGTCGTCTCCACATTTTCTATATTATAATAGCGTTCGATGTTATTCAAAATGTCGTTCGGAAATACTGAAGGTCTTCCTGAAGTCGTATCAATGCCCATCAGCATCACTTCATATGTTGCACATAAATCATCATCTGCATTAAACATTTCCATTAGGACATGTAATCGTTTGCTATCATAATCGTGAAGATGTACTTTAACAATGACATCTTCATTTTCTTTCATTTCATTAAGAAACATGACATGATTTTCTAAGGTGAATACGGTATATTGATAAGATTGAATGGCATCAATAGTTAATCCTAAATGACCTAACCAATCATCTGTTGTATCACTGAAAATTCGGTTATACATTGCATCATTTAGGTGCCCGTTATGGTCTACCCAATCACGATGCACTTTTGTGTGAAACACATACTGTTGATTCATCATTATAACTCCGCTCCGTTAGACTTTTTCATCGCTTTACTATCACTTGGCCAATATTGTTCGGCTAATTCTTTCACTTTAATTAGAAATTCGTTTCTTTTTTGATCAAGTTCAGACATTGTATATCCTTGAGAAGATGCTTCACTACCATTTACTACTTTATGATATAAGTCATCTGTCAGTTCAGGCGCGATGAGTTTTGTCCAAGGTTTTTTTAAAGCTGGCCCAAATTGTTTTAACATATGACGCATACCACCTTCACCACCTGCCAAGTGGAACGTCATAAATGGACCATATTGTGCATAACGTAAACCTGCTGCATGAGTAAACGCCTTATCAACTTCCTCTGTTGTTGCAATACCATCATTAACTATGTGCAATGATTCACGCCATAATGCTTCCATAAGACGATCTGCAATATGTCCTTCTATTTCATGACGCACATGTAAAACATCCATACCAATACTTTCATAAATCTGTTCGGCTTTAACTGTGGTTTCTTCAGATGTTTGTTTACCTGGCACAATTTCGACTAATGGCAAAATATATACCGGGTGAAATGGATGGGCAACAACTAATCGTTCAGGATGTGATAAGTTAGCTTGTAATTCTGAAGGCATAATTCCTGATGTACTTGAACCAATTGTTGCTTCGGGTTTCGCATAAAAATCAATCTCTTTTAATACAGCATCTTTAATTTCTTCTACTTCTGGTACATTTTCTTGAATATGATCCGCATCTTTGACCGCTTCTTCTAAATGTGGTGTAAATGTTAAGTTTTGAATTGATGCATTTTCAGCAAGGCCCATTTGCTCTGCGTAAGGCCAATTTTGTTTAACTTGTGTCAACATGCGTTCATATGCACCTTCACTTGGATCAGTAGCAATCACTTCATGACCATGCGCAAGCATTCTAGTAATCCATCCACTACCAATTACACCTGTTCCAACAACTGCGAATTTCATTATTTGTCTCCTTTACCATGAGGATTTCTAAGATTAAATTTTTCTCTTGCTTCAGCAGGTGTAAGTGGCTCAATGTCGAGCCCTGCTAAAATTCTTTTTGCCTCTTCTACCAATGCTTCATTCGTTGCTTTTACACCTTTTCTTAAATAAATATTATCTTCTAATCCAACACGAACATTTCCTCCACGTTGCGCAACTTCTCTTACAGTTGGGAGTTGCATCTTACCAATGCCAAATGCTGACCAATGTGCATTTTCTGGTATACGTGATTTAAGATATTCTATTGTTTCAGGATCATTTTCTGCACCCCAAGGAATACCTAAACAAAATTGGAACATAGGGTCTCCATCAATTAATCCTTCTTCTATCATTTGTTTGGCAAAACTCACATGACCTGTATCAAAACATTCAAGCTCAGGCTTGACTCCCGCATCTTTAACCATTTGTGCTTGTTTACGTAACCACGATGCAGGGCTTAAGTATATTGCATCTCCCATATTGACACTGCCACAATCTAATGTACACATTTCTGGTAATAAGTCACCAATAGGTTTAAAACGTTCTTCTGGTGTTTGAATCCAAGTTCCTTCTCCACCTGTCTCTGGATGTTCTAGACTTGGAATGAAGTCTCCACCGCCACCAGATGTCACATTAATGACGATATCTTCATCAGCTTCTCTGATTAATCTAACTGTTTCAGCATACAGTTCTGGATCATGACTTACTCCTCCAGTTTCAGGATCTCTTACATGAATATGTGCGACAGTTGCTCCTGCTCGTGCACATTTAATTGCTGAATCTGCAAGTTCTTGTGGTGTAACTGGTACGTTCTCATTTTTTTGTATTGTATCTCCAGCGCCAGTAATAGCTGCTGTTAAAACAACTTTTTGCATCATTAACACCTCTAAAAGTTTTATTTTTTATGACATTGATTACTATACCAACTAGTCGGTTTAGTTTCAACTGACTTTACACAAAAAAGAACAGCGCGATGTACGAGACATCACCCTGCTCTATGGATATAGCTTATTTAATTTTTTTCTATTTGCATCTTTAAACGTTCAATAACTTTCTCTCTCATTTCTTCATCTATAGCACTAATTCCGAATATTTCCGACAACCATAAACCATCGACAGCTAAGCGAATAATGGTAGCATCTACCTCATCTAACCCGTCGTGTGTAATTTGATATTGCCATTCTTGATATGAGGTCTTTAATGGTGATAATAAACTTCTATTAGTCCCTTGCGCCGCTAACATTCCAGAAGTAATAGGCGCATTATCCGTACGATGTGCTCTTGTCGCTTCTATAAATGCGTTGAGCCATTGCCCTTTTTTGTTCTTTTCATTATCGATATGTTGGTTCACGTTATCTCTGTACAAATTATTGGCATAGTTAACCAGCTCTTTGATGAGTTCATCTTTACTTTTAAAATGATAAAATAAACCACCTTTACTTATTCCAGCCCTTTGAGCTACAGCATCCAACGTGAGATAATCAGCACCTTTTTCATTAATAATAGCTGCGGCCGATTCTAATATTAATTGTCTTTTGGAAGTTCTAGGCATTTCGTCACCTTCTTTATCGAATTCTAAATAATATATAATTGTAATTATTTAACACTTTTTCAACACCCATACTTATCGAGTGTATTTATTTTATAAACAACTTTTCTTAAATTCAACTTTATTAACATGAATTGTATTTATTAATAACGATTTACTTATTACTATATGTCACAAACATATAAAAAGTAAACTTATCATATAATATATGTTCCTCTGTCAACGTCGGTTAATTATGAAAAAATATTAAGTAGCTCCATTCCGTTGCTTAATACTTTTTTATTCACTTATAAAAATCCAAGAAAAGAGAGAGCGATTTCGCCCTCTCTTTTTTGTGTAGTAGTACTATTAAATTTTATCTCACTAACAATTAATATACTTATTAATAAAATGATGTATTTAAAAATTATAATAATCTTGAAATATAATTATTAAGAAATTCGCAGTTATATCATTTATTAACTCAGCCTTATTGTACGTGGGACGATTTTTTAGCAGTCATAAAGTATACAATAATACCAATAATGAAACCAATAAGTGCTGGAACAATCCATCCCATACCAATGTTAAAGAATGGGAGATAATTTTCACCAAATCCAATGATTGTTTGTGCAAATTTTGTATTAACAAAGAACTCTGGACTTGCTTTCACACCATCTACAAATGCCGCCACCATTGTAAATAATGTTGTAAATCGATAGACAATTTTAGAATGTTTAAATAATGGACTAAGTAATGCTAATAAAATTAAAGTAATCGCTAAAGGATAAATGAACATCAACACTGGTGTTGAATACATAATAATTTTTGTTAAACCTACATTAGCAAATATACAAGCTAATATACTCACCCCAGTAGCTAACCAAAGATAGTTAGATTTAGGGAATAACTCTGTAAATGTTTCCGAAAAGGCTGTGATCAATCCTATTGCTGTTTTCAGACATGCCACAATGATGATTAGTGACAAAATAATAATTCCGTAATCCCCTAAATAATGTTGTGCAATCTGAGCAAGCGCAATACCACCATTTTCACTTACTTTAAAACGACCTAAACTCATCGTACCCATTAAAGCTAATAAAGTATAAATAACGCCCATAGCTATAATACTAATCGTACCTGATTTTAAAGTTTCTTTAGCGATTGTATTCGGATTAGTAATCCCCAACTTTTTAATTGTAGTAACAATGATAATACCAAATGCTAATGATGCCAAAGCGTCTAATGTATTATATCCATCGATAAACCCTTTGAGTAACACGCTATTGCTATAATCAGCACTTACTGGCGCATGACTAATTCCACCCATAGGACGGATAAATGCAAGCACAACAACAATTCCAAGCAAGATGAGAAAGACCGGATTTAAGAATTTTCCAATATAGTCTAATATTTTAGAAGGTTTACGCGAAAATAACCACGCTACTCCGAAGAATAAAATACTAAAAATAGGCAACAACGCTTGGGCCGTACCAGATGAAATAAATGGTGAAAATGCTATTTCAAATGACGTCGTCGCAAGTCTTGGCAACGCAAAAAACGGACCTATAACAAGATACAAGCCAATTGTGAACAAATAACCATATATTTTACTTATCCTTGAGGAAATTTCAAAGACCCCGTTTGTTTTAGATACACCTATCGCTATAATTCCTAAAAAAGGTAGTCCGATAGCCGTGATAAGAAATCCTAAATTGGCGGTCCATACATTTGCCCCCGCAGTTTGACCTAAGTGAATTGGAAAAATGAGATTTCCAGCACCAAAAAATAGACCAAACAGCATTGAGCCGATAAATAGATTCTCTTTTAATGTTAATTTATTTTTCATCATTAATTATGTATCTCCTAATATGTATTATTAGCTATTATACATGATTTTAACCGTCTGCGTGGCACGAAGTTATATTTATATATGTGTGTATTATTACACCTTAATCTCATCGCTTTTCATTTTATAACACGATTCAAACTATAAATAATGAAAAATTTTTAATATTTCTATACATTGTTGTTTTTTTATAAGAAATATTAAGTCAATATTTATTTTTTATTAAAAATCCATTTATTTTAGCATATAAATTTTAATTAATAAAAGTTTTTGATAATATTAAGTGTACAAGGATTTTTATTTTTTATTAAAAAGTGAAAATCATTACTAAAAATGAGGAGGACTGTGAAATGACTGTATTGAGTGAGCAAGACAAAATAAGATTATTAGCTGATATCGTCAAGATTCAAACTGAGAATGATCATGAAATTAAAGTATGTGAGTACTTAAAAGACCTGTTAAGTCAATATGATATTGATTCTAAGATTGTTAAAGTTAATGATTCACGCGCTAATTTAGTTGCTGAAATTGGTAGTGGCGCTCCAGTCTTAGCAATCAGTGGACACATGGATGTTGTAGATGCTGGTGACCATGATGATTGGACTTTTCCTCCATTTGAACTCACAGATAAAGATGGCAAGTTATTCGGCAGAGGTACCACTGACATGAAAGGTGGTCTTATGGCGATGGTCATCGCGATGATTGAATTAAAACAATCAAACGCATTAAAGCAAGGTACGATACGTTTATTAGCTACTACAGGAGAAGAGACGGAACAATATGGTGCACAATTACTAGCTGATGAAGGTTACTTAGATGATGTGAGTGGTTTAATTATTGGCGAACCAACTAGTAATATCGCTTACTATGCTCATAAAGGTTCTATGAGTTGTGTAGTCACAGCGAAAGGTAAGGCTGCACATAGTTCTATGCCACACCTAGGTACAAATGCTGTTGATATTTTAGTTGATTTTGTAAATGAAATGAAACAAGAATATAAAAATATTAAAGAACATGATAAAGTACACGAGTTAGACGCTGTTCCAATGATTGAGAAACATCTCCACAGAAAAATTGGTGAAGAAGAATCACATATCTACTCTGGATTTGTAATGTTAAACTCTGTATTCAATGGTGGTAAACAAGTTAATTCTGTTCCTCATAAAGCGACAGCTAAATATAATGTAAGAACTGTTCCAGAATATGACAGCACTTTCGTGAAGGATTTATTTGAAAAAGTCATTCGTCATGTGGGTGAAGATTATTTAACTGTAGATATACCTAGCAGTCACGATCCAGTGGCAAGTGATCGTGATAGTCCTCTTATTCAAAATATTACACGTATTGCACCGAATTATGTACATGAAGACATTGTTGTGAGTGCATTGATTGGTACAACTGATGCATCTAGTTTCCTAGGAACAAATGAAAATAACGTGGATTTTGCTGTCTTTGGACCTGGAGAATCTATTATGGCGCATCAAGTTGATGAATTTATTAGAAAAGATATGTATTTAAGTTACATTGATGTTTATAAAGATGTATTTAAAGCATATCTAGAAAAGTAAACTATTTAAACTTATGATCATATTTTTATTAAATAAAGTTAATTGAGATATATTTTAAACTCAGTTTATCGACTGATTAAACGTAAAGAAGCCTGAGACAACGATTGATGTCTCAGGCTATTACTATATATATTTATCTTTCTATAATGTTACAGGTATTTTGCCATTAAAGTTAACATAACGATAAGCTTCTTTAACCGCTTCATCGTCAGGCGGTTCAACATTTTCGAGTTGATAAGGAATGCCTAAATTTTTCCACTTATGCACACCGAGTTGATGATATGGTAAGATTTCAAACTTTTCAACGTTATCTAAAGAATTAATAAATTCTCCTAGTTTTATCAAATCTTCTTTATCATCCGAAATACCAGGTACTAAAACATGTCTAATCCAAACAGGTTGTTTCATATCAGATAATTTACGTGCAAACTTTAAAATATGTGTGTTAGGTTTGCCTGTTAATTTGATGTGCTTATCATTATCAATATGTTTAATATCTAATAAGATTAAATCTGTATGCTTTTGCAATTCATCAAAATGACGATTAAATGCTGGTGTATCATTCACACATCCCGCAGAAGTATCAATGCATGTGTGAACACCATTCGCTTTTAATTCCTTGAATAATTGCTCCAAGAAAGGCATTTGTAGTAATGGTTCGCCACCACTGACTGTTACCCCACCACCTGAAGCTTCAAAGTAAGGTTTGTACGGTAAGATTTCATTTACCATTTCATCAACCGTCACTTCTCTTGATGGTTCGTTAATCTTCCAAGTGTCTGGATTATGACAATATAAACATCTTAACAAACAACCTTGAGTAAATAATATATATCTAAGTCCTGGCCCGTCGACAGTGCCCATACTTTCAACGGAGTGTAAGTGTCCTTTAAGCATTTTGCTCCCACCTTAAATTTATTACATAGATTCGTGGAATGTACGTGAAATAACATCTAATTGTTGTTCACGTGTTAATTTAATGAAGTTTACAGCGTATCCAGATACACGAATCGTTAATTGTGGATACTCTTCTGGGTGTTCCATTGCATCAATTAATGTTTCTCTATTAAATACGTTAATGTTGAGGTGATGACCATGTTGCATTGCATAACCATCTAACATACTAGTTAAGTTTTTATTTTGATCTGCTTCTTCTTTACCTAGTGATTTCGGTACGATACTAAATGTATTTGAGATACCATCTTTACAGCAATCGTAAGGTATTTTAGCTACTGAACTTAGTGAAGATAATGCACCTTTTTGGTCACGACCATGCATTGGGTTTGCGCCAGGTGCAAATGGTTCGCCAGCTTTACGTCCATCTGGTGTGTTACCAGTTTTCTTACCATAAACAACGTTTGAAGTAATTGTTAATACACTCATTGTGTGTTCAGAATTACGGTATGTTTTATGGCTACGTAATTTAGTCATGAAACGTTCAACTAAATCTACTGCAATTTCATCAACACGACTGTCATTATTACCATATTTAGGGAAGTCGCCTTCGATTTTAAAGTCAGTTACAAGACCTTCTTCGTTACGGATAGGTTTAACTTGTGCATATTTAATCGCTGATAAAGAGTCAGCTGCTACAGACAATCCGGCAATACCAGTTGCCATTGTGCGAATAATTTCTGTATCATGTAAAGCCATTTCAAGACGTTCATAGCTATATTTATCATGCATATAGTGAATGATATTTAATGAGTTGATATATACGCCAGCTAACCAGTCCATCATTTTTTCATATCTTTCGAAGACTTCATCATAATCTAGTACGTCTGATTTAATACCTTCATAACTTGGCCCAACTTGTTTACCAGATTTTTCATCTTTACCACCATTGATAGCGTAAAGTAATGCTTTAGCTAAGTTAGCACGTGCACCGAAGAATTGCATTTGTTTACCAATCTTCATGGCAGATACACAGCAAGCGATACCATAATCATCGCCATAGCTTTCACGCATTAAGTCATCATTTTCATATTGGATTGAGCTCGTTTTAATACTCATTTTAGCACAATAGATTTTGAAGTTTTCAGGTAAGCGAGTAGACCATAACACTGTTAAGTTTGGTTCTGGTGCTGGACCTAAATTATCTAATGAGTGTAAGAAACGGAATGAGTTTTTAGTTACCATTGGACGTCCGTCAATACCTACACCACCGATAGATTCAGTTACCCAAGTTGGATCTCCAGAGAATAATTCATTATATTCAGGCGTACGCGCGAATTTAACGATACGCAATTTCATAATGAAGTGGTCAATGATTTCTTGAACTTCTTGTTCAGTGATGTCACCATTTTGTAAATCACGTTCAGCATAAATATCTAAGAATGTTGAAGTACGTCCTAAACTCATTGCTGCACCATTTTGTTCTTTGATAGCAGCTAAATATGCTAAGTATAACCATTGCACAGCTTCTTTGAAGTTAGTAGCAGGACGGCTAATATCAAATCCATATTTTTGACCTAATTCTTTTAAATCTTGAAGTGAACGATATTGCTCTGATAATTCTTCACGTAAACGAATTACATCTTCAGACATTTCAGTAGACATTGTGTTAAAGTCTTTAAGTTTTTGTTCCATTAAGAAATCTACACCGTATAAAGCAACACGACGATAGTCTCCGATAATACGTCCACGTCCGTAAGCATCTGGCAAACCAGTAATAATACCAGCTTTACGACAGTTTAACATTTCTCTTGAATATGCATCGAATACACCTTGGTTGTGTGTTTTACGATATTCAGTGAAGATTTTTTCTGTTTCTGGATCTAATTCGTAACCATACGCTTCACATGCTGCTTTTGCCATACGAATACCACCGAATGGTTGCATAGAACGTTTGAATGGTTTTTCAGTTTGAACACCAACAACTTTTTCTAAATCTTTGTCTAAGTAACCAGCGTCATGAGAAGTGATTGTCGATGCCACTTTAGTATCCATGTCCCACATGCCACCGCGCTCACGTTCTTCTTTTGATAATTGCATTACTTGATCCCATAAAGTTTCAGTTGCTTTTGTAGGACCTTCTAAAAATTCATCGTCACCTTCATATAATGAATAGTTCAATTGTATGAATTCTCTCACGTCTATATTTTTATTCCAACGACCTGTTTTAAATCCTTGCCAAGCATTAGTATGATTATTTGTTTCTAACATACTCTCCGCCTCCATTTCGTATTGTTAACGTTTTCAACGGCAGTATACCATGAACCATGTGATTAATTTCACATAATTTGTGGCATATTTTCTACTAAAGTTTGTATAAATTACGAACCTGTGACAGAAGTTATAACAGTTTGTGAATAAATTATCCTGTTACATAACAGTTTTCTGAAAAATTCCTTCTATAATGAAACCTCATAGCAAGAAAAATTCACTATCTTATAACGAAAAGTAAAACAAAACCTGAGACAATTGTTGTCTCAGGTTTTGTTTATCTATCATTAAATTAGAAACTGGCTTAGTCTTTTTATCTCTGTTACTAATAAGGCTAAATTGAAAAACATATCATAGATATTACAGATGTGCGTTTGAGTGTCCTAACACATAAATTTTATAGACAGTTCAACTTAGAGCTCATAAGCTATATGGGGATTGTACTCAAAATAAATTCTACTCTACCTCATTTTTCACACTCTTAATTTACCTCTTTATTATTATTGATTTAGCTTCTTTCTTTTTAAAAATCCATAAAACTAGAATTAAAAAGATATGAATGTAAAAATTTCTTCTATTGTAATCAAAAAGCGTGAATATTCTAATGCAATAAAATTTTGATACAATTTCATTTCTTTCGTTTTAACAAAGTAAATAAATCGATTATTTTTACATGTACGGGAGTGTAACCTCAGACAAACTGGAGGCTCCCTTAAAATTTTTCGTTATTTTTATGTAGTTCTGCTATGAAGCTTTAGAAACACTTTGTCCTTGTCTAATTTTACTTAGTATCATTGCAATAGTAACCAATAAAGCGCATAAAATATACATCCATTTAAATCCTACCGTATCTGATATTGGCCCCATTAGCACACCTCCTAGTGAAATCCCTAAATCTGCACATGCTATAAACAATCCTAATAACATATTACGTCCTATCTTTGGTAAGACAAAACTTAAATACGTTGTCAATGTAGGATAAACGAGCGCTTGTGTTATTCCAATAAAGATTGCACTTATATATACAAATATACTCAATATTTGTGGTCCAAAAGCTACAATGATTGAAGCAATCATCAGTAACGTTAAGACAATCATCATAAACCGGTGATGCCATAAACCATCAGATGGTACATACTTACGTAAATAAAATCTAGCTATCACTACTGTAATGGCTTGAATTGTAAGGAAAATACCTGCATTCGCGAAACCTTCCCTAACTGTATATAATGGTATAAAAGTACTCATCGCACCAAACACGATAGATGACAAAATCATAATCATACCACTGCAGAAGAGTGCTTTATTTTTAAAAAATTGAACATATACAGTCATTGCATTAAAAGGTAAGACTTCTTCTTTTGGTGATACCTCTTTTTGTGTATTTGCAAAAGTAGTTCTATAACCAAATAAGGTTGTTGTTACTGCAATAAAAATCATAACAATAGCAAATATGGTCATATTTTCCACGTGCCAAATCCCAACTGCAATTAATGGTCCTAATAAATTGGGAATTGTTGAAAACAATGAATAGAGAGATACACCTTCTGAACGATATTTTTCAGGTAAAGCATCTATAATACCCAATTGTAAAGACATTGAGAAGAATGCCGTACATACACCTTGCATGATACGTGCAACCAAATAACCTTCAAGTCCTGTAAACCCATATAATACCAGTGCCATAGCATTAATCAATAATATAATACGCAATACTTTAATCGGTCCTACACGTGCAATAATTTGACCAGCCCAAGGGCGAAATAGCATTGCCGTTAGCATGTAAGCTCCCATTACAATTCCAATTACGGTATTCGTCGCCTCCAAGTCATGTCCTCTTAGAGGTATGAAAACATTGAGTATGGCATTCGCACTAAAAAACATCAATGTTAAAATATATAATCTTAAAAATGGCCAAGACATGGCACCTTTCATATTGTCACTCCTTAGATTGATAGTTGTTTATCAATCAGTTCTCTTGTATAACCATTTTGTTGCCTATGCAATTCATTTATAGATGTCCTAGCTTCGATACAGCCATTTTTAAAAATAAGCAAGTCATCACATATATACGTGGCAGCTTGTATATCATGAGTAATAAAAATATAACTCAGCTGATGTGAGTGACGTAACCTTTTCAATAAATCTAATATTTGTGTTTGCATAGACATATCTAATGAACTAATCGCCTCATCAAATAATATATAATCTGGTTGCATACATATCGCACGTGCAATAGCTACACGCTGTGCTTCTCCACCTGAAAGCATATGTGGATAACAATACAAACAATCAGATTTTAACCCTACTTCACGTAGTAACGCTGTTACATACTCTTCCATATTCTCCTTCGAAGTACATCGACACTGATTCATTACTTCAAACAAAATATCTTTGACAGTATGAAAAGGATGCAAAGAAGAAGTATAGTCTTGAAAAACCGCAGCAATTCGATGACGTCTCACTTTTTTAAAATGAACAGGCTGACCGTCCAACGTCACTTGTCCTTGATCTGGTTTTTCTAGTCCTAAAATCATACGACTCAACGTAGACTTTCCACTTCCACTTTCTCCAATAATTGCTATTGATGCACCAGTGGGGCAATCAAATGACACGCCTTTAACTACAGGAATACGTTTATCACGAAATATTGATTTTTTTCCATAAAATTTAATAACATTTTGAACCTTAAGCATTGAAATCACCCCTCAGCACTAACTGAAAATAATCATGAATTGTCTTTTTAGTAGATAATAAATAAGCTGTATAGTGATGACGAGGTTGTTGTAATACCATATTTGTTCGACCTTCTTCTATCACGCGACCTTCTTTCATAACTACAACACGATCTGCAATTTTATTAATCACTGTGAGGTCATGAGATATAAAAATCATGGCGCAATCAAAATGTTGTTTTATATCTTTAAAAGAATTGATAACTTCATATTGTGTAATGGTATCTAATGCTGTGGTCGGCTCATCAGCAATAATCAATTTAGGTTTCAATGCCAATGCTAGTGCAATCATCATACGTTGAAGCATCCCACCTGACAACATGTAGGGATATGCTTTTAATAACGAACGGGGATCTTTCAACTTCATATACGTCATATAATGAATGAGTTCTTGTTTTATTTGTTGCTTTGATAATGTCGTATGTGCACGCAAAGTTTCAATCATTTGCTTCCCCACTTTAGTTGAAGGATCAAATGCTCGTGTTCCTTGTTGCATAATCATAGCAATATCTTTACCACGAATTTTGCGTAGTTGCTTTTCAGTTATTGTATTTAAATTTTGATGTTTAAAAAAGATATCTCCGCTTACAGATAAACGTTGAGCATTTAAACCTATTAATGCTTTACAAGTAATCGATTTTCCGCTTCCACTTTCTCCAATAATACCTAATGTTTCACCACATTGAACTGTGAAATTCACGTTATCAACGAGTGTCTCATCTGACCATGTGTCCTTAATTCTTAAATGCGCTACTTTAAGCAATGTCATGTGCTTTCACACCTTTCTTCAATGCCAGTCGTTTCTCTTTAGAGGACATACGAGGATCAATCGCCATTTGTAAAGCATCTGATAAAAAGTTAAACGCCATTACAATTATGACGATAGCCACACCTGTTGTCATCATCATTCCAGGATGTGTGAACATTACTTTTCGTGCTTCATTAAGCATCATCCCCCATTCGGCTGTAGGTGCCTTAACACCTAATCCAAGGAACGAGAATCCTGACATTTGTAATATCATTGAGCACATCGAACTACTAGCAATAATCGCTATGTCAGTAAAGGTTAGTGGCAAAATATGTTTGCGAATGATTGTTAAATCATTCATACCAATTACTTTGGCAAATTTTACATGATCAGCTTCAATATATTGCATTACACTGGTTCGAATCACGCGACAAAACCACGCCCATCGAGTCAATATAAACGCAATAATAATATTTTCTACACCCATGCCAAACAACGTAATCAATGCCAATGTCACCACATAGCTTGGAAAAGCTAACATCACATCGTATATACGCATAATTATTGCATCGATATAACCTGGGAAATAACCTGAAATAAACCCAAGTATCGCTCCTATCACAACGGAAATAATCAATGCGACAAATACATATAACAAACTAGGTCTTATGGCGTATATTATCCGTGTTAATACGTCCCGGCCTAAATGGTCTGTCCCCAACCAGTGAGACCAACTTATACCAGCAAATTTATTTGCTGTATCAATGTGATTCGGTTCATAAAATGTAATTAAAGGAGCTAAAACTCCAAGCACTACGTAGATTGTAATAATAGCTATAGCAACTATGGCACCTCTATCTTGAAATAGACGACGTAACACAATCATTTCATTGCCTCCCTTAAACGCGGATTTAATATTGCATTAATGATATCTGCAAGTGTATTAAAAAGAATAAACAACACCGCGACAATGAGCACGTATGCTTGAATTACTGGAAAATCATGTTCAGTAATCGCTTTAACACTTAATGGTCCTAAACCTGGCCACGCAAATACATTTTCAATAACGACTAAACCTCCCATGATCATTGGTATCGACATACAAAAAATAGATACGGCTACCTGTAATGCATTACGTAATACATGCAGCAACATTGTCAGACGAGGTACACCACTAGCTTTTAAATACAAAACATAATCTTCATTTAATTGTTCAAGCATAGATCGTCGGACATTTCTAAAATAAATTCCTGCATAGGTAATCGTAATAACAAAGACTGGAAGAATATAACTTTCTGGACCTGTGAGTCCTGAGGTTGGTAATAAATTGAGTTTTACAGATACATAAATAACTAATATTGAAGCTACCCAATATGAAGGCAGAGCTGTTAGTAGAAAAGCTATTGAACGTATAGCACGATCTGTAAATCGACCACTAGTCAAAGCACTCACTATGCCTAGAACAACAGATGTTATCATCACCACCACACTGGAAATCAAAGTGAGTTTTAATGTATTCATAAACGCTGGACCCATACGCTCAGATACTGGATCCCCTGTGATATAACTCGTTCCAAATTTAAACTGCAAGGCATCAACAAGCCAATTTTTATATTGCGTGAATATCGGTTGATTTAATCCATATTTTTCTTTAGTTTCAGCTATTAAATCTTCTGTTATATTAGGTGTTCCTTGGGCATGTAAAATTGTTACGGCTGGATCTTCGTTCGTGAGATAGGTCATCATGAAAGTCATAAAAGTCACTACAATTAATAATGGAATCATGAGCGTAAGACGTTTCATAATAAATTTAACCATGACGACGCTCCTTTATTTATATTGCATTTCATTAAATGGAAGCTCATATTGTGATTGTGTAAAGGATAATTTTTGTAAATCTTTAGGTGCAACAACAGTCATTCTGCCGTGAGTAATTGGAATAAAGACACCTTCATCGTCTACTTGTTTTAAAATTTGCTGATACGCTTTTGAACGTGCCTTTGCATCTTGAATTTTGAAAGCATCATCAATATCTTTGTACAGTTGTGTCTTATTCTTAATACCTAATGTTGCACTTTCATATCCCGTTTTCGTCTTAAATGCTGCTAATGTACTCTGAGGATCATATAATAGCCCCCATGTTTGATTAAACATTAAATCGTAATCACCAGAACTACGACGTTCAGCTACTTTATCTGACGTTTCTCCGTTTATATCTAGTTGTACACCTAACTTCTTAAATTCTGCTTCTAAGAATTCAGCTTGTTCTTTTTGACTGGAAGACCCTTTGTCATAATACAATTTAAGATTCAAATCTTTGCCCTCTTTTTGACGAACTTGTCGATCTTTTGAAAGCACCCATCCAGCCTTGTCTAATAACGCTTGTGCTTTTTTCTTATCATATGTTCTTGTTGGTAAATTAAAGTTTATATCTGTCACATTTTTAGCAAATAATTGTGTGGCTGGTTTTTCTTGTTTGTCTAAAATATCTTGAGCTATTTTATCTCTATTTACCATGTGACCTAATGCTTGTCTGACGGCTTTATCACTGACTGCACTATCTTTCTTACCAGAATTAACAACAAGCATTTTTGTATTCATAGCTTGACTACGTTTTACTTGGTAGCTTCCGGTTTCTTTTAATTGTTTTAAACTATCTTTATCTAAGCTGTCTGTACCTCTATCATCTGTATAAGCAAAGTTGGTTTCTCCTTTTTTCATTGATAAAAATGCTGTTTCTCCTGCAGGTTTAACTTTTGCTTCTACTTTATTTAATTTTGCCTTTTCTCCCCAATATTGATTATTTTTATTAAATTCTGCAGATATATCTTTTTTGTGTTCACCCATTTTAAATGGTCCTGTACCGTCAAATGATTTCACACCATCTTTGGTTGTGCCGTGTTTAAAATCTTTAGGCGATACAAAAACGTATGGTCGTGGCATAGCTAGTTCTGCTAACGCAGGTTGATAAGCTTCCTTCAAATGTAGTTGTATCGTATACTTATCCTTAACTTTGACATCATCAATCAGTGTTGAAAGTCTTAACCATGAATGTAGTTTCTTATTTTGTTGTACTGCATCGATGTTTTTCTTCACTGCATCTGCATCAAATTTCGTACCATCATGAAAAGATACATCATCCCTTAAATGAAACGTATATGTCTTACCATCAGGTGAAATGTCCCATTTTTTTGCTAATAATGGCTTAATACCATCCTTGGTATTGCGAACTAACGGCTCATAAATCATACTTTCTGCTGACATTGAACCTCCATAAACATGGGGATTCATATCTCCAATATCTTTGACAGTTGTATATGATAATACTTTATTCTCTTTTTTCTCTGTTAGTTCTTTGTTACTTCCACAACCGGCTAAAATAATTCCAGATACAAAAATGACTGTACTTAGTTTTGTGAGTTTATTCATTGCTTTCCTCTTTCTTTTCGAAAATATGTAAACTTATATCATTACGTTTTTTATTTATAAAAAGTTAAGTAGTTCGTCACTAACGCTAAATCCTGTTTAAAATGATGTAATTCGAATTGCCTTGATAGTTGTTGATGTAAATGTGTGTCACAGTATTGTTTAACAGTATTTTCATAACGTAATAACAATGTGTCAATCATCGGTGTTGCAACGTTTAATGCTCTTCCAATCGCTTGAATTATCAAAGTACGATAATAATCTTCACTCGGCATGCGTGGTATATGTATGACTCCTTGTTCATCAGTATCAACATGTTTGTATGGTACGGCAGAAAAATCAAAATATGCACCTTGATCGTCCGGATTAGAAAACGGATCGATTAAAATTGCTGTATATCGCACATAAAGTAGATACTCTTGATGAATAGCTGGTAAATTTTCAAAGTTTTCAATATCTACTTCACGCATGGTCTCATAACGTATAGGGTAGTTTTCTTTCACCATAAACTTTAGAAGATTGACCGAAGGTACCTTTAATTGTTTTAATATCATCATCATTTCTTGCCACATTAATCGCATTTCGTGTATTAAGGTCATTGTGATTGGCCCCTCTGGAAATAGCTTATATACATATACTGGTAATTTCGTCCCTTCAAATACCGCCTTTAATGAAAATTGATTCATAAACAATGGTGGGTGTACATAAAGTGAACTATTATGTATCTCCGCATGTAGTGGTGTGTCCATCGTTGTTAATTCTATATTCAAATAGTCAAATAAAGACTTAAGCTTACACAACGTCATAGACTGAGATTGAGTCGAACCTACGAATAATTTTGATTTAACTCGTGTGGTTAGGACACAATGTGGTTGCGCTTTATCAAAGACTCGGGTATCGCCTAGATAAGTGGAAAATGAAATCACTTCACCTTCACAATGAACATCTGATAGTAATTGTTTAACAAGCATATGTGATCCTAATGTTGGTGAGACCAAAATGATTTGTTTAATACGCTTTAGTGTAGACTTAGATAATTGCTGTAATATCGGTCGATACGCATCGGCAGTACATGCTAAAATCACCACGTCATAATATTCCGTAATATCTTTAACATCTTTAAAAAAATGTCTAACCGTAAACTTACCTGAAAAACACTGATGTGCATCATTTTGAGTCATTACTGAAAAAAAGCCATCACGTTGATACACATCAAAGACTCTCTTAGATTTGGTTGATGCATGAACGCGACTCACCATATCAACTATATGTTCTCCATGTAAATAACATAGTCGAGCAAGTTGAATAGCGACCGGTCCACTACCAACCATTAATATTTTAGACATGTTCAACACCAACTTTTGATGCCACTTTACGATAAAGTGCAATATCAAAAATCTGCTTCGGTCGTGTTTGTAGTTCTTCACATCGCCACTGTGTTTCGTCAGTTGCTTGAGATGGATAATTAAACAATGCTTTTATATCATCACCGTATCGCATAACTACAACAACTTCATCATTCGTCAATGTGTAAAGTTCATTCAAAATGTCATATTTGATAGGTATCGTCGAACTGAATATAATATGTGTCACAGATTGGATGTCTTCTAATTGATCAACTGTTTGATTACTAATAATGATATCTTCATTTGGCGCTAGTACATTGACGACACGTTGCCCTAAATCAACTGCTTCCGAATCTATATCTATACCAATAACCGCAGCGCCAGTTTCTTTAGCAACTTGAATCAATGTCATAGGATATGCTCCTGAACCAATCAGTAATAATTTGTCATTTTTTCCAATTTGCCATCTTCCGAATTCTGCATTAATACAATGCTCTATATTTTCGAAATAACCTGACGTGGTCGCCCTACCATTCAACAAACGTTGTGCGCGAATAACTTCTACCTGTTTCACACATTTTGCTGATACCTCTTGAAGCTTCTTGGTTAAGCTCATTTTTGTTTCTAAATCGTTCCATGTTAAATAGTGATGCTCTGCCAAAGGTTGAAGTATCCATTGACTGTATTCATCAATCAAATTTTCTAAATCAACAATGTGCTGACTATCTTCCAAAACGAGTTGATGTAAGTACGTAAATTGTTCTAAATAATATTGTAATTGGTTCTCTATTTTTGTATGATCATTCATATTTGCGTCATTGTCTCCTGTTCTATATATGCTTGTCCTGTTGCGACAGTTGAAACTTGACCCTTAATCGTTGTTTGGTATTCATTTTGTTCAGACTTTCTGGATGAGACAATAATACTGCCTCCGGGTTGATTAACTAGGTAATCTTGAATATCATGATCTGTTAGATAATTAACCAACACACCGATAGAAGCCGCTCCTGAACCACAGCTATTTTCCCAGATTAAGCTCCCTATTTTAGGTATATGTATCAGTGGATATATGAATTGTTTATCTTGTTGAAAAAGCATGACGCCAATCGTTTTAAATTGTTGATGCCATGTTTGCGCACTGACAAAATCTTCCACGCGCTGTTTCATTGCTAAATCTACACCATCACACATCAACACGTAATGAATGTATGTATCGTAGCTAATTTCAAATGCTTTAAACTGTTGGTCCCCTAATTTCACAAATCTTTCCTTAACTTGATGTACTTTTGGCATAGTCACTTCATAATGTTGCGAATGAACTTTGCACTCTACAGGATGAGAACATCCCGAAACTCTTAATTGAAATTGTTGATGCTGTATTAATAAACGTTCTTTTAAATAGTGAATGTAAGACATAGTCGCATTACCACAAAATTCATTTCCACTCATTACCAAGTGATAGTTATCCCCATTTTCATAGTTTACTGATTCAATAAACCCTACTTGTTCACAACACACATGTGTTGTCGCCATCAACTGATGTGCAATCGCGGCGTATTCGCTCGGTTGATGCTTTGAATGAAAAGAATTGTCATATTCCCAGATGGATTATATTTTGAAAATTCGACCACTTGACGTTGCATAAAACACTCCTTTTTATTGTAAATTTTCAAATTAAATTGTTAATAAAAATGATTAATCTCATTAAAATCAATAACTTAAAACAATTGCATAAAACAAATCGTAATTGTTACGATTTGAGAATTATATTAAACGAGGCACATACAGTTGTCAATATAAATGATAATTATTTTCAATTAATAGAATAAAGTGAAATGAATATTCTTATAAATATCTACGATAAAAAGTACAAATGTCTATATTTAAAAACTTGGTTGATACGCTTTAAATGAATTTAAATTCAATTATCATCTGAAGTGTTTTTATTAGAGAATATAAACAGAAAAGTTTAACTAAATTAAATGACACAAAATTATAAAAACAAATATATAAATACTAACAATATTTTAATTATCTTCTTTGTTGGTAATGCTATAGATTTCATAGAATATTTAAATAAAAGTATTACTATTAAGCAATACAAATGATATACTTAATAGCGAAAATATCCATTATATTAATATATTGAAATTATTATTATTAGGATATTTTACGTTTACATATTTATTTTATTTTTTATTTACGGGAGGATATTAATAATGAAAAAAGTATTAGCACTATTATTTGCGTCAACACTCGTTTTAGGGGCATGTGGTGACAAAAATGACGAATCTAAAAATGATTCTTCATCTAATTCTACAGATAGCGTTTCTGTAGACGAAAATGACAATGAAGATAAAACAACAGCGAAATTCAAAAATGATAAATTAACAACAGACAATTTTGATATTGAAATTTTAGAAGCCAAAACTGTCAAAGCATCTAAGTACGATGATGACAAAAAACCAAGTATCGCTATCATCTATGGTGTTAAAAATAAAAAAGACAAAGACCTAACAGCATCTTCAGCATTTATCGAATCATTTGATATTTATCAAAATTCTAAAGATGTTAAGAGAAGTTTAGAAATTGGCGGTGGACATGATACTGATTTAAAGGAAAAATATGAAGAAAATATGGGTAACAAAATTAACAAAGATGGAAAAGTAAAAGGTGTTATGTTCTTTAAATTGAAAGACACTAAAACACCAGTAACACTTGAAGCTAAAGACCCAAATCATAGCTATAACGGAAAAGTGGGTACTAAAGAATTTAAAATTAAAGAAAATTAAAAACATAGATATGGAGATATAGACACATTTTGGGAGGATATTTAATGTCTAAAAAAATTAAAATTATAGTGCCTATCGTACTTGGATTAATCATTCTTTTGGGGATTGCTTGGGGTGTATATGCCTTTGTAACAAATACACCTAAAAACGCATATTTACTGAGCGAAAAAAAGACCGCTAAAAATGTGAAATCTTATGTTGATCATCGTTTTAGTAACGAAAAGAAATTCCAAAAAAAATTAAAAGATAATTCTTATGTTAATACGTATGATTTACATGCTAATGCATCTAAGGAATATCTAAAAGATCTTGGTTTACCTAAAACTATTTTAGATAGTTCTAAAATAACTGGAACTATCGGTCATGATCCAAAATCAAATAAAGGAATCATGAGCGTATCACCTAAAATATTAGATAAAGATATTGGTAAGTTCCAATGGACAGCAAATGATTCAACGCAATTCTTCGAATCACCCTTATTCAAGAAAAAGTACAGCGTCAAAAACTCAGAACTATTAGAAACAGCTGCTCAAATCTTTGATGAAGATCCTTCTGACTATAAAGATGAGGGACTTTCAAATGCAAACTTTGACCTGAATAATAAATTGGGTATTGTTCATTCTCAACAAGAAGATGTTGAAAAACTGTTTAAGCGATATACAGATTTAGTCATCGATCAATTAGAAGATGATGACTTTGAAAAAGGTAAAAAAGAAAAAGTTAAAATTGACGGTGAAACAAAAAATTTAAAACCTATCACTTTAAATATAAGTCGTGATAAAGCTAAAAAAATCACTGTCGCAGCATTAAAAAAAGCTAAAAACGATAAAGAATTACAACGTTTATCAAGCATTAATGAAAAAGAGTATAAAAAAGAAATCGAAGAGCAACTTGAAGATGCTCAAGATAAACAAACTAAAGAATTTCCAAAAATTAAATCAACTATCTACCAACAAAAGCATCAAATACTAAAACGTAACATCACAGTTACTGATAGCGACGGTGAAAAAACGACTATCAAAGGCACGAATGTGATAGATGACAATATCGAAGTCGATTATAAAGTAACTAGTGATGGAAACACACATAACATTAAAGGATCTTCTAAGAAAGACGGAAAGCATTATAAAGATGACTATAAATATAGTGGTGACGTAGACTATGAACGTCTAAATGTTCATTTAAATAATAAAGAGAGCGTAAAAGATTCAAAACGTAAAGATACTGGAACTATTACTATCGATAATGCTATCGATCATTATAAAGTAAATTATGAAGACAATTTAGAAACAGACGCTAAAAATAATCTTCAAAAACAAACATTAAATATTGGATTTAAACTAGACGAAGAGCCTATTAATATTGTTATCAATGCTAATTCAAAACTTAAAGAGCGCATTGATTTTAATACCGATAATGCAACGGACTTTAATTCATTATCTAAGAAAGATAAAGATAAATTATCAGATGAAATTAAGGATAAACAAAAAGACATTGTCAAATCAGTCTTTAAAAAGCTAGATGATTAATTCATAGAATGCTAAGCGATTGAACGACAATGACTTTCACCACCTATAAAAGGTAGGTCATATACTGGTTAATCTCACGGGGTGGGACTCACATTCAATTGAAACTTTACGAATGATAGTCTCACCCCTTTTATCTTGAATTCGCTAGGAGTGGTCACTTGAAATCTTTCAAATTGTTTCATATATACCACTCATTTTTACTTAAAAAGTGGTATCTATTTTTATATTTAATATTGATATTATTGACGCTCATCGTAACTTTAACAACTATCCAGCACATTAATCAAAATGATTCAAAATTTAATATTGGTATCGTTGATAAAGATCATTCTAAAGAAACAAAACTAATTTTAAACACTGTGGGTAAAGGCAACAATCTTGGCAAAAATGCTGCTCTCAAAACTTATAATGAGAATCAAGCGCAACATCTGCTTAAACAGAATCAATTACAAGGATACTTTGTCTTCGACCGTGGTATGACCGATACTTTTTATAAAGATGGTAGCCTTCCTATAACTGTTTATACATATGATGAACAATCAAGTAACAGTGTCGTGGTTAATCAATTAACACGCTCAGTTTATGACCGTTTAATGTTATCAATGGGCGGTGTGCTAAGCTTTAACCAATTAGCTAAAGATCCTTCAAATGAAGACGTAGCAATGACATTGATTGATATGTTATTTACCGGTTTAAATCGTTCAGGTTCATTTAATTTTGAACCCATACATATTTATGACACCAGTAGTTATTATGTAGTCACTGGATTTCTTTTGTCTATCTTTATATTGTGTTTATCACTTTATACAGTACTAAAAATGAATCAAGAAACTGCACTCAAAGAACGCTTGCAAATGTTTCATTTTTCCTTTGAAAAGCTCACGATAGTTCGAGGTATCATTGCATGGTTTTATTCACTCATATGGGCATTTATTGGCTTTATCTGGATTACTCATGCTCTCAATGCCCCATTTGAAAAATACAATTGGCCAACGGTAGCTTTACAACTCACTTATTACGTTACGTTACTCGTCTTATGCTTATTACTTATAGACTTAATTACTCGTTCATGGGTAAACTTTCTACTCAAATTATTACTTAGCTTTGTTATCGTTATTTTTTCTGGGATAATTATCCCTACTATCTTCTTTAAACACATGCTTAATGATGTAATCATTACACAACCATTTAGTTTGGTTACTAATCAAATGTTAGAAATAACACTCAATAACTATATTTTAGACACACATCCAGCATTTTATTTAAGTTTTATTACACTATTGATACTATTCATCATTGTTTTAGTATGGAGGTATCGCCGATGAAACCATACATTCAACTCGTCATTAAGAAACAATGGTTACAATATGTGTTTCTTATTAGCACGATACTAATCGCTTTAGGAACTCTATGGTTAGGACAAAAATTGGCTCAGCAAAATTTTAAAATACCTATCGCCATTCAAGATATGGACCATAGTTCCGCTTCGAAAAAATTAATTAAAGATATAGAGCAAAATCAGTATGTAACAGTAAAACATTTATCTCATGATGATTTTTATATCGATGATTTGGTAAAAAAGAAAGAAGTCATTGCAAGCCTTGAAATACCTAAGGATTTCTCTAAACACCTTAAAGCTAATGATTTAAATAAGACTCTTCCATTATATAGCAGAGATGATTTTATAGGACATATTGCTATGGAAATAATCAGTCGATCATTATACGAACAACAAATCCCTAATATTATTCATGAACATCTTGATGATATGAAACAACCACAATCCTTAGATAAAGTGAAACAATCTTATTATTCTCATACACCTCAATCTAAAATAAAAAGTGTAGCTATCAATAAACATGCTCATCAATCCATTTCAATTGGCATTGTATTTGTTGTCGTCATCTTTGTAAGTGTTATCCAAATCCTATTACATCAACGTCTTAAACAGAACGCACCTCTCGGAAGATTATATTTGGTACCTTATAGTCAACTTAAACTATACTTGACTTATATCAGTGTACATGTGGTCATACTGATGCTCATGCTATTGATGATCAGTCTTTTTATGCATCAACCATTAAGCATTCTTTTCTACTTAAAAACACTAATTATAGTTTTATTTTATGAGGCAGGTATTGCTTTATTACTTTTTAAAATTAATGTCCTTAGTCATCGTATATTTATGGCTATTATTTATACAGTAGCGATAGGTATCATATATTTATGGATTCAATTGTAAAGGAGTTATATTCAATGATAGATATTCAAAATGTTTCAAAAAGCTATAAAAAGAAGCATATTTTCGATTCCCTAGATATGCAATTTCAACCTCATAAAATTACTATTTTATTAGGTGAAAATGGTGCTGGAAAATCTACATTATTGCGTTTAATTGCAGGTATTGAGAATGCAGATGAAGGACGTATTCAATACTTCAATCAATATATATCAAGACGTCGAATACGTCATATTGTAGGCTATGTCCCTCAAGACATCGCATTATTCGAGCATATGACTGTCATGGAAAACATTGAGTTTTTCAAGTCACTTTGTGAAAATCCTATTTCAGATGAAACACTTCATTCTTATTTATCACAATTAAACTTTACTGATACAAAAGTGAAAGTATCTAACCTTTCTGGTGGAAATAAACGTAAAGTCAATATTATGATAGGTCTACTTAGTCGGCCTAAAATACTTATTCTAGATGAGCCAACAGAAGGCATCGATCTAGAATCAAGATATGATATTCACAACTTATTACAACAAATGACCGATCAATGTTTAATCATCATGACGACACATCATTTAGACGAAGTTGAAGCACTAGCAGATGATATTAAAGTTATAGGTCAAAATCCTTTTTATCCTGATATTTTAGAAAATAAAGGTTGGTCTTTTAAAAAATATGCAAATGCCTTAGCTGATAATACGAAATCTTAAGTTGTACTTTTACTCTATCATTTCATCAATATTTAACATCAAAAAGGCTTGCCCTTTCGTCGTATATTTCTCGATTGAAAAGGCAAGCCTTAATAAATTTTATACACATTTATTTACCATGTCTAACTTATCTATACACTAATCCACCATCAGTTAAAATGGATTGACCTGTAATATAATCAGAATCATTTGAAGCTAAGAATGATACTAAGTTCGCAACATCTGATGGCTCTTGATATCTTCCAAGTTTGATTTCTGAAGAAAATGCTTCAAATGCGTCTCCTATTTCTAGACTATCATCAAGTTTCACCATTTCTTCATCAATACGATCCCACATTTCAGTTTTGGCAACTCCTGGGCAATAAGCGTTTACGGTAATGCCTTTGTCTGCTAATTCTTTAGCAGCTGTTTGAGTAAAGGAACGTACTGAGTGTTTTGTTGCTGAGTAAGTGCCGAGTACTTCATAAGATTCATGTCCTGCAATACTACATGCGTTGATGATTTTACCTTTACTTTTTTGTTTAATAAATTGGTTAGCAGCTGCTTGAATTCCAAACAATGTACCAAATACGTTAATATTAAATAACTTAGATAATTCATCTTCATCAATTTCTAAAATTGGCGTCACAGCATCAACACCTGCGTTATTTACCATAACATCTAATTGACCAAATTCTGTAACTGCAAACTGAACTAATTCTTCCTGTTCTTTCTTTTTAGATACATCACTCTTGAATGCGACAGCTTGATAACCTTTTTCTTTGAATTCTTTCTCAGTTTCTAATAGAAGTGCTTCATTAATATCTTGTAGTACTACATTAAACCCATCGTTAGCAAGACGTTCTGCAATACCTTTACCTAATCCACCTGCTGAACCTGTTATAATTGCTGTTTTACTCATATCTATCTTCCTCCTTATTTATCATCTACCCTTTAAACATGGTCGTAGTAATAAGATTGGGAAATGTCAAATGTTGTTAATATATTTGTCGAAAAGTTGTTGTTTTTATTCATTATTAAATGCAACTTCAAATTACTAACACTGCTTTTAACTCCAACAATATACCTTTTAAATATCTACATTCTTTTTAGGAATTAAACAATACGCCGCAATAAATGCGATAAATACTAAACCTGCACCCACGATAAATGCGATAGTAGCTGCTAAATATGCCGGGTGATTTACAGATAATGCCGTATATATTGTTGTCACAACAGCGATTCCAAATGCTGCACCTAGTGTAGAAGTCATTTTTATAATTCCTGATGCAGTACCTGCTTTTTCAGCTGGAACATTAGATACAGCAGTAGATAGCGCGGGAGTAGCAAAAAATCCTAATCCTAGACCTATAAAGATAAAGCCAATACATGCCACAATATAATAAATCATATTAGGCAAAGAAGTGAATGCTAAAAGTATAATACCAGCAGTAATTGATATCGGACCTAACATCAATGGCAATTGCGGTCCCCTTTTTTGCATAAAACGTTCACCAACACGAATCATTAACAAACTACACAGCATATATGGAATCGTAATTAAACCAGCTTGTGCAGCTGTTAGATGCTTATCGTCTTGAACATAAATATTAAATAATGCTAATGAACCAATATCCATGTTCACCATCAAGTTGGCTAATGTTGTTCCGATATAAACATTATTTGAAAATAAACTTAAATCTATAAAAGGTTCATCTTGACGTTTTTCAAATATATAAAATGCAATTAATGTCACAATGAATATAGCAATTAATATCAATATAAGAGGATTTAACCATCCAATTCTATCTCCTTGCGTAATCACTACGTTAATACTTAACATCATGACAACAAAAATAATGATTCCAACGATATCAAATTTTTTATTATATGCAGACTCATCTTTAGATTCTGGTATACCTCTAAGCAATATTAAGGCAATAATTGAGAAGATGATTGACAACACGAAAATCCATCGCCATCCAATAAATGTAGCTATAATTCCAGCAAATAGTGATGCTAACCCTGTTCCACCATAGGATCCGAATGACTAATAACTAAGTACCTTTTGTCTTTCTTCACCTTGGAAGAAAGAATTAATTAACGCGATAGTTGCTGGAAGTAAGCATGCCGCAGATAAACCCTGTAAAACACGCCCTAATAATAATAAAATTGGTGCATGCGAGATGATCAATGCAATAGAGCCAAGTATACTTAATATTAGACCTGCATTTGTGATTTTAACTCGACCTATTTTATCAGATAATCCCCCTGCTACGACTATAAATACACCTGTTAAGAGTGATGTGAGACTGACCGCAATATTAACAATACTCATATCTACATGATAAAAACGTTGAACATGTGGTGCGATATTCAAAAAAGACTGTGCAAATAACCAGTATGTGAGAATCCCTAAGATAATCGCTACAATTAGTTGTTTCCCTTTATTAAACTGTTCGCTCATCGTAAGTGGCCTCCTACTCTTCCATCATTTATTTCGTTACAGCACTTTGACCGGCAATGCGACCAAAAGTAAAAATATCTGCCAGTGCATTTCCGCCTAAACGGTTACCAGCATGAATACCACCGGCAACTTCACCAGCCGCATATAAACCTTCAATGATATGACCTTCAACATCTATAACTTGTGCTTGCGTGTTTATTTTTAAACCACCCATAGTATGATGTATTGCAGGTTTACGTGGTGTCGCGTAGAATGGTGCTTTTTCAATTTTTAAATCAAATGCATTTTTATTGAAATCCTCATCTTGTCCTTGTTCTACGAAGGTATTATATCTTTCAATCGTGTTCACAAAAGTAGTTGTATCAATGTTTAATTTTTGGGCTAATGCTTCTAAGGTATCTGCTTTTACTAAAGTGCCGTCTTCTAATTCTTGATTAATTTTGTCCTCAGTTGTATTCATAGCTAGTGCTTTAATATTTGCATCTGCAATAATATAGAAGATACCGTCTTTTTGTTCTAATGCTGCCTTAGATAATACATCTCTACTTTCAAATTCGTTAACAAAACGTTGTCCTTCCTTATTAACGAAGACAAAGTTTGAAGGTGTTACGATTAATCCAGTAAACAATGCACCTGTCTTCGGATCAGAAATCGGCATCATTTGAGAGAATCCCATACCTACGATGTCAGCACCTGCCTGCACACCTAAACGTATACCATCACCTGTAATTGCAGGAGAATTCGTTGTCTTAATGTCATCAGGAATATTATCCCAATACGTATTATATTGTTGTAGCATTTTTGTATTCGCTCCAAAGCCACCTGTAGCCAACACTACACCATGACGTGTATGAATCTTAACTTTAGCACCATTTGCTTTACGTGCTTCAATACCAACGACTTGATTACCTTCTTTGATTAACTTTTCTGCAGTAGTTTCTGTAAAAATACGACCATGATTACGTTTAACGTAGTCTCCTAAATTTTCAATGTACTCTAAACCTTGTGCTTTCATTGGTTTATGACCACGACGCCATAAAGCACCCACAGGCATATCCACAAACGAACGATCAAAATGAACACCTTTGTCTTTCAACCAATATACTGATTCCAAAACGTTATCTGTGAGTGTTTTAACTAAATCATAATCACCTGAAATTTCGACATTATTACGATCTTTACGTTTACCACCTAAATATGTTTGAATACGATGCAATTCGACAGAATCAAAAAGATATTCATTTTCATTACTGCTATTTTCAAGATAGTCTTTAATTTGACGTTTTAAAGTATTGAAATCTTCAATGTAAGCTTCATCTATATCATTTTCATCATGATTTAATAACTGTAAGAGTGTCTCTTTTTCACCAGCAAGTGCCGGGAATGCATTTTGCCATTTAGGTTCAGCAGCGTTGACTTGACCACCTGTACGGATAGTATTGCCACCTATAGCCGCAAATTTCTCAAGCATGATGACTTCTTTTCCTTCATCTAATACCGTAGCAGCTGCACTGAGTCCAGCACCTCCTGTACCAATCACAACGACGTCAGTCGTCTCTTCAACGACCTCATCAGACCACTGAACGACCGGTTTAGGACGCGCCCGTAAAATATCTGGATCTTCTCCTGCTTGTTCAATTGCATCTGCAATACCTTGCACGATGCCCTCACTTGTTACTGTCGCACCTGAAATGACATCTACATTCAGTGTTTGCCCATTGATAATATCTTGCGGTAAACGTTCAAACACTGGGTTCGCTATACCTTCAGATTCTCCGCTATCATCTACCTCGATACTTACAATCTTATCTTCTGATAATTGAACTTTCATAGGTAGGTTGCCATTATGACCTTTTGCATAGACATGATACGTACCTTTGTTAAATTTAACTTTTTTATTTTGAAGTGCTTTTAATCTTTCATATTTACGATGCTCTTCTTCTTTATCTAAAATCATGAAGTCCATTACTTTCCATAAAGGGGATGGTATGTGAAGTACTTTCTGATCATGTATATCGACAAATTGTTCTACTTCTTCGTTTTGTGAAATTTTATCTGTCCATTGTGGTTCCACTAAATAGGCTTTCCCAACACTTAAAAGATCATATCCTAGTTCAAGGGCATGTTCTGCATCTTGTCGTTGGGCAATACTACCTACACCAATTAATGGAATTTTTGCCAACTGTGCACTTTGCATTTTGATGTACTTATTAATTAAAGGTTCTGTATCTTCTTGATTCACAATAGATGTACGTTGATAACTGTTTGCAGATATATGGAAATAATCAGGTTCATATTCTGCTAATGTATTTAGTAAAAACATAGTATCTTCAAAACGTATGCCTGGTTCTTCAATTTCTTCAGGTGAGAATCGATATCCTATAATAAAATGAGAAGCCTCTTTTTCAGCAACGACATGTTGAACCTTTGTTAAAACTTCGATTGGAAATCGTGTACGTTTTTCACGACTGCCTCCCCATGAATCTTTTCTCCGATTAGAATGTGGAGAGAAAAACTGTTGTAATAAGTATGTGTTGGCACCATGAATTTCGACACCATCAAACCCCGCTTCTATAGCGCGACGTGTAGCCTCTCCAAAGTCATTAATCATCTCATTGATTTGAGCATGTGTCATTTCTCTAGGTGGTACTGCATCGGGTCTTAATGCTGCAATGGGGCTTGCAGATATCGGCTGCTCTCCTTCATTAAATTTAGGATTTGCCATTCTTCCGGCATGATAAAGTTGCAAAATCGCTTTTGATCCCTTAGCTTGAATCGCTTCTGCTAAACGTTTGAGTCCAGGTATTTTATCATCATTATCAATACCTATAGCTCCCGGAAATCCTCGTCCGTGATTTTCAACAAAACAACTTTCAACAATGATTGCTGAAGCATCACCAGCTCTAAATTGATAATAATCAATCATTTCTGATGTAACACTTCCATCAAAATACCCAGCTTGGATAGTCATGGGCGCCATTAATACTCTATTTTTTAATTCGGCACCACTTTTAAATTTAAAAGTATCGAATATTTCCTTACTCATATCAAATCCTCCTAGTTATTTGTGAATATTTTCACATTATTGTTTAAAAATAAAATACTCTTCATGAGTATTCTTTAAATTTTTATAAATACTTTTGCATTTTCGAAGTCATTAAAACGCTTCCATCTCTTGTCACAATAATGCCTTCAATACCGTCAATGATATTTAATAATTCAATATTTTTTTGTGATTGACCAAAACTACAAATTGTACTCCATACCTCGCCATCAATCCCATGATCAGATATGATTGTCACGCTAGCGATATCATTATCTACAGGATAACCTGTTGTTGAATCCAATATATGATGAAATAATTGATTTTCCTGTATGAAGTAACGTTCGTAGATACCTGATGTAACAACTGATTGATGCTCTACGTTTAATGTAACGAGTGGTAGTGCATCCTTATGAAATGGATTACGTACACCTACATGCCATTTTTCTAATGTTTCAGATTGTCTACCAATTGTTAAAACATTACCACCTAAATCGATAATGGCAGAAGATACACCATGAGCTAAAAAGTATTGCTGTAATTGATCAGCAAAATAGCCTTTAACTATGGCTCCTAAATCAATCTCCATTCCTGATTGTGTAAGAAATACTTCATGTGTTTTTGAATTTAGAACAAGATTTTCAGGATTCATACACAATAAAGCACGTTGTATATCCACTTCTTTAGGTTTCAATGCATCTTTAAAACCAATTTTCCATAATTTGACTAGTGGCCCTATCAAAATGTTCATCTTAAAATTAGAAGATAATGTAGTTTCATAACCATAACGTATCATGTTAAAGATTTCAGAACTAACCTTGACTGGTACGATACCTGCATGTTGATTCACATTCATCAAATCTGATTTCGGATCATTAGCACTAAATTGTGATTCCCAAGCACGAATTTTTATTTCAGCTTCTTGAAGTAATGTATCCGGATGTTGATGCTCAATCGATAAACGTATCACCGTCCCCATTGCTTTAATCATTAGCGTTTTCACCTTTTGACTCCCCCTTTCCACCTATTCCACAACGCTAATATGTATATAAAAATTAAAATCTACTTTTAAATAAAATGATTACTTTAATATCTACATTTACATTAACATAATTTCAAATATTTGGTTTTTGCTTATTTAAATGTTCACAATTATATCAAATGTTAATCAAAGAATAAATTTTACTCTTTTAAATTATGCTTCTTTGAATCTTTTTAATAAAAAAAGAGTGGAACAGAATCCATACAGAATTCTTTATTCCACTCTCACAAAACTAACTAGAGTTGACAGCCTTTAACATTCCCAAGTAATCAACTCAGTCAATCGAAAATACTTCCACATCCGAACATATCATTTCTGTCAATGTTTCTTTGATGTCGTCTTTTTTATATTTTAAATTGATTTATTCATTTTGTAGGGCTTTTTCAATAGCTTTAATATTTTCTTTCATAAATGATTGGTAAGTATTTTTGTCATCATCTTGTTGTTTTGTATGTGATCCCATATTGTAAAATTTAATTGTTTTAGCATTTGTCTCTTTTCTTACTGTATCTGCTACTTTATGAGATACATTTTCTTCTATTAAAATATTTTTCACTTTATCTTCTTTAATTTGTTTAACAATATTTGTTAAATCTTTTTGGCTTGGTTCTTCCGCATTCATATTTTCAATGCCTTCTTGTTCAAAATGATAGCGTTCAGCTAGATAACCTATAGAATCGTGTGAAATATAAACAGTTTTATCTTCATTACCTTTCACAGCATGTTTCATATCTTTATCTAAGTCTTTTAACTCTTTAACTAGTTGGTTGTAATTCTTTTCATAATAAGATTTATGTTTGCTATCTTTTTCTACCAATTCATCTTTAATTGCTTTAGCAAATTTTTGACTTACTACAGGATCCAACCAAATGTGTGGGTCGTATTTTCCATGGTGATGATGTTCATGTTCGTGTTCATCTTCATGTGCTTCGCCATGTTCGTGACCTTCTCCGTGCTCATGCTCATGTTCTTCGCCTTTTAATAAATCCTTATTTTTATCTAAAGCTGATTCTAGTGATAATGTCTTATCTTTATCATTTATAGCTTTAGCGATTTTCTTAGCTACGGGATCTAAGTTATCACCAGTATATAAGAATAAGTCAGATTTCCCAATATCTACCATTTGCTTTTGACTTGGATCATATGTATGTGGATCTACGCCTTTAGGATAAACCGATTCAACATTTACATATTTTCCACCGATTTGCTGTGCAAATGATTTAAGTGGATACACTGTCGTCTTTACATCTAACTTTCCTTTATGATCAGATGATTGCTGATGACCATCTTTACCACAAGCAGCTAGTGATAATGCTAAAACTGCTACAAAAAATATAATTAAACCTTTTTTATACATGTGTACATCTCCTAAATCGAAATTGTTACGCTTTAATATTTACATTATTTTTTATTATTGTCAACGGCAATATTTAATCTCAAAAAAGTCTGAAAAAAACAAATTTTTTCAATTTGATAGATTCATGCACAATATGTTCAAGAAAATCCATAAACCTACTGTTTCTTTTTCATTTGAAAAGTGACTTAATTATCGCTATACTTTCAAATCGTAATCATTACGTTTTATAGAAATAAAAATGAGAAAGGATGTGTTACCATGTCTCATCATCGCATCATCATCATCGGCGCAGGAGCCGCTGGCCTGGGTATGGCAATCACTTTACAAGAATTCAATATTAAAGATGTTCTAATTGTTGAAAAGGGAACCATCGGTCATTCATTTAAACATTGGCCTCTATCAACAAAGACCATCACACCATCATTTACAACTAATGGTTTTGGCATGCCAGATATGAATGCAATAGCTAAAGATACATCACCTGCCTTCACTTTCAATGAAGAACATTTATCTGGAAAACGTTATGCTGAATACCTCTCACTAGTAGCTACGCATTACAATCTAAATGTCAAAACAAACACCAATGTTTCACGTGTAACATACATAGATGGTGTATATCATGTATCAACGGACTATGGTGTATATACCGCAGATTATATATTTATAGCAACTGGAGACTATTCATTCCCATATCATCCTTTTTCATATGGACGTCATTACAGTGAAATTCAAACATTCACTCAATTAAAAGGTGATGCTTTTACAATCATTGGTGGTAATGAGAGTGCTTTTGATGCTGCCATAAACCTTAGTCAAACAGGCGCAAGAATATCAATATATACATCTAAAACTGGACTTAAAAAGGAAGATGCAGACCCAAGTATAAGATTATCACCATATACTCAACAGCGATTACAGAACGCTATACAAGAGGGTGCATTAATTGAAATGCATGTGGGCTACCGAGCACACAAAGTAACATATCAAGATCATTCCTATAAGATACACTTTGATAATGGGCATATTGTTCACTCTCATACTGAACCGATTATCGCAACTGGATTTGATGTCACCCAAAATCCTTTAATAGAGCAACTATTTCAAATACGACAATCAGAAATTCAGTTAACAGAATTGGACGAGTCTACAAAGTTTCCTAATGTATTTTTAATTGGTGCTACTGTACGTCATCAAAATGCTATCCTTTGTTACATATATAAATTCAGAGCACGTTTTGCAGTATTAGCTCATTTAGTAAGCCTACGCGAAGGCTTACCTGAAGATACGTCGTTAATTCAGTCGTATCGTCAAAAAAATATGTTTCTAGACGATTATCATTGTTGTGATGTGAATTGCACATGTTAACAGTAACCTTTAATTTACGTGATGGGACGTTTACTGACATTCCAGATGATGCACATGAGTTGATCATTGAAGGTTATGACAAATTAACCTCTAGCCAACAAGTTTTGTTAAAACGTTACATTATCAAACACCAATTAGATATTTCATTACAACACGGTGTCCCTTCATCGCCACTTCATAGTTTAAATATCATTAAAACATTGCGTACTTTTGTTAAGGAGAGCAAAGTATATCATCCTCGTTTTCACAATATTATTTATGGGTGGTGCTTTATCATACTCATGTTTGCTTTACCCATCTACTTGTCTTATCACATTTCAGACGGATTACAACAATATGTGGCACCCTGGTTATCAAAACTATCTCAAATATCATTATTTCAAGAGGATAAATTGCAACATATTTTATTCGGTCATTATGGTGTCATCTCCTTAGGCACATATTCGTTTATCTGGGCGTTACCAGTTGTTTTTATGATTAGTTTATCCACAGCGCTTGTTGATATCAGTCATTTAAAACATCATCTCGTTTGGTCTATTGAACCTACGATGTTACGACTAGGTCTTCATGGGGCAGATATCATCCCCTTATTAGAAGGCTTTGGTTGTAATGCTGCTGCTATTACTCAAGCTACTCATCAATGTCATCAATGTACCAAATTACAATGCATGAGCTTGGTAAGTTTTGGGACTGCCTGCAGTTACCAAATTGGGGCAACATTATCGATATTCAACGCAAGCCAACAATCTTGGTTATTTTTGCCATATTTATGCATGATATTCATAGGTGGAATCATACATAACAAACTATGGTATAGTCATCAAACACATATGACAACACAGTCTGTTTTTCAACGACAACCTGTACGTTGGCCCAAACCAAAGCTACTCTTAAAAGCAGCGTGGAAAAGTATTCAAATGTTTATTGTACAAGCCTTACCTATCTTTATAGTCATTTGCCTTATTGTAAGTTTTTTATCTCTTACGCCTATTTTGACTTTTATAGCAAATGCATTCATACCTTTATTATGGCTACTAGATGTACCTACACAGCTTGCACCAGGTATTCTGTTTTCAATGATACGTAAGGATGGGATGTTGTTGTTTAATACGAATGGCGGTACTTTAATTCAAAGACTTTCCGCATTCCAATTATTGTTGTTAGTCTTCTTTAGTTCAACATTTACAGCATGTTCAGTAACAATGACGATGCTCATACGACGGCTCGGTTCAATTCTAGGAATTAAAATGATAATGAAACAAATGATATCGTCCACCCTTTGCGTCATCGTACTAGTCATAACAATGTTAAGCATAGCTAAAATTTCAGACTTAGGAGTGATATTATGGAAATCATTATTGTCAGTGGCTTTTTAGGAAGTGGCAAGACCTCAACACTCAATCATTTAATCGCTGATGCACTTGAAAACAATTTAAATACCGCCGTTATCATGAATGAATTTGGAAAATTAAGTGTAGATGGCCAACTTATAAATCATCCTAAAGTACCTATGAGTGAAATCACTGAAGGATGCATTTGTTGTGCAATGAAATCAGACGTATCACAACAACTACATGAACTATACTTAAAATATCAACCTGATATCATCTTTATTGAATGTAGTGGTGTAGCTGAACCACTAGCTGTCGTCGATGCATGCTTCACACCCGTACTTGCACCTTTTATCACTTTAAGGAGTATGATCGGAATGATAGATGCAAGCATGTATGCACAAATTAAATCTTATCCACGTGACATTGTCGCTTTATTTTATGAACAACTGCGTCATTGTTCAACTTTATTTATTAATAAAATAGATAAAATAGAGGTAGAAGAAACCGCCCGCTTGCTACGTCATCTCGAACGCATTAATAGCGATGCCAATATTCAAGTTGGTCAATTTGGAGAATTAAGTTTAAAATCACTGCTAGAGCCAACACATATAAATTCAAATGCATGTGGCACTTTGCATAGTAATATAAATCATCAATTCATTGAAAATCCTAGGCTACAAACAAAAGAAGAAATGATTAGTGCGTTAGATAACTTGCCTCAAGATGTTTACCGTGTCAAAGGGTTTGTTCGTTTTTCAGATCAGCAACACGTTTATTTAGTACAGTATGCACAAGGAAATATTGAATTATCTCCCATTCAACTTAAAACCGATGTACCATTGTACCTCATTGTTATAGGAAAACATCTAAAACAAATACAACTTGGTTTATAAAAGCACATCTCTCTATCATCAGTTAAACTTTAAACATAAACAAACCTCTAAATGACTTTTGTTCATTTAGAGGTTTGTTGTACTTATTTCAATATTTCTATTGTTCATTTTTATTAACGTTTACGTTTTTGATCTGATTCCATGCTTACTTTTACTCATTATTTACCTCACTTGGATTCAATTCCACACTATCTGAAAAGTAGATGCTTTCTTCTTTGTTTCTGACAAAAGATAACTCAACATGTTTATGTCCTATAGATGAACCTTTAAGATCTCCATCACCTTTTAATATTAATTTTGGTGCCTTTTTTGTAGGGATATCATATTTCTTTCTTAACTGTTTCACATTGTCATCTTCATTACTTAATTGGTACTCTGCCGAATAACTTGGTACGTTTGGGTTATAAGACACATTTCCATTCTTGTAGTCTTTTAAATTTTTAAAATTCCCATATTGAGAGAAAAACTGAAAGTTTTTAATTTCTTTTTTTAATGTTTCATCGGCGATTGGTTTAGTCGGTTCAATTTTATTGTTCTTAAGTTGAACGGGGTATTTTTTATCTTTACTGTGCACTCTCCCCTTTTTATCTTCTGTAATTATACTTGTATAAAAATGGCCAGTCGTTTTTCTAGTATTTCTATTTATATACAAAACCATACCTCTAGATTTCATCGCTTGACCTTTTTTCTGAATATTCATTTCTGAATTAATAATTCATGTCCCTTTGTCTCTCTTTTCAAATTCTTCATCACGATAGCCTTCTTTATCGTATAAGTCTTCTAAATTTTTAATTGGATACATACTTAATGTTTTGTGGAAACTTTCTTTAATTTCCGCTTCTTTATTATTTTCTTAAATCCACATCCGCCAATAAAACACGTTAATATTAAAAAGCTAATGCCACAAAGGAACTTCCCATAATATTTCATCTTTTCACATCTCTCTATTATTTTATTCATTCATTAAAAATATGGTTTATTCATATAAATATATTTTTATAAAAAATTCCACTTTTATATTATCAAATCATTCATACACATTCAATTTAATTTATTTATATATTTTTTCGGCGAAACAATCAAAAAACCTCATTAAATGTACCGCAATCATACATCTAATGAGGATATTATCGTTCTTTTAATCGCTACTTACGTGTGATACCATCTAACTCTTCGACTTTCAACATATTATTTATCATACTCATATAGAATTGACCTAATTCTTCACCAGTTCGCTTATAATCAGTAGTATCTAAGCCGACTAAATCTAGATGATCCCAATCATATTGTACGGGTCTCACTTGCCAGATACCCTTGTCAGTTGCCAGGTTCATCATACCTACCTTCTTAAACGCTTCATCACTTGGATGTAGTGAAGAAGACACAGGTACTATGCCATCATTTACTCTAACATTTTTATTGTCATCTCCACCTATCACACGACTTGTTAAATCGAATAATGGGAATTGTCTAATATTCGGTACTTCATTGCCTAGTGGTCCAGTATGTGTTGCAGCACCTGTATATGATGTATAGACGATATTAGGATTCAATGTCGTCATTTGGTTTAACTTTTCTGCTCCAGCAGTTGTTAAATCATTTACAGCCTGATCTTCAGTTTCCCAAACTTTACTATTCGCTATACGTTTTGCATATTCAGCATATGATTCATTAGGTTGCTGTTTGAAGCCCCATTGAGAAAAACCTAGTTCTAAATCGAGCGCTTTAGTTCCACCAATTTTTCCAATTCTATTAATTGTATCTTTAATAAATTTAGTCGACCCTAGTTTATCTGCAGCAGGTGTGCCATTATGAGGTGTTCCTAATGTAGTAATCGTAGACACCATGTTATCTTGTCCACCTTTAAATAAATCAGATACCGTACCACCATATTGACGTTGGTAGTCTATTTCTTCTTGATTTCCATTTCTTAAAAAATGTTCCATCAAGCGTATCGTTTGGCCTCCCATACTATGCCCAACAAGATGTATCTTTTTACCTGGTTCCCAATCAGGCATAATGCCTTCATATGTTCTGCCATAACGTTTGTGACCATATTTTGCAGCATGTGCTGCACCATAATCTACTCGTCCACCTTTAATATAATAATAAAGTTCAACAGCACGGTCATAATTACTGCTAAATGCCCCTACATTGGCTTCGTGAACTCGGTAACCTAATTTTGTAAGTTCTTGTTTCACGTTATATTTAGTACCACCCCAATAATTTGGGTACATGCTAAACGCATCTTCACCGACTAAACCTACAAATCCATGTACAAACACGACTGGATATTGATTTTTATATTGAGCTTGCGCAGTAAGTTGATTGATATGTTTAGTTTGTTTTGATTTCACAACACGTGGTGAAGTTAATGATGTTTGCTTTTTTTGATTTGTTTTAACTGTTTTATCAGTTTTCGTATTACCTATTCTATGTACTTTAGAAGATGGTTGTTTTACTGTTTTATCTCTATCTTCTATAGACTGTGATTGTTTAGGTTGTGTTCCTTTTTTAGATGAGGCTTGAGTTTGGTCAGATGAGTGTTGATTTTTATCTGATGAATCTTGAGCATTATTTTGGTTTTGAGTATTAGGTTGATGTTCTGTTTGTGAGTGTTGATTATCTTTAAACTGTTGTTTGCCTTTATCATCTTGATTTGGGCCTTTCGGATATGTATCCTGACGTAAATTTGGGGTAGCATGATTGTCTTTTGATTGTTGTTCCATTGAAGTTTGTTTTTGGTCATTTAATGGTGACGTTTGTGTTGAATCTTGTTGTATTTGATTATCCTTTTTTTGTACATTGCCATCAGATTGATTCTCTTGATTAGTCTTTGATTGGCTCGCTGTCTCACCCTCTTGATTCAATTCGTAAGATAAATGAGTTGTATCTTCTTTTTGTTCAACTTGTTCTGTTTGTTGTGCCTGTTCGTTAGAATCTGATGATGATTGTGTCATTTCAGCAGCTTGAGCATGCTGACCACTGACAAATATTGTAATCCCAGTAATGATTGACACGACTCCCACCGTGTACTTCCTAATGCTAAATCTTCTTGTTTCATTATTATTTTTCAAAAAAATCACCTCTATAAGTTTTTTCCCCTATAAAATATGAAAATATAACTGTTATGTATAGATTAACATAAAAATATAAATTACTTTAGGTTATTTATTAAAACTTTGTAAACTTTAAATTTTAAATTATTAAAAATAATCAATACTTACATATAATTATTATGTGTATACACAACATTAAAATTGATTAATAACATATATTGAAAATGTCTTTCATTACACATGATGAAGAAACATGAACACTTGATAATAATTAGAAGTGATAATTATAAACATTTGCTTCATAGTCGTGTTAAAAGTATAGACATCATGTCACTAAATCCATCCATTATTTTATTATAATTTATATCAATTTGATTTTGTTCAATTTATATATTTAACGTATAAGTATTATAACTTAACGTTTAGGAAATAAATGAATTATATTTTAAAATAAATGTTATATTCAGTTTGAAAGAGTTGCAAAAAACTTTAGTAAAGGAGTACTTTTTTATGAAGAAAAAATTAAGTTATATGATTACCATTATGCTTGCTTTTACGCTAAGTTTAGCACTTGGCCTATTTTTCAATAGTGCTCACGCCGACTCGTTACCACAAAAGGATGGTGCAAACCAAAAAACAACTAAAGTCACTGTCAGTAATAAAGACGTTCCAAATGCAGTTCGCAAACTTGCTGAAGAACAATATTTATCTCGTGTAGCTTTATTAGATAAAGCTTCCAACCACAAAGCAACATCGTATACACTTGGTGAACCTTTTAAAATTTATAAATTTAATAAGGAAAGCGACGGCAATTATTATTATCCAGTGCTCAATAAAAAAGGAGATGTCGTTTATGTAGTAACAATTTCTCCTAATCCTTCAAATTCTAAAGCTTCAAAACAGCAAAACAATTATTCCATTAATGTTTCTCCATTTCTTTCTAAAATATTAAATCAATATAAAAATCAAAAGATAACAATTTTGACTAATACAAAAGGATATTTTGCACTTACTGAAGATGGAAAAGTGACACTTGTGCTTAAAACGCCACGTAATAATGAAAAAACATATGAAAATGCCACTAAATCCACTAAACCTAAAGATTTAAATGATTTTAAACAAACTGCATCAGTAACAAAACCAACTTTAGAATATCAAAGTACACGAAATGAAATTCACGCAGAATATGTAAATCAATTAAAGAATTTCAGAATACGCGAAACACAAGGGTATAATAGTTGGTGTGCCGGCTATACTATGTCAGCACTACTCAATGCCACATATAACACAAATCGATATAATGCAGAATCAGTAATGAGATATTTACATCCTAATTTAAGAGGTCACGACTTCCAATTTACAGGACTAACATCTAACGAGATGCTTCGTTTTGGTAGATCACAAGGCAGAAATACTCAATATCTTAATAGAATGACTTCATATAATGAAGTAGACCAATTAACAACTAATAATCAAGGTATAGCTGTATTAGGTAAGCGTGTTGAATCAAGCGATGGTATTCACGCTGGACATGCCATGGCTGTGGCTGGTAATGCTAAAGTTAACAACGGACAAGAAGTCATTTTAATTTGGAACCCATGGGACAATGGTTTCATGACTCAAGATGCACATAGTAATATCATTCCAGTATCAAATGGCGATCACTATGAATGGTATGCATCAATTTATGGTTATTAATATAGAAAGGTGTGCTTATGCATAATTACAATAACATTAACATCGTAAGTGATGATTTAAAATATCAAGAAATTTGTTGGTTCCATACATTAGAAGGTATTTGGCACCCTGTAGAAGTAGAAACTTCACCATTAAATATTACATTTAATAAAGAGATAACACCTAATTACGTTTGTACGTTAATAAATGAAGATTCCAGAAAAATAATTTTAAGTAATGTAGACAATCCGAATATCATTATTGAAATGATTCTTATTAATTCAAAAAAATTGGTTTTTAATGCTATAAGTAAAGAAGGCTTAGGTACTTCGCCTAAAATCACGTTTACAAAATAATTTATACCCTGTAACTCTTTCATTAAAAAACAATATGATATAACCAAAAAGCTCCCAGTAAAGGTCACATTTTAAATGCTTTCTTTACTGGGAGTGTTTATATTATTCCTTATTTTTCTATGATTTCTTTAGGTACTGTTTCTAAAAAGGAAACATATGCATTTAAATTTATCCCTTCGTCTACGAAGATAATTCTTCCTCCGTGACGCGTACCTTTTTCTTTAATATTAAAGATTCTACGATATCCTAACTTAGGCGACGCATAATATCCAGTCGTGTAATGCAAATCGTCTGATACACATAGTTCTGCCTTTACACCTTCAAATGCATTGATACAAGTTGCAAGTGCACGTGCATCTTTTACTCTTTCTGATATTTCTCCATTACGTTTGCATGTTTTAAATGCTAAATGAGTTACCCTGATACCTCGTTGTTCAGTGCTATCAAGTCGTTGTCCGGTTTGTGCAGATAGAATAATGGCTCCAGTATAAGTAATATCATTCTTTATATATTCTAACCCTTTGTTTAGCGCATATTCAGAAACATCTGTTTGTTTCGCTAATTGTGTTAATGTATCGTTTAAATTTTCAACCACTGGTAATGCTGGTATTGTTTGAATGGGTGCCTTAACCTTTTCAATTTTCAAATTTAAGAAATCTATATTTCCATTTTCATGATTAAAGGCTTTATTAAAATATTTTTTCAAATAATTTTCTAAATCTTTAAATTCACACATTGTTTCAGCACCGCTAATATGAATATCTTCGTGGCTTGCACGCATTTTTATACTATACATAGCTATCACCTTCATCGTATTGTTTCATTACATTGAAAAGTCGATCAATATCATCTGTGTCATGAAAATAGGATAATGAAATTCTTAATGTTGGCTGTGACACTGTTGGATACCTTAAATAACTGACAAATATACCATGTTCAAATAACATGTCGTATTGTGCTTGTGCTGAAACCAAACTATCACAAACGATATTTTTGATGGGTGTATTAGATAATGGTTGATTGGGAAATAATTCCATAAATTGGTGATTAAAATATTCACTAAGTGCATTCAACTTCTCTCGTCTGTATGTATCTTCAATCACATGTTGTAAGCTCACTTGAATAAAATACAAATGATAGCTAGGTAAACTACTCGAGTAGATAAGCGAACGACCTTTATTAATAATTAAATCTTTTACATCTTTTGAACTTAGTATTAAGCCACCATGGGCTCCCCACGCTTTAGATAAACTTGAGGTAACTATGTCAATGTCTGCATGACACTCAAAGAGATTTAATCCTAAACTATGAGATGCGTCAATAATTAAAATCGCATTGTAACGTTGCTTGAGATTAACTAGCCTATTAATATCTGCTTTAGCGCCGTTAGTAGAAAACACACTATCAGAGACAATCACTTTTTGAACATCTGGATGCGAGTCCCGCGCTAAATGACTTTCCAAGTCATCATAGTTTAAATGTTGATAAATCACTTTTGATAGACCACTTAGTTTAATACCGTCTATTATACTGGCGTGATTCTGTTGATCCGAAAAGATAACAACATTATTATTTTTAAAAATATTAAATACCGCTAAATTCGCATCGTAACCACTATTAAAAATTAAGGCGTCTTCAAAATTAAAATACTCGCTGATTGCCTGTTCTAATTGCTGATAAACAACTGAATTGCCACTCACTAATCTAGAACTTGATAGATGGATACTATATGTCTTTATAAAATCTAAGAAATTTTGAGGTTGATATTCAAGTTGTCCTATACCGAGATAATCGTTCGAAGTAAAATTAATATAAGATTGGTCATTGATATAAATATATTGTTTTTCTACGGACTGAATCGGTTGAAGCGCTCTATATAAACCTTTATCTTGTATCTGTTTTAACTGTGCTTTAATGTCCATAAATACCCTCTTACTTCTTACTTAATGTTTGATGTAAGGCTTTGTCGAAAATTTTAACCATTTTTTTAATTTCTTTATTAGACATACTTAAAATAGGTACAAAAGTGATGACATTTTCCAAATTCCGAATCATCAATCCATTCTCTTTACATCGACGTATAATCAGTTCTACAGTAGGAATATCGAGTGGTGTCTGCGTTGATTTGTTTTCAACTAATTCCACACCATACATTAATCCCCGCCCTCTAATATCTCCAATATTTTTATGAGGTTGAAGTGCCTCTAGGCGTTGCTTTAATGTTTGAGATGTCTTTTGAATGTGCCCAATCAGATGCTTCTTTTTAAAAAGATTAATATTCTCAAGTGCTACGGAACAAACTAACTGATTACCTGTATATGTATGACCGTGGAAAAACGTATTCTTACCGTGACTCTGACTTAAAAAAGCATCATATATCTTTTGAGATGTTAAAGTTGCCGCTAACGGTAAATAACCGCCTGTAATTGCCTTACCCAGACACATAATATCTGGTTGTACATCTTCATGGTTACAGGCAAACATTTCTCCCGTACGCCCGAAACCAACAGCTACTTCATCACAAATCAGTAACACATCGTATTTTCTACATAACTGTTCTACAGCTTTCAAAAATCCATGTGGATGAACAAATAAACCTGTTGCACCTTGTATAAGTGGCTCTAAAATAAATCCTACTATTTCATCATTTTTCTCAGATAATATATCTTCAATTTGATTCAGTATTGAATTAAGCATTTCCGCTTCATTGCGGTACTTACTTTTATATAAACACGGTGTTTCTATCTGTATATTTTCAAAAATAAGGTCTTTAAAAATGTTGTGGAAACTATCGATACCACCAACGCTAACAGAACCTATAGTATCTCCATGATATCCATGATGTAATGTAAGAAATTTATTCTTCTTCGCATATCGTTTAGCATCGATATTCTTCCAATATTGATAAGCCATCTTAATAGCAATCTCTACCGACGCACTCCCCGTATCGGAATAAAACACTTTTTGTAATCTATCTGGTGTTAATTTGACTAACTGTTCGGCAAGTTCAATCGATGGAATATTAGACGAACCTAATAGCGTAGAATGGGCAATCTTATCAAGTTGTTTATGAATGGCTTGATTTAACTTTTTATGTTGATGCCCGTGCACATTGACCCACAATGACGCATAACCATCTAAATATTTATTGCCTTCAGTATCGTATAAATAACTTCCGCGACCTTTTTCAATAATAATATTGTCATTTTTAGCATAGACTCCCATCTGTGTGAATGGGTGCCATACATACTGTGCATCTTTATGATTTAACTCTCGTGTATTAGCCATTGGATCCTCCTATCATTCGTTGTATAAATGCTTCGGAAAAGCTTTCTTGAGTCGCTTGATGACCTAACGTATAAACAGGCTTATGTGTTAATTTTTCAATGGTATGTAAATTATCCTGTTCAATAGCGCTATCAGTATAGTTATTCATGATTAACACATTCGGGGGGAGTTCATGATGATCAATATATTTCTGATGAACGATGGCATCATTAATCGCACCTAATTTTGAAGGTAAGACACTCACAATGAAATCCGATGTGTCTTTAATTAAATCTGTTGTCATATAAAAATGGTCACTGTATTCATAGATAGGCACTGCAATACCACCCGCACCTTCAATGAGAATTATATCGAATTGTGCTTCTAGTGATTCGAGTTTGTCCATCATTGTTTGATGGTTCAATTGCTGATGCCTTTCAATTTTGAATGCTAAATGTGGTGAAACTGGGTCTTTGAATGTGTAAAGTGACGTGATGTCATAGTCTAAACCGCATTCGTTTTTATAAATCTCTAAATCCGGGTATCTACCTCCACCGATTTCTTCAGTTTGAAAAGGTTTGAAAATACATACACTATATCCCCGCGTTCTTAACGCCTTGTAGAGATATTTAGTGACATACGTTTTACCAATGTCTGTATTCGTTCCAGTTATAAATATGTTCATGTTTATCATGTCACCTATCTTTAATGTAAACTAATTACATTTTAAAGTTTACATTTAGAGTATGCAGGTTGCAAGTGATAACAATAAATGGGTGAAGTGCATGATTAAATGAGGAAAGAAAAAGAATTTCGAGAAATGGTATGTGCTGTAAATTTTAGATGGAAAATCCTGCTGATTTCATTTCAACTGGTTTATACTTTGTTTCTACTGAATAAGAAACTCTTTTCATAGAAAAAACACCTCCGCATGATTCATTTTATTATGAATTCAACGAAAGTGTTTTTATATAATTCCCACTAATTGGGGTCAGTCTATTTTCTTGTCATTGTATTCTGGACTTTTATATAGAAGCATGTAATATATAAACAAAGTTGCTGTAAACATTCCGAATATTAAAGCTAAGATTCCAAAATGAATCTCCATAAAAATAGTTTGAATAAAAAATACGAGAATGAAATTATTAAAAATAATAAGATTTCAT